>CAZHZI010000001.1:0-103531 GCA_964536955.1 uncultured Conexibacteraceae bacterium
TGAAAACCTCGATGGCCACCTGTGGCTATGAGGACATTCGCTCCTTCCAGCGCGCCGAGGTGATGGTCGCCCCGGCGTTGATGAGCGAGGGCAAGAAGCTGCAGAACGAGCAGTCCGTCGGAATGGGATCCAACGGCCGCGCAGCAGTATCGGCGGGGGTGGCCGTCTCGGATGACTGAGCGCCCTTTCGTCGGCGCAGCGGTGCGTGAGCAGGATGGACACCACCCCGGCATGCCCGGACCCGAAGCGGAGGACATGCCGGGCATCGATGAGGGCCGAGCCGATCACGTCGAGTCGCCTCCTGCGACCGAGGAGGTTCTGGTCCTTGATTTTGGCGGCCAGTACTCCCAGCTCATAGCTCGCCGAATACGTGAGTGCGGAGTGTTCGCCGAGCTGCTTCCATCGACCACTCCGGTGGAGAAGATTCATGAGCGGGCGCCGAAAGCGCTGGTGCTCTCCGGCGGGCCGGCTTCGGTGTACGAGCCCGGGGCACCGCCGTTCCCGACGGAGCTGCTCGACCTCGAGATCCCGATGCTGGGCATCTGTTATGGGATGCAGGCGATGGTCCAGGCGCTTGGGGGAAAGGTCGAAGGGGCAGAGGCGGGAGAGTTCGGCCGCACCGAGCTGATCCTGCGCGACGGTGGCGGACGGTTGCTCGCCGGGCTGCCCGAGGAGCAAAGCTGCTGGATGAGCCACCGCGACGTGGTCTTCGAGCCGCCCGACGGGTTCACTGCGCTCGCCTCCAGCCCCGGCTCCCCGGTCGCCGCCTGCGAGCATCCCGACCGCGGCCTCTACGGGATCCAGTTTCACCCCGAGGTCGTGCACACGCCCTACGGGACGGAGATCCTAACCCGCTTTCTACGCGACGTCGCCGGTTGCGAGCAGCAATGGTCGCCGCAGTCGGTGATCGCCGAGCAGGTGGCGAAAATCCAGGCCCAGGTCGGCGACGGCCGGATCATCTGCGGCCTCTCCGGCGGGGTCGACTCCTCGGTGGCCGCCCTTTTGGTGCACCGGGCGGTGGGGGAGAGGCTGACATGCGTCTTCGTCGACCACGGCCTGATGCGGCTCAACGAGGCCGAGCAGGTGGTCGCCGCTTTTGAGCAGTTCGGCATACCCCTCGTCCACGTCGACGCGGAGCAGCGGTTCCTCGAGAAGCTGGCGGGAGTCGACGACCCCGAGCGGAAGCGCAAGATCATCGGCGAGGAGTTCATCCGCGTCTTCGAGGAGGAGGCCGCGAAGCTCGAGGACGTCGGCTACCTCGTCCAGGGCACTCTCTACTCGGACGTGATCGAGTCCGGGGGCAGCGACCACGCCGCGACGATCAAGTCTCATCACAACGTCGGTGGCCTGCCCGAGGAGTTCGATTTTGAGCTGGTCGAGCCGCTGCGAATGCTGTTCAAGGACGAAGTGCGAGCGGTCGGCGCCGAGCTGGGCCTTCCCGATCGGTTGGTCTGGCGCCAGCCCTTCCCCGGCCCGGGGCTGGCGATCCGCATCGTCGGCGGCGAGGTCACGAGGGAGCGGCTGGACATCCTGCGAACCGCCGATGCCATCCTCCAAGAGGAGATCCGCGCTGCCGAGCTCTACCGCCAGCTCTGGCAATCCTTCTGCGTCCTCCCGGTTGTTCGCTCGGTGGGCGTCCAGGGAGACGGTCGCACTTACGCCTATCCGATCGTGATCCGCGCAGTCACATCCGACGACGCGATGACCGCTGACTGGGCCCGTCTCCCCTACGACCTGTTGGAGCGGGCTTCCAACAGGATCATCAACGAGATCCGCGGGGTCAACCGAGTCGCGTTGGACATCTCCTCGAAGCCTCCCGCAACGATCGAGTGGGAGTAGACGGCAGCCCTCGTCAGTGAGGGTGGCCGATCAGGGTGATCGCATAGATCGCCGCGAAGCCGGCGAACGTCAGGGCGACTCGCCGCCATGAGCCGTGGTTGTCGTGCTCATGGGCATGGGCTTCCGGCAGCAGGTCGGTTGCCCCCATGTAGAGGAAGAAGCCCGCGTAGACGGCCAGGAAGTAGCCGAGCGTCTGGTCTGAGACAGATATCAGCGAGCCGACCGCCGCTCCGAAAAGAGGGGCGATTGCGTCAATTCGCAGCCAGCGCAACGCTTGACGTCTATCTCCCGACTGGCTGAGCACGAAGCCGACCGTGTTCAATCCGTCGGCGAAGCCGTGGCTGACGACGGCGAGGAAGACGAGGAAGCCGGTTTCGGCGTTGACGCTGAAGGCGAGCCCGATCCCGACCCCGTCGGTGAAGGTGTGGAGAGAGAGCCCCAACGCGCCCAGCACACCGACCCGTTTATGCGACCTCGCCTGCTTCGGATCGTCGCGGTGGTGAAGCACCAGGACGCGCTCGAGCATGAAAAAGGTGAGAAAGCCGATTGCGACGAGCGGCACCGCGTCGTGAGGGTCGCCGATGTTCTCGATCGCCTCCGGCAGTACCTCGAGCAGGGCCACCGCGACTACGATGCCGCCGCTCAGGGCAATGACCGTCGGCAGCGTGTGGGCGAGCCGCAACGCGATCAGGCCGCCCCCGAAGATGGCGAGCACGGCGATCCCGGCAAGGGGGAGGGCGAGCTCAGGCATCCTGCCTCGCGCACGAGGGGCAAGTTCCCCGCAGGATGACGTCATGTGCCTGGACCGCGAAATCCGAAGCCCGGCTGACCGCGTCGATCGCTTTCTCCAGGCCTTGGTCCGCAAAGGGCTCCACGCTGCCGCATTCCTCGCAGATCAGGTGATGGTGGTGCCCGCTGGTGTCGAGTCGCTCATAGCCCGACGCGTCACCCCCGATGTCGATCCGCTGGACGAGGTGAAGCTCCTCCAGCTGCTCGAGCGTCCTGTAGATGCTCGCTCGCCCCGCCGGTAGCCGCCGATCCATCTCCAGGGCCGTCAGCGCACACGCCTCCTCCGCCAACAGCTCGATCACTTGGCGCCGCGCTTTGCCTCGCCGGTAGCCCACATCGTCGAGTTTCTTCGCTGCCCGTTCCGCCCAGCTCACGGGCCGCACCCTATCAGAGAATGGGAATCATTCCCAAAACTGGGGGAAGGCTTAGCTGTAGCGGTCCCACTTCATCAGGTAGGCCAAGGGATCGACTGGGCTGCCACCCTCGTACCAACCCGGCGCGGTCCAGATCTCGAAATGAAGGTGGCATGCGGTTGAGGAGCCGGTGCTGCCGACAAGGCCGATCGGCTGGCCGGTGCGGACCGACTGCCCAGCTTTCAGCGCCGATGGGACGAGCTGGTGCATGTAGGCCATGTCGAAACCGGTGCCCTTGCCGTCGATGACGACGTAGTTGCCTGCAGCGTCGTCGTAGCCCGCGTACCGCACCTTGCCGCCCCGTGCCGCGACGATCGGGATGCCGCAATCCGCCATCACGTCCTGACCCTGGTGGGAGTGGCCGGAGCGGCCGGCGCCGAAGCGGGCGCCGGAGCTGCCGAAGTCGTGGGCGCCGAGCAGTGGAAACGCATACCCGTAGAGGGCGAAGTCGAGGCTGAAGGCGGTTGAGCGGACGGCGGGCCGTGCGGCGGGGGCGCCGGTCTGGGCGTTGATCTGGAACGTGTACTTGCCGTTATGGGCCGGTCGACCGTCGACGGTGGTCCCGTCCCATCGGATCGTGTTCGCCACGCTCGGCGCCACGTCGTTGCGGTAGAAGCTCCGCACGATCGTTGCGGCGGAGTCGACGACGTCGATGCGAAGGTCGTTCTCTGGCTGGGTGCTGGCGATCGCGTAGCTGAGGCGTGGGTAGCGGGCGCCGAAGTAGAAGGACTTGCGCGGCGAGGTGCTGGCCGATACCACGCTCAGCACCCCGACGCTGGCGTCGTCCCCGGCCGGCGCGCCGGTGGCGCTGCCGGGGGGCGGCGGAGCGCCGGCAGGAGTGGGGGCGCCGCCGGTGGTGGCGGAGGCGACCCCCCCAAGGCTCGTCAGGAGCACTGCCGCGACTGCTGTTAATAGCTTTCCGGCCAACCCCAGCCGGGCGCTGCTGCCTGCCACGTGCCCTCTCTTTCCAAGGCCTGCGGAGTTAGCTGTCGGGCTCGCGCTGAAAGAGATGCGCTACGGATCGTCTTCGTCCGATTCGCCCCTGAGACCTGCAAAGGTCTCTGCGGTTCCTCCACTCCCCCCGGATGTCCGGGTGGGATTCGGCACTGTTGGCGCGGCAGTATAGACCGCTGGACGGCTATGATCCTCCGGCCGCGCTGGGCCGCCCGCGCGGTTTTTGCACGATGAAGACCTATGTAGCCACACCTGCCGACCGCCAGCGCGACTGGTACGTGGTCGATGCCGAGGGCCAGACCCTTGGCCGTCTGGCTACCCGGATCGCCGACGCGCTGCGCGGCAAGCGCAAGCCTGAGTACACGCCACACATCGACACCGGCGACTTCGTCGTCGTCGTCAACGCCGAGAAGATCCACGTCACCGGCAACAAGCTGGAGAAGAAGGTCTACTGGCGCCACAGCGGCTACCCGGGCGGGATCAAGTCCCGGACCCTGGCGGAGATGCTCGATCGTCGGCCGGAGGAAGTCATCCGCAAGGCCGTCAAGGGCATGCTCCCCCGCAACCGCCTCGCCCGCCGACAGCTCACCAAGCTCAAGGTCTATGCCGGCACTGACCACCCCCACGCCGCCCAGCAGCCGAAACCGATGGAAGTAGAGAGATGACAGAGGAAGAGAAGACTGAGGGCACCCCCGAGCCTGAAGACGCTGGGGCCAGCGACGAAGTCGCGGAGCGCGAGGACCAGGGTTCCCAGGACGAGGGCCCTGTCGAGACGGCCGAGTCGCCGACCGAGGGCTCTGTCGATGAGCCCGAGGCCGAGCCCGTCGAGGAAGAGGCCAAGCCTGAGCCCGCCGATGAAGAGGCTGCCGAGGAAGAAGCCAAGTCTGAGCCTGCCGAAGAGCCCAAGGCCGAGGAAAAGAAGCCCGCCGCCATTCCCGGCGCGGACTTGGAGCCGATTGCCGTCGAATCCGAGGCCCGGCCTCTGAGTGCCGAGGAGCGGGCTCGGCTCGAAGCCGAGGAGGAAGAGAAGGCGCGGCGCGAGGCGGAGTTGACCGGCGAGGCCGAAGGGGAGCCGAGCACTGCCGACCGCGCGCCGGCGAAGATGGACAGCGACGCCCGTTACCTCGCGACAGGCAAGCGCAAGCGCTCGATCGCCCGTGTCACCGTGGTGCCGGGCGACGGCAAGATCGAGGTCAACAAGCGCTCGCTCGAGGAGTTTTTCCCGCGGCCCCTGCACCAGACGATGGCTCGCCAGCCACTCACCGTGAGCGGCTACGAGGGCAGCGTCGACGTCCACGTCCGTGTCCACGGCGGGGGTATCAGCGGCCAGGCCGGCGCGATCCGCCACGGGATCGCCCGGGCCCTCACCGAGGTTGAGCCCGAGCTGCGCGGGGACCTCAAGCGGCGTGGCTTCCTCACCCGTGACGCACGCGTCAAGGAGCGTCGCAAGGCGGGGCTCAAGAAGGCCCGTAAGCGGCCGCAGTTCTCCAAGCGCTAGGCCTTGGCATCGACGGCGCGCAAGCTCTTCGGAACCGACGGGGTACGAGGAGAGGCTGGGACTTTTCTCAGCGCCGAGCTGGCTACCTCGCTGGGCCGCGCGGCGACCGCCTCGCTCGAAGTTGAGAAGCCGCAGGTCCTGATCGTTCGCGATACGCGCGAGTCTGGCCCGATGCTGGAGGCGGCCCTGGCCGCGGGGATCGCCGCCGGCGGAGGCGACGCGTTGCTCGGCGGCGTGCTGCCGACGCCCGCAGCTGCGGTCCTGGTCAAGCGCCTCGGGCTCGACCTCGCCGCGGTCGTCTCCGCCTCCCACAACCCTTATCGCGACAACGGCATCAAGTTCTTCTCGGGGGAGGGGACAAAGCTCGACGACGAGGCCGAGGCGCGGATCGAGTCGATGCTGGGGGGTGAGGCGAATGGCTCCGCCACCGGTCGCGTGCGCGAGCTGAACGGCGGCCTCGAGGACTATCTGCGCGCCTTGGAGTCGGCCTTCCCGATCGACCTCTCTGGGCGCAAGGTCGTCCTCGATTGCGCCAACGGCGCCACCCACCGCGCCGCCCCGGCAATTTTCGAGCGGCTCGGCGCCGATGTCGAGGCGATCGCCGCCGAGCCCGACGGGCGCAACATCAACGAGGGCTGCGGCTCCACCCATCTCGACAATCTGGCGGCTCGGGTCGCCGCCTCCGACGCGACGATCGGCTTCGCCTTCGATGGCGACGGCGATCGGGTGCTCGCCGTCGACGGCTCTGGCCGTCCCCACGACGGAGACGAGCTGATCGCCCTGGCCGCGCTTGGCATGGCGCAGCGCGGGGAGCTCGAAAGTGGCGGAGTGGTCGTGACCGTGATGAGCAACTACGGCTTTCACCGTGCGATGGAGAGTGAGGGAGTCGAGGTCGCCGTGACCCAGGTCGGCGATCGCTACGTGCTCGATGAGCTGCGCGCACGCGGTTGGGCGCTGGGAGGAGAGCAGTCCGGCCACATCATCTCGATCGGCTTCGCGGCGACCGGCGACGGCATCGCCGCGGCGCTGATGACGATGCGCGAGCTTGGCGCCAGCGACCTCGCCGACGCCTCCCCGGTCGAAAAGCTGCCGCAGACGCTGGTCAACGTCGAGGTCGTGGACCGTGAGGCGATCGCCCGCGCGACCGCGGTCTGGGAGGCCGTGGAGCGTGAGGGTGCCGGCCTCGAGGGCCGCGGCCGCGTTCTGCTGCGCCCGTCAGGCACCGAGCCGCTGGTCCGGGTAATGGTTGAGGCCCCCACCGTCGAAGAGGCCGACGCCGTCTGCGAACGCCTTGTCAGCCTGGTCAAGCAAGAGCTCGGCTAGGCGCCGGCTCTACCCTTACTCCTCCTCATGTGCGGAATCGTCGGATACGTGGGTGCACGGCCCTGCCTCGACCTCCTCGTCGCCGGCCTCGCAAAGCTGGAATATCGCGGCTACGACTCGGCCGGGGTCTCGGTGATCGAGGGCGACAGGATCGACACCATCCGCGCGGTCGGCAACCTCTCCAACCTGCGCGCGGCGGTCGCCGAGCGCGACGGCAACCGGGGCGGCGTCGCGGTCGCCGCTCCTCCTGCCACGACCGGTGTCGCCCACACCCGCTGGGCGACGCACGGCCGGGTCACCGAGGAGAACGCCCATCCCCATGGAGACTGCTCCGACCGCATCCACATCGTCCTCAACGGGATCGTCGAAAACCACGCGACGCTGCGCCGCGAGCTCGAGGCTGAGGGTCACACCTTCAGCTCCGAGACCGACGCGGAGATCGTCGCCCACCTGATCGAGCGCAATTACGACGGCGACCTTGCCACCGCGGTTCGCAGGTCCTTCGCCGAGCTGCGCGGCCACTACGCCTTCGTCGCCATGCACGCCGGCGAGCCGGAACGGCTGGTCGGGGCGCGCAAGGAGTGCCCGCTGGTCGCCGGAGTCGGAGAGGGGGAGGCGTTCCTCGCCTCGGCTATCCCGGCATTCCTTGCCGAGACTCGCAAGGCGATGACGATCGAGGACGGCGAGATCGTCACGATCGACGCCTCCGGAGTGTCGATCGCCGACGCCGAGGGAAATCCGCGCGAGCGGCTCGCCGAGGAGGTGACCTGGGACGAGGACGCCGCTGAGAAAGGCGGCTATGAGACCTTCATGCTGAAGGAGATCCACGAACAGGCCGACGCTGTGGCCGAGACCATTGCCGACCGCCTCCCCACCGACGAGGGCGTCGATCTCTCCGAGGTGGAGCTGGATGACGAGTTCCTGCGCGGCCTGCGGCGGATAGTGATCGTCGCCTGTGGCACCTCCTACCATGCCGGCCTCGTCGGGCGCTACGCGATCGAGGAGTGGGCGCGGGTGCCGGTCGAGATGGACGTCGCCTCCGAGTACCGCTACCGCAATCCGGTCGTCGATCGAGACGACTTGGTGATCGGGATCACTCAGTCCGGGGAGACAGCCGACACACTGGCCGCGATGCGCCTGGCTCGCGAAGCCGGCGCCAAGGTGCTGGCGGTCACCAACGTCATGGGCAGTCAGGCGACCCGCGACGCCGACGCGGTCCTCTATACGCGCGCCGGCCTGGAGATCGGCGTCGCCGCGACCAAGACCTTCGTTGCTCAGGTTGCGGCGATGTACCTGATCGGCCTGCGCCTGGCAGAGCTGCGCGGGACGCTGCCGCCGGACCGGCTCGCTGGGCTGATCGCTGAGCTGAAGGCGATTCCCTCAAAGATCGAGACGACCCTCGCCGCCTGCGAGGACCGCGTCCGTGAGATCTCCGCCGCCTACAGCGACCAGCAGTTCTTCCTCTACCTGGGCCGCCACATCGGCCTCCCGGTGTGCCTCGAAGGGGCACTGAAGCTGAAGGAGATTTCCTACATCCCGACCGACGCCTATGCGGCGGGGGAGATGAAGCACGGGCCGATCGCCTTGCTCGATGAGTCGACGCCGGTCGTCTGCGTCGCCACCGACAGCCCGGTGCTCGACAAGGTCCTCTCAAACGTCGAGGAGGTGCGAGCCCGTGGCGCCAACACGATCGCGATCGCGACCGAGGGCTCCGAGCGCGTCGCCGAGATCGCCGACCAGACGATCGAGGTCGCTCGCACCGACTGGCTCCTGCAGCCGATCGTCGCCATCCTCCCGCTCCAGTTGCTCGCCTACGACGTGGCTCGGGCACGCGGCCTCAACGTCGACCAACCGCGCAACCTGGCGAAGACGGTTACGGTCGAGTAGCCCGGGTAGGATGGCGCCAGGTTGAAGGCCCGTTTCGTCCTCTCACTGACCGCGGTGTTCGGCGTGCTCGCCCTCGGCGGCTGCGGCGATGGCGGAGTGAGCGGCGACGGGGATCCCGCTTCGCTGGCGCCGGCGGATACGCCGCTATACGTCCAGGGCGTGCTTCGCCCGCAAGGGCGGCTGAAGGGCGACGTCGAAGCGCTCGCCTCGACGATCAGCGGTTTCCGGGATCCCACCGGCGAGCTGATCGATCTGTTGGACCAGTCGATGAACGAGGAGCCGACCCTGAGCGGCAAGCAGCTGAGCTTCGCCAGGGACATCGAACCCTGGCTCGGCGACAGAGCCGGGGTCGTCGTCGATGGATTCGCGGGCGATCCGCCGGTCGTCGCCATCATCGAGACCACCGACGCAGACGCCACGGGAGCATTCCTCGACGCCTCCAAACAGCGGGGTGACGAGGACCGCAGCTACAGCGGCGTGGACTATCTCCTCGATGGCGATGACTCCACGGCAGCCGGCGTGGTCGACGACTTCCTGGTTTTCGGGGACGAGAAGGGGTTCAAGGACGCGGTTGACGTCGCCGACGGCGACGACTCGCTGGCCGAGCGAGGCGAGTTCACGACGGCGCTCGACGAAGCGCCTCCTGGCAGCCTCGCCGACGCCTACGTCAGCCTTGAGGCGGTCACCGACGCAATCCGCAGGGAGGACCCCGACAGCGCGAAGGGCTTTGAGGCCTCAGTCGGGGAGACGACCGAGAAGACGGTGCTGGCGAGCCTTGTCCCCGCCGGCGATCACGCGGAGCTCGATCTCATCACCAACGCCGAGCTCGGAATTGCCCCGGCCGATCTCACCGAACTGATCGGGACGTTCCCGGCGGAATCCTTCGCCGCCCTCGCGGCTCCCGACATCGGCGATCGCATCAAGCGGGTGATCGACCAGCTCGAGAGGGCTGGTGTCGAGGGCGTGAGCAGGGAGGCGATCGACCAGCGGATCGCCGCCACCGGGACGAGCCTGGAGGAGATCACCTCCGCGCTCGGGGACCTCGGAGTCTTCGCTCAGGGCAGCAGTGAGCGCAGGCTGCAGGGAGCGGCGGTGATCACCACTGACGATCCTCCTGCCGCCAAAGACCTGATCGGGAGGCTCGCCGATCTCGTCCTGGGCTCGCCGCAACCCGGAGTCAGTCGGGCCGACGTGGGGACGGGCGTCACCCTGAGGGATCCCGAGGAGCTCGGCCCGCAGCCGCTGACGATCGCCACCGTGGCCGACAGGATCGCGATCGGCTACGGACCGCAGGCAACGGAGCGGGCGCTGCTCGACGGTGGGGGTCAGACGCTCGCCGGCGATCCGACTTTCAAACGGGCGATCCTTGCGCTGGACGGGACCGCCCTGTCGGGCTTCGTCGCGCCGCGGGCGGTCTTCCGGCTCGCCGATTCGCTGGGCGCGGTCTCGGATCCGGGCTATCGGAAAGCACGGCCCTACCTCCGCAAGGCCACCTTCCTCGCCTTGGGCGTCGGAGCGGAGGGGGACCTGGCAACGACGAAGCTGGTCATCGGCTTCGCCGAGTAACGGACCTTCGCGACCGGCCACCGGGTCCTGCCCTGGAAGGTTTACGGGGGTTAGGCTGCGCCAGCATGGAGACATGGTTGAAGCCGCTCTATGACGCCGAGGGAATGCGGGCTGTAGATCGGTGGGCGGAGGAGCAAGGGGTTCCGGGGCCGGAGCTGATGGAAGCGGCCGGCACGGCCCTGGCAGAGGCCGTCGCGGGCCTCGCGCCGGAAGGGCCGGTGCGGATCGTCTGCGGGAAGGGGAACAACGGCGGTGACGGCATGGTCGCGGCCCGCCACCTGACCGCGTTGGGGTTTGAGGTCCAGGCGCTGGAGCTCCGGTCGGAGGACGGGCGCCCCGATGACCTCGATGCTTGGCTGGAAGGGTCCGGGGCGGTCGTCGACGCCATCTTTGGAACCGGATTCGCCGCGAGCCCGCGCGATGGCGCCGCCGCCGCCATCGACGCGATCAACCGGTGTGGGGCCCCGGTGGTCGCCTGCGACATCGCCTCAGGGGTGAACGCCTCCACCGGGGAGATTGAGGGGGAGGCGGTCGAGGCCGATCTCACCGTCAGCTTTCACGCGGCGAAGCTCGGCCATCTCGTCGCGCCCGGCAAGTGGCATACGGGCGAGCTGCGCGTCGTCCCGATCGGGATTCCCGCCGGGTCGCCGGAGAGGCCGGCCGGCGGCGTCATCGATGCCTCGGTGCTCGGCCTCGCTCCCCGCCGCGACCCACGGTCGACCAAGTTCAGCTCCGGGCAGGTCGTGATCGTCGGGGGCTCGCGGGGCCTGACCGGCGCCGTGCGGATGGCATCGGAAGCGGCGATCCGCGCTGGGGCTGGATACGCGACCGTTGCGGTTCCGGCGGACCTCGAGTCGATTTTCGAGGGGGGGAGGCCCGAGGTGATGTCGGTTGGCTGTCCCGGCGGCGACGGATGCCTCGCTGCGGCCTCCAGGAAGGCGGTGCTCGCCGCCTGCGAACGCGCTGCGGCGGGCGTCTTCGGCCCGGGGCTGGGCCGCGATCCGGGCTCGGTCGAGCTCGCAGGCGAGATCGTCCCTGCGATCGAGGCCGCGTTGGTGATCGATGCCGACGGGTTGAACGCCTTCGCCGGGCGAATTGAGGCGATCGCCGCTCGCGAAGCTCCAACGGTCCTCACTCCGCACGCCGGCGAGCTGGGGCGGCTGCTCGACCGCCCCTATGAGGAGATCTCCGCCCATCGCCTTGGCGCGGCCCGCGAGGTGGCTCGCGCCACCGATGCCGTCGTCGTCCTCAAGGGGGACGACACGATCGTCACGGATGGCGAGCGCATCGCCGTCAACGCTCTCTCCGCTCCGGCGCTCGCCACCGCCGGCACCGGCGACGTCCTCTCCGGGATGATTGCGGCTCTTCTGGCACGGGGCCTCGACCCGTTCGCGGCGGCCTGCGCCGGTGTAGTCGCCCACGCTCGCGCGGGGCGTGACGCTGCCGCTTGCGTCGGCGCCGCCGAGTCTGTGATCGCCTCCGACGTGATCGCCTCGATCCCGGCGGGGATGCTTCCCGACACGCACGTCGAATAACCTCGCACGCCGAACCAATGGCCTCGCATCAGCTCCAACCGCGAAACATCAGACATGCTCGCCGCCGGTGAAGACCGCCGCTGAGATCATGCACGCCGAAGTGCCGAGCGTCTCTCCGAACGACGACGCGCGGGCCGCGATCGACCTGCTCGCCAAGATCGAGATGGGGGCGATCCCGGTGGTCGACGACGATCGCAAGGTGGTCGGGATCGTCAGCGAGTCGGACCTGATCCTCCGCGACGAAGAGTCCGACCTGCACCTGCCGCACTACTTCAACATCATGGGCGGCATCGTCTTCGTCGGCTCGATGAAGGGCTTCGAGGAGCGACTCAACAAGGCGTTCGCGACCAAGGTTTCCGAGCTGATGACTCCCGATCCGGTCGTCGCTCATACCGGCGACAACGCCGAGACGGTTGCGAGGACGATCGCCGAGGGGCACCACAACCACTTGCCCGTGGTAGACGCCGACGGTCGTCTGGTCGGCCTCGTCACCCGGGCCGACGCGCTCGCCGCGCTCGTCGACGGCTAACCCCATGGCGCGGGCGCTCGCCCGGATCGACCTCGCCGCGGTGGAGCGCAACTGCGCGCGCCTGAAGGCGACCCTGCGCGAGGGCGCCGAGCTCTGCGCGGTGGTCAAGGCGGACGGCTATGGGCACGGCGCTGACAGCTGTGTCACAGCCGCGCTGGCGGGCGGGGCGGCCCGGCTGGCGGTGGCGACGGCGGGGGAGGCGGCCCAGATCGGCCGGCGCTTCCAGCACGTGCCGCTGTTGACGATGGGGGCACTGACCCTCGAAGACGTGGACGTCGCGCTGTCGGCCGGGTCGGAGGTCGCGGTGTGGCGCGAGGGCTTTCGGAGGCGCCTGGCCGAACGCGCCAGGGCCCAGGGCAGACCCGTCCGCGTCCACGTCAAGCACGACAGCGGCATGGGGCGGCTCGGCAACCCCGACCCCGCCGAGGTGCTGGCCCTGGCGCGCGCATGCGACGCCGACCCCAACCTGAAGCTGGCGGGGATCTGGACCCACTTCGCCACCGCCGACGAGCCCGACTCGGACTTCTTCGACGAGCAGCTCAACCGCTTCACGGCGGTCGCCGAAGCGGTCAAGGCCGAGTTCCCGGCGGTCACCGTTCACGCCGCCAACAGCGCCGCAGTCTTCCGCGATCCCCGCTCTCACTTCGACATGGCGCGCTGTGGCGTCGCCGTCTACGGCCTCGATCCCTTCCAGGGCGACCCGGCCGAGCGCGGCCTCACGCCGGCGATGTCGCTGCGCTCATACGTCGCCGACGTGAAGCGCTTCGCAGCGGGCGACAGCGCCGGCTATGGACGAACCTGGCGCGCGCCGGCGGAAACCTGGGTTGGAGTGCTTCCGCTCGGCTATGGCGACGGGGTGCGGCGCGGTCTCTCCAACAACGCCGAGGTGCTGGTCCGCGGCCGCCGCCGGTCGGTGGTCGGCACCGTCTCGATGGACAACATCACGATCGACCTCGGCCCCGAAACCGATGTCGAGCCGGGGGACGAAGCGGTGCTGATCGGCGTCCAGGGCGAGGAGGCGATCCTCGCCGAGGAGGTCGCGTCCCGCCTGGGCACGATCAACTACGAGGTCACCTGCGGGATTTTGCCCCGGGTGCCTCGCGAGCCAGTGCGATGACGCTCGCCGACCGTCTCGCCGCCGCCCCGCTGGTGGAGGCCGCGCGGCGGGCGCTTGGAGGCGGCGCGGACGCCTGGATCGTCGGTGGCGCGGTTCGCGACGCGGCACGCGGTCGCGAGGTGACCGACCTCGACCTCGCCGTCGGCGGCGACCCGGCGGCTACGGCGAAGGCGATCGCCCGCGAGGGTGGGGGGCACGCCTTCGAGCTCTCCGCGGAGTTCGGGACCTGGCGTGCGGTGGCCCCCGATGGCGCCTGGCAGATCGACGTCACGGCATTGCGAGGAGAGGCCATCGACTCCGACCTGCTGGCGCGCGACTTCACCGTCGGCGCCGTCGCCGCCCCGCTTGCCGGCGGTGAGCCGCTCGACCCCTACGGCGGCCTCGTCGACCTGGAGGAGGGGACCCTGCGCGCGGTTGGCGAGCATAGCTTTGCTGCCGACCCGCTGCGCTTGCTGCGCGCCGTCCGGCTGGCGGCGGAGCTGGGCCTGGCGGTCGATCCCGGCACGCTCGCGTTGGCCCGCGCCGAGTCCCACCGTGCCGGCGAGCCTGCCGGCGAGCGTCAGTTGGCCGAGCTACGCCAGCTGGTCGGCGGGCCCGACCCGCTGCGCGGTCTCTCTCTGCTCGACGAGATGGACCTGACTGCGGTGGTCCTGCCCGAGCTCGAGGCATTGAAGGGAGTCGAGCAGGGCCCCAACCACCACCTCGACGTCCACGGCCACACGCTCGCCGTGCTGGAGCGCACGCTGGAGATCGAGGACGACCTCGGCCGCTTCGCCGGTGAGCGTGCCGACGAGGTCGCAGACCTGCTCGCCGAGCCGCTGGCCGACGAAGTGACCCGTGGCACCGCGTTGCGCTTCGGCGCCCTCCTGCACGACGTCGGCAAGCCGCCGACCCGCGGGGAGCGCGACGGCTACGTCATCTTCATCGGCCACGACCGGGACGGGGCCGAGATCGTCGGCGGGCTCTGTGGGCGCCTGCGGGCCAGCCGCAAGCTCACACAGCACCTGCAGGGGCTCACCTTGCACCACCTGCGGCTGGGGTTTCTCGTCCACGACGCGCCGCTGCCGCCGCGCCGGGTTCACGAGTACCTGCGCGCCACCGAGCCGGTGGCAGCCGACGTGACCCTGCTGACCGTCGCCGACCGCCTCTCCGCGCGGGGCAACGGCCCCTTTGCCACCGAGGAGGCGATCGAGGCCCACCTCTCTCTCGCTCGCCAGATGCTCGCCGATGCGCTCGACTGGCGCCGCGACGGGCCGCCCACCCCGTTGCTGCCCGGCGACGAGCTGGCCGCGGAGCTGGAGATTCCCCCCGGACCGGAGGTGGGGGAGCTGCTGGCCGAGCTGGAGGCGGCGCAGTACGCGGGGGAGGTGACGACTCGCGCCGAGGCGGTCGAGCACGTCCGCAGGCGGCGGGGGTAGCCGGAGCGCCCTGCGTGTCCGCTACGCTCCCCGCCGCATGGGGAAAGAGGAAAAGATCGAGATGGAGGGCGAGATCACCGAAGCCCTCCCCAACACGATGTTCCGCGTCAAACTCGACAACGGGCACGATGTGCTGGGACACATCTCGGGCAAGATGCGTCGCCATTACATCCGCATCCTCCCCGGCGACCGGGTGAAGATCGAGCTCTCGCCCTACGACCTCGACAGAGGCCGAATCACCTACCGCTACAAATAGCTCGACGCGGCTCTGCCGTCCGGTTCGGCAAGCTCCGCGATCAGGGCGGACCAGGCGAAGTTCTCGGCCCCGAGGCCACCGCCGTCGCGCGGGTCGTAGTACTCGCGCAGCCCCTCACGCTCGACCGCCGTGATCAGGTTCTGCGCCAATCGCTCGGCCTCATCCTCGTAGCCGAGCCGGCGCATTCCCAGCCAGACCATCCAGGCAGAGTTGACCCAGGTCGGCCCCCGCCAGTAGCGGCGGATCGGGCCGCGATTCCCGCCCGGCTCGTAGCTCGGCTCCGAGACGGCAACCGAGGGCGGCGCGACGGGCGTGAGGAACTCGCTCTCGTTGAGCAGGTGCTCCTCGACCAGCCGCCGGCCGATCTCCTCAGGGAGATCCGGGAGTGCGAGGGGGGAGAGGGCGGCCCAGGTGAGGACGCCGGGACGCTTCCCTCCCGGCTCGGCCTGGTCGAGGAAGAGGCCCCTGCGCTCGTCCCAGAGCCGCTCGACCAGCGCCGGGGTCGCCGACGGCCGGCCCAGCGCCTGCAGCGAAAGCGACCACATCGTGTTGACCAGCGTCTCGCAGAGCACGGGCCCGCCACGCTCGCGAACTCGCCGGGCGTCGAAGCCGAGCCTGCGGTTGCGCCGCACCAGGCAGGGGAAGCCGATTCGCGAGTTAGCTCGCCGGCCCCAGACCGGATCGAACTTGGGCGAGGCGTCCAGCCCCGACTCGTCGGGCTGGAGGATCCAGAGCAGCCCGTCCCCCTCCAGGTCGCGCCTCTCCGCGAGCCAGTCCACCTGGGCGCCGATCCGCGGCTCCTCGGCGGGGTCGCCCACGGCGATCTTCCAGGCCCACGCCAGCAGCGGAGGCTGGATCGTCTCAGTCTGCAACGCAGTCCGCGAGGTGACGTTGTAGAAGGGCAGCCGGCTCAGCGACACGGGGCGGTTCCAGAACACCGTGTGGCCGATGAAGCCGTCGTCTCGCTGCGCGGCGAGCAGGCTCTCCAGCTCGATGCGGGAGCGGGCCGCTTCAAAGCGGCGCCAGACGATTGCCGCAAAGCAGGAGTCCCAGTACCACTGCCACGGGTAGCGGGTGGGGCTGGGACGGGTGTAGGCGTAGCGAATGCCCTCGCGCTCTCCCTCCAGCCAGTTTTCGCGCAGGACCCGCTCGGCGATCTGGATCGCCTGCGAGCTCACACCGCTGTGCGGCGCATCCCTCGCAGCGAGAGCGCCCCGAGGATCGCCAGCATGCCTGCCAGGGCGGCGATCCCCGGCCAGGTGCCGTCCCAGCTGATGCTTCCGACGAAGCCCTGGCGAACGGCGTCGACCACCTGGGTCATCGGGTTGGCCCTGGCGATGTCCTGCAGCCAGCCCTGCATCAGCTCCAGCGGCGCATAGGCCGTCGTGCAGAGAATCAGCGCCAGCATCCCGGCCTGCATCAGGGGGGCCGCCGACTGGCTCTTGTAGTGAAGGGCCAGGCTCGAGGCGTAGCAGGCCGCCACGGCGGCGGTGGCGGCGACCATCGTGTAGACGATCAGCAGCCCGTCTATGCCGGGCCAGTGGGCTCCCACGGCAAAGGCGACGAGCAGCACCGCGGTCGCCGGGATGAAGGCGCGCAGGCTCGCGGAGAGCACCAGTCCGCTCAACAGCACCCAGCGCGGGGCCGGTGAGGCGAGCAGCCGGTCGAGCCAGCCCTGCTCGATGTCGCGAGCCAGGTTGACGCCGGTCGCCGCCCCTGTGAAACCCGCCCCCTGCAGAACGCTCACCGGGACGAGAAAGCTCGAGTAGCTGTCCGTCTCGAATCCCGTCAGCTGCGTCAGGTTCCCGAAGACGCCGTTCAGGCCGAGGAAGAAGATCGTCGGCGCCAGCACTCCCGGGATTGCAGCGCCCGGCACCCGCACCAGCTCGTTCTTGGCCCGGCGGACGAGCGCGGCTATCGTCGCGAGATCCTGACGGCGGACCACTTCAGCCCCCCGTCCTGAGCCTGTGGCGCAGGGCCCGTGCGCTCAGCAGCAGGGAGATCGCGGCGATGCCGGCCACGGCGACCACCGCACCGAGCATGTCGGAGCCGTCCAGCCCGCTGACGATCGGCTCACGGATGCCCTCGACGATGAAGCTCAGCGGGTTGTACTCGGCGATCGTTCGCGCCGGCTCGACCATCAGGCCTTGGGGGAAGAACGCGGTCGACAGGAAGAGGACGACGAAGATCAGCGGAAACATGCCCTGGACGATGCTCGATTTGCCGGTGCGCAGGGCGATCGCCGAGCCGATCCCCCCGATCGCCACCGCCGCCGCGGCGGTGAGCGCGACGGCCACCAACGCCCCCGGCACGCCGCCCTCGATCTCGGCGCCGAAGATCAGCCCAATCGCCAGGAACCAGAGCGCCGCGACGACGCCGAGGACGGCAGTGCCCACCAGCCGGCCCAGCACGACCGCGTAGCGCGAGATCGGCGCTGCGAAGAGCCGGTCGGTGAAGCCCATCTCGATGTCGACCGCGAGCGCGATCCCGCCGCTGTTGGCCGCCAGCATCAGCGATTGCATCATCGCCCCGGCCAACATGAACTGGAGGAAGCTCTGGACCGGCGGAAAGCCCGGCAGGTCGACCGCCCCGCCCGCGCCGCCGGTCTGGATCGCCAGCAGCAGGGTCGGGAAGATGACTATCGGAGAGACCAACTGCGGGCGGCGGAAGGTCTGGCGGACCGATCGCATCCCCAACGCCCGGATCACCCGCAGGTTGCCGGCCAGCGAGCCCACCGACCGAGCGGCCACCTCTGATTCCCTGTCCGGGGAGGGAGAGCGAGGTTTCTGGGTGCTGGCGCTCAAGTTTCGACGGGCGCCTGGTTGGCGCCCCCTTCCTCTTCCTGCTCCAGGTGGTATCCGGTCTTCGCGACGAAGACGTCGTCAAGCGTCGGGTTGACCAGCTCCAGCGAGCCGACTCCGATTCCGGCCTCGTCCAGCGCCCTGACTACCCGAGGGATGTCGGCGGCGCCGTTCTCGACCTCGACCAGGACCGTCATTCCGTCCTTGGGCGGCAGCAATCTGCCGATCCGCGCGCAAATCTCCTCGGCCTGGGCGATCGACCCCTCCTCGAGCTGAAGCTGGACGTGCGAGTAGCCGATCTCGGCCTTCAGCGACTTCGGCGTGCCCTCGGCGACGATCCTGCCGCTGTCGATGATCCCGACGTTGTCTGCGAGCCGGTCGGCCTCCTCCAGGTACTGGGTGGTGAGGAAGACCGTGGTGCCCTCGTCGTTCAGGGCCTGCACCTCCTCCCAGATCGTTTTGCGGCTGACCGGGTCCAGGCCGGTGGTCGGTTCGTCGAGGAAAAGGACGCGCGGCTGATGGACGAGCGCTGCGGCGAGGTCGAGACGGCGCTGCATCCCGCCCGAGTAGGCGCCCACTCGCCGGTCGGCGGCGGCGGCGAGGTCGACCCGCTCGAGCAGGTCGTCGGCGCGGCGCTTTCCCTCTGCCGTGGGGATGCCCTGCAGCGTCGCCTGCAGGCGGATCAGCTCGCGGCCGGTCATCAAGGGGTCGAGCGCAGCCTCCTGCAAGGCGACGCCGATCGAGGCGCGCACGGTTCGGGCCTCTTTCACCACGTCGTGCCCGGCGACGGTGGCCCGTCCGCCGGTCGGCATCAGCAGCGTGGTCAACATCCGCACGGTCGTCGTCTTGCCCGCGCCGTTTGGGCCGAGGAAGCCGTAGATCTCGCCCTCGGCCACCTCGAGGTCGACGCCCTGCACCGCAAGCACGTCGTCAAAGGCCCGCTCCAGTCCCTCGACCACGATCGCCGGCATCAGACCTCCGTCGTCTCGGCACGGTGGGCGATCGGCGGCAGCGCATCCACCCAGCGCCGCTCGTTTGCCCGCTCAAGCGCCTCGGCGGCGTCCAGCAGCAGCTCGTCCTCGCCCCAGGCCCCGCCGAGCTGCAGGCCGATCGGCAGCCCGTCGGAGCTGAGCCCGACCGGGGCGCTGATCGAGGGAATGCCGGTCAGGTTCGCCAGGGCGGCGCCACGCACGTTGGCCTGGTCTGCGGTCAGGGTGCCGGAGGGCAGGCTTACCAGCGGGGCCTCCAGTGGCGGCGCGACCGCGGGGACGGTCGGCCAGGCGATCACGTCGACCTCTTCGAAGAGCGCCGCCAGGCGGTGGCGCGTCAGCGTGCGCATGCGCTTCGCCTGCACGATCGCCGCCGCGGGCATCAGCATCCGGTACTTGACGAAGCCACGGTTGATGGGGCCGAGCTCGGGGTGGATGTCGTTGAGCCGCTGCGGCGTCACCCCGTTCAGCATCTCGGCGTTGATGATCAAAACGGCGGCCAGCGTTGCGGCCTCGAGCTGGGGGAGCTCGATCTCGCAGACTTCGCCGCCGGTTTCGGATCGCAGCGCCTCGATCGCCGCTTCGCAGGCGTCGTGCACCTCGGGGTCGACGTCTTCGGAGACGGTGTCCCGGACGACTCCGATCCTCAACCCGGCTGCGTCTCCGGCCGCCAGCTCCTCGCCGAACAGGGTTGAGCCCAGCAGCCGGCAGTCGGCCGCGTCGGCGCAAATGGGACCCGAGACGATCGTTTCGGTGACCGCAGCCGCATGGTGGCCTTCCATCGCGGAGCGGCCGAAGGTCGGCTTCAGCCCGGTCAACCCGCAGTAGGCCGCGGGAAAGCGGATCGAGCCGAGCCCGTCGGCGCCGACAGCCCCGGCGACCAGCCTCGCGGCGACCGCGGCAGCCGGCCCGCTCGAGGAACCACCCGGGCAGCGCTCGGTGTCCCAGGGGTTGCGCGCCGGCCCGTAGACGGAGGCGTTGCCCGTGCTGCTGGAGCCCAGTTCGTGCATGTTGGCGACTCCTACGATCGTCGCTCCGGCGTCGCGCAGGGCGCGGAAGGGGCCGGACTCACCTGGCTTGACCTCAACAAGGGTCTCCGCCGCGCCGATGCGCTGCGCCCGCCAGGGTAGCGGCCACTCGTCCTTGAATGCGATCGGGACGCCATGCAACGGACCGCTGGGCGCCGCCGCCAGCATCTCGCGGGAGCGCTCCGGGAAGGTCTCGACCACGGCGTTGATGGCGGGGTTGCGCTCCTCGATTCGAGCCAGCGCGGCATCGAGCAGCTCACCAGGGTCGGCGTCGCCGGTGGCGATCGCCACCGCCTGCTCGCGAAGGGAAAGGTCGAGCGCGCTCACGGCGCCGTTGAGAGATCGGAATCGCGCTCAGGCGTGACATCGCCAAGGTCCAACGAAAGCAGTTCGCGGATCGACGGCCAGAACATCTGATGCGCGGCCGCCATCACCGCCAGATCGACCTCGCTGGCCTCGATTCCGAGGGAGGCAAGACCGGCGGGGATGAACTCATCTGCACGGTCGGAGGCCTCCATCTCGCGCTCGACCCTACAGAGGCCGGTTGGCCGGGATCGTGCAATCGCGCTCCCGGCGCCGCATCACGGCGCTGCTGGCGGCAGAATCCGAGCCGCAACCATGGGCAGAAGGCCGGGTTGGCAGGTTGAGATCTTGCTCAGAGCAGCCGAAAACCGATCCACCAGCACACGGGCGCTTGCCGCCGTCGCGGCCGCTTGCCTGCTCCTCGCCCTGATCGCCGTCGCCTGGCCCGGCGCGGCCGATTCGGCGCCGCCCCGGGTCGTCGTCCTCGGCCAGACCTCGTCCACGCCGCCGCCCTCCTGCCCAGGCAAAATCGTCCAGGACGTGGAGGTCGTTCCCTGCCGCGTGGAGGGCCACATCACCGGCTTCCAGGCGATCGCCGGCGGAGTCGCCCGCCCATATGAGGCTCCTTTCGACGGCAAGCTCGTCGCCTGGTCGATCACCCTTGCCAAGCCGTCGACCAGAGATACCGCCACCACCACCGACGAAGTCGGCTTCTTCAACGACTTCCTCGGCCAGCCCTCACAGGCCCGGATAGGGGTTCTACGTCCCGTCGATGAGTCCAAGCCGCCCCAATACACGCTGGTTCGCCAGAGCCCGCTCGAGGTGCTCAATCCTTACTTCGGCAGCACCGCGATCTTTGCCCTCGATCACCCGCTCACCGTTCTGCGCGGCCAGACGGTCGCTCTTACCATCCCCACCTGGGCGCCGATGTTCGCCTTCAACGTCGACGCCGACAACACCTGGCGCGGCAGCCGCCTTCCCGGCCACTGCTCGTCGAAGGCCGACATTCAGGGCGGTCACCCCCAGCAGGGCGTCGGCAAAACCAAGACCTACGGTTGCTACTACTCCAACGCCCGCCTGCTCTACACCGCCACCCTGGTCAAGAAACCCTAGAAGGGCTCTGGCGGAGGCCGCAGTAAGGGCAGTCGCTGACGTCGAGCCCGAGCAGCTGGTCGCACCGTCGGCAGGCGCGAAGGTTCTCCGGCGTGCGTGGCAGCGCCGATGCAGAAGGGGCAAGGGGCAGCGCCAATGCGACCGGCGCCATCTCCTCACCGGTCTCTCGGTCGACGTAGACGGCGTCTGGCTCGGCGTGGGCAAGCGCTTCGCGGCCTGAGGCCGGCGCGCGCATCCGGTAGAGCTGCCTAGGATTCATCGGCGCGCACAATAATGCACCCGCCGCCCCCCGGACGCGGGAGCAGAAGTGGCGGCGGCCTATGAAAATCCTGATCTTCCATGGCTACATGCTGCGCGGGACCGGCAGCAACATCTACAACGCCAACCTCGCTCGGGGCCTGGCCCGGCTCGGTCACGAGGTCCATCTGCTCTGCCAGGACCGCGAGGTCGAGCTGGAAGGTGCCGAGGTCCACAATCCGGACATCCACGGCCTCCTGCCGGTCTATGTGAAGGACCCCTACGAGGGCTTCGAGGTCAAGGCCTTTCCGGAGCTCAGCGAGGCCGAGCTGGACCGCTACATCGATGCCAACGTCTCTGCGGTCAGAGAGGTGGCGGAGCAGGCGGGTGGAGTCGACGCAGCACTGGCCAACCACCTGGTGATGGGCCCGGCGATCCTCGCCCGCGCCAAGATCGGCCCCTTCGCCGCCAAGATCCACGGCTCCGCCCTCGAGTACACGGTCAAGCCAAATCCACGCTTCCTTCCATATGCAAAAGAGGGCATGACCGCTGCGTCTGGGGTCTTGGTCGGTTCCCGCCACACGGCCGAGTCCCTATGGGCGGCGCTCCCCGAAGTAGAGGGCTTGAGAGAAAAGACCAGGCTCGGCCCTCCTGGTGTCGACATCGACGAATTCAGCCCGAAAGCGCAACTTCCGCGGTCGAGCGCCTCGCCCTTAATCGTCTTCGTCGGCAAGCTGATCGTGTCCAAGGGGGCGGATCTGTTGTTGGCTGCTTGGCCGCTGGTCCAGGCTGAGCACCCAGATGCGCGGCTGCAGATTGCGGGTTTTGGGGAGTACGAGGATGGCCTGCGCAGGATGCTGGCCGCGCTTGACCGCGGGGATTTAGAGGATGCTCGCGAGGTTGCGCGGCTTGGGTGGGCGCTTGAAGGCGGCCCGGAGGAGCCGCTGCCGATCCTTTCCGCGTTCCTGGCCGATCCGCCCACCGGCTATGCCGAGGCCGCAAAGGCCTGCGCCGGGTCGATTGAGTTCATCGGTCGCTTGGAGCACCATCGGGTTGCCGAGCTGCTGCCCCACACCGAGGCCTTGGTCATGCCCAGCACCTTCCCCGAAGCGTTTGGGATGGTCGCCGTCGAGGCCGCAGCCTGCGGTGCCTTGCCGGTTTCGGCCGACCACTCCGGGATGCGGGAGGTCTCCCGTCAGCTGGCCGCCGCGCTGCCTCCGCAGATCGGCCGGCTCACGTCCTTCCCCGTGGAGGAGGGAGCGGTCGAGGCGATCGCCGAGCGGCTCAGCGCGTGGCTGGCGCTGCCCGAGATAGAGCGCCAAGCCGCGCGGCAGACCCTGGTCGGCACGGCCGGCCGGCTGTGGAGCTGGGAGGGCGTCGCCCGCGGCGTGATCGCCGCTTCGCGGGGCGAGCTTGACCGTCTGCCGCTTGCATAGAATGCTCCCCCCGCCGATGATGGGCCGCCTGCCGATAGCGAAGATGCTTGCCACCACCCTGGCGCTCACCGTGGTGATCTCCGTGGTGATGCTGCAGGTCGACTGGGACGGCCAGCAGGCCTCCACCGCCGCCCCGAAGATCGACCAGCTGCTCGATGTGATGATCGTCCTCTCGGCCTTCGTCTTCTCGCTGGTGATGGTGATGCTCTTCTATGCGCTGTGGAAATTCAAGGTCAAGCCAGGCGACGAATCCGACGGCGAGCCGATCCACGGCAACACCCGACTGGAAGTCGCCTGGACGCTGATTCCGACCGTGATCGTCCTCTTCGCCGGCGGCTACAGCTGGGCCGTGCTGGACGAGATCGAGGAGCCGGCCGAGAACCCGCTCAAGGTCCAGGTGTTCTCTCAGCAGTTTGCGTGGAGCTTCGGCTATCCGGGCAAAGGCGGCGCCTGGTCGGAGGGCGAGCTGCACGTGCCGGTCGACCGCCAGGTCCACTTCAAGATGCATGCCCAGGACGTCATCCACTCCTTCTGGGTGCCCGAGTGGCGAATCAAGAAGGACAATGTGCCGGGCATCACGACGACCGCGATCGTCACTCCGGACAGGGTCGGCACCTATCAGCTGATCTGCACCGAGCTGTGCGGCTTCGGCCATGCCACGATGCGGGCCAAGGTCGTGGTCGAGCCCCCCGCCCGGTTCCGCAAATGGGTCGCGGCGCTGGAGCAGAAAGTGCCCGAGGCCCTGATGGAATCGGTCGTTCAGGACACCGAGGCCGACCCGATCCCCGTCGGCGCGGGCGGGGCATAATGGAGAGGATCTGATGGCGGCGGCTATCAAGCAACCCGGCTGGATTCGAGGGCTGCTCGGCGCGGTACTCGCCGGGGCCTTCGGCTTCGCGCTGGTGATCGCCCTGCGGGCAATCTCCGACCTGCCGCTCTACCAGACCGAGCAGACCGGCTACCCGCACGTCGTGGTGCCGCTGATCACCGCGCCGTTTGGCTTTTTGGCCGGCTTCGGCTGCTTCGACTACTGGCTGCGCTGGGCGGTTGGGGCCCCGACTGTCCCCGATGACCACTCCCAGCATGGCGCCAAGAGCTGGAAGGACTATTTCCACTTCAACACCGATCACAAGGTGATCGGCATCCAGTACATCGTCACCACCTTCTTCTTCTTCTTCGTCGGTGGCCTGATGGCGATGCTGATCCGGGCCGAGCTGGCGCAGCCCGGCACGCAGATCGTCGACGCCTCGACCTACAACAGCCTGTTCTCAACCCACGCGGTGCTGATGATCTTCGTCTTCGTGATCCCGGTCTTCGCCGGGATCGCCAACTACGTCCTGCCGTTGATGATCGGCGCGCCGGACATGGCCTTTCCGCGACTCAACGCACTCAGCTTCTGGATGCTGCCGATCGCCGGCCTACTCTTCATCGGCAGCTTTCTGGCGCCGGGCGGGGCCTTCGACACCGGCTGGACCGGGTACGCGCCGCTCTCGACGGGAGCGCCGTTAGGCCAATCGTTCTTCAACCTGGGCGTGCAGTTCGCGGGGGCATCGTCGATCGCGACAGCGCTCAACTTCCTGGTCACGATCATCACTATGCGTGCGCCCGGAATGAACTTCTGGCGAATGCCGCTGTTGGTCTGGGCCAACCTCTCGACCTCGCTGCTGGTCGTCGCCGCGACACCGTTCATCGCGGGCGCCCAGTTCATGGTCTTCTTCGACCGGATCCTCGGCACCCAGTTCTTCGAGCCGTTCGGCGGCGGCGACGTGATCAGCTATCAGCACATCTTCTGGTTCTACTCACACCCTGCCGTCTACATCATGATGCTGCCCGGCTTCGGAATCATCTCCGAGGTCATCTCGACCCATGCCCGCAAACCGATCTTCGGCTACAGGCTGATGGCGCTGGCGCTGATCGGGATCGTCGTGCTCAGCTACTCGGTCTGGGCGCACCACATGTTCGTCGCCGGCATGTTCAGCTGGCTGCGCGTGCCGATGATGATCACCACGCTGCTGATCGCGGTGCCGACCGGGATAAAGATCTTCTCCTGGCTTGGAACGCTTTACTTCGGCAAGATCCACACCTACTCGACGGCGATGCTGTTCGCCCTCGCCTTCATCGTCACCTTCACGATCGGCGGCATCAGCGGCGTGATGCTGGGCATGGTGCCGATCGACATCCACGTATCGGACACCTACTTCATCGTCGCCCACATCCACTTCGTGCTGTTCGGCGGCTCTGTCTTCACGATCTTCGCCGGGATCTACCACTGGTTCCCGAAGATGACGGGTCGCATGTACGACGAGAAACTCGGTCGCGTCCACTTCTGGGGCACGGTGCTCGGCACCTGGGGCACCTTCATACCGATGCACTGGGTGGGGATGGACGGGATGCCGCGGCGCGTCGCCGACTATGCCGAGCAGTTCGGCGAGTGGAACCTGATGATCAGCGTCTTCGCCTTCATGCTCGGCGCGGTGCAGTTGGTCTTCCTCTACAACATGATCGTCAGCTGGCGCTTCGGCCCGAGGGCGGACGCCAACCCGTGGCGCGCCAACACGATCGAGTGGCAGGTTTCCTCGCCGCCACCGATCTTCAACTTCGACGAGATCCCTCGGGTGGTCGGCGGGCCGTATGAGTTCGGCGTTCCCGGCGCCCGCCACGCGATCATGGCCGGCGAGGGCGCCGAGGTGCCGGACGCCAAGCCGAGCGTGGTGGGGAGCGCATGAGCGAGAGCGCCGAAGGGCGCCCCCTGCTGGTCTTCCTCAACGAGGTCGCGGGCGGGCGCAGACTGCTGGCCGGCGTTCGCGAGCGTGCCGGGAGAGTTCCGTACGTCGTCGTCGCGGCGCCGCAAAACCAGCCGGCGGTCGGCCAGCTGATCGACTCCGGCGAGCTCCGCGAGGCGGCTCGGGCACGGGTAGAGGTGACGATGGGGATTCTCTCCGAGTTCGGGATCGAGTCGGTCGGCGAGGTGATGGACCACGACCCGGCGCTGGCGCTGGATGACGCGATCCGCGCCCACGAGCCCGGCGAAACGCTGCTCTCGTGTCTGTCCGAGACCCGCTTCGGCATCACCCGCAAGGACCTGGTCGAGTGGGCCAAGGGCCGCTTCGAGCCGGAGACGACGATCACCCACATCCCGGTGCGGATCGAGGTCGACTCGATCCGCTGGGACCTGATCCACACTCTCGTCGTCGCGACTCAGACCGTCGCGACGCCCGACCTTGTCAAGCGGCTCAAGGAACGCGCCGCCGAGCGTCCTCACCGCTACACGATCATCTGCCCGCGCTCCGACGACATGACCGAGGAGGAGATCGTCCGTGCCCTCGCCTCGACCATGGCCGAGCTCTACCGGGCCGACGTCGACGCGACCGGCCAGCCGATGAGCCCGGATCCCTTCCACGCGGTGCAGAACGCGATCGAGCACTACCGCGTCGACGAGGTGCTGATCTCCACTTTTGCCGGCGAGATGTCGCACTGGCTGGAGGAGGACCTGATCGGCCGCGTACGGGAGATCACCGATAAGCCGGTCGAACACGTAGAGGTTGGGCGTCCCGCCGAGGCCGTCGCGGCCGCCGTCGCTGAGGACGGAGGTGCCTGATGGAGAGCGCGACCGTCGCACTCGGCCACGCCCACGACGAGCATCACGGCCCGCCGGAGGCCCACGAGAGCTCCCGGATGGACCGCCAGACCCTGGGCATCCTGCTCTTCATCGTCTCCGAGGTGATGCTGTTCAGCGCCTTCTTCGCCTCCTATTTCTTCCTGCGCGTCGTCGTCGACTCGCCCACCTGGCCGCCGCACCCCTACGAGCTGCCGGTCGCCGTCGCCGGGATCAACACGGCGATCCTCATCTCCTCCAGCTTCACGATCCACTATGCGCTGGAGTCGATCCGACGAGGCAATCGCAACGGCCTCAAACTCGGCCTCGTGCTCACCTGGCTGCTGGGCGCGACCTTCCTCTTCATCCAGGTGAACGAGTACGTCCACATCGGCTTCAGCGCTCGCGACCTCGCCTTTGGCTCGATCTTCTACGGCCTCACCGGCCTGCACGGCGCCCACGTCTTCGTAGGCCTGCTGCTGCTCAGCTTCGCCACGATCCGCGCCTTTCGGGGCCATTTCGGCCCCAAGGCCAAGGACCATCTCGGCGTCGAGGTGCCGGGCATCTACTGGCACTTCGTCGACGTGATGTGGATCATCGTCTACACGGCCGTTTACATTCTTTAGATACCGCTCTAGCAAGCGGTTTCCAGGAAACGGGCGTAAGCGGTGCGCCACTCTGTGCGCCAGTCAGCGCTCCGTCAGCTGCCAGGCCCTCCCGCTTGCAACCAGCAGCGCCGACAGAACGCGGCTGTCGACCCACGGCTGAGGCGGTTTACTGTGCACGGAGCCGAGCCGCCGCATCTGCAAGGGGAGGTACCATCCACGCATGGCTCAAGCCACCAAGCTCATCAACTCGGAGATAGAGCGGCGTCGGGCTGCTGCTGAGCGTGCGCGGGGGATGCTCGGCCACGACCCGAGCAGATCGTTCAGCGATGAGCTGATCGCTGAGCGGCGAGCCGAAGCCCGAGCCGAGGACCGCGAGGACGAAGCCCGCCGTCGCCGTGCCGGACGCTGAGGCGTCCCAAGCACCGCCAGCGGTGCTCGACGCCTCAGCTGTGATGGCGTTGCTGCACGACGAGGAGGGTTCCTCGGCAGTAGTAGAGGCGATAGCTGGTGGCGCGACGATCAGCGTCGTGAATTGGGCCGAGGTCTTGTCCAACGTCGCCGTCGACGGAGACGATCCGCAGGAGGTCGCCAACCGTCTCAGCGTGACAGGCGAGGAAGTGGTGATGTGGGTCGAAGCGCTCACCGCCGCCGATTGCATCGAGGTCGCGAGGCTACGTCTCGTCACCAAGGCGCAGGGACTGTCGCTCGCCGACCGGGCTTGCCTGGTTCTGGCGGAGCGGCTGGGCGTGCCCGCGCTGACAACGGATCGTGAATGGGCGAAGGCGGATGTCAGCGTTGAGGTTCAGCTGATCCGGTGATCGCCGTGCGCCAGCGGTGCGCCACTCGTGCGCCAGTCAGACCGGAAACAACCGGCCTCAGCCGGATAAGAAACCGCTTGAACAAGCGGATTGCGCATTGCCATGCGACCGCCGGATGAGTGGATCATCGTCTACACAGCCGTTTATATCCTTTAGCGCGGCCGCTGCAAACCGGCGATCTCGCGGTTATCGATGAGAATCTCTGAGGAAGCGGTGTTTCGCTGGGTGGTGATTGTTGGAATCGCCGCCGCTTCGGTGATCGCGCTGACTCTGCTGACTAGGCCGATGGTTGGGGCGATTTGGGGGATGGTGCTGGTTTGCGCCGGAGCGGCGTATGCGTACCGGTGGTGGAGCGCTCGCCTCTAGGCTGGAGGCGGCCCGCGCTGGCGACCGTCCAGAGCATCGCCAGCCAGGACACGGTCGCCAGAGCAACGTGGACCCAGACGATTTCCGAGGGCAGCTCCAGGGCCCACTGAGCGCCGCCCACGGCACCTTGAAGGGCCAGCAGGGCGATGACGACCGTCAGCGGCCGCGCGGCGCGGTTGTCGCCTCCCCGGCGATTGAGGAGGAACCAGACGAAAACCGCGGCAAGGCCGAAGAAGGCGGCGATAGCCGAGTGACGCTGGACCACCCACTCCAGCGTCGCGGTCCCCTCGAAGTCGAAGCGGTGGACCAGCTGGCCCTCGTGGGCGCCGGCGTGGGGTCCGGAGGCGGTCGCGATCGTCCCGGCGAGGATGGTCAGCTGGCCGATCGGGATCAGGGCGCGCACTCCCCAGACGCCGAGCCGGTCGGCCGAGAGGCGGCGCTCGCCCCGCTCGTACGCCGAGCACCAGGCCAGCGCAAAGGCGGCGTCCAGCAGCAGCATCGAGAGGATGAAGTGACTCATCACCAGGCCCGGCGCCAGGTGGTGCTTGACGACCAGCGCCCCCAGGATCGCCTGGCCGACCACCCCGAGCGGCAGCAGCGCGCCGAACAGCGCCAGGTGTCCGCGGAAGGGCCTGCGGAACCAGGCCAGCCCGCTGGCGGCGATCACGGCGATGCCGACGAAGCCGGTGAGGAGCCGATTGCCGTACTCGATCACCGCGTGGGTGTCGAGCGGCGGCACCGACCGCCCGTAGCATTTGGGCCAATCGGGACAGCCGAGGCCGGACCCGGTCAAGCGCACCGCCGCGCCGGTCAGGACGATCAGCGACAGCGCCCCCAGGGCGACAAGCGTCACCGTCGCGTAGCGCTCCGGAGATATCTCGAGCCGGCTCAGACGTTCCCGCATCGTCACGAGATGATCGCAACGGCGGCGCGCGGCCGCCGTCGGCGAAAGGGGCTCAGCCGCGTTTTTTGCCCTTCGCCTTCGAGCCCGATTTCGCCGCGCCGCCCTTGGCTCCGGTCGACTCGGCCAGGTACTGGACCAGCTGATCGAGCTGCTCGGAGGTGATGATCTCGCCGTAGTTCTGCGGCATCACGTTGGGCGGATAGCCTTTGGCGAGCACTTTGTTGGGATCGACGATCGACTCGTGGATCATCGGAAGGCTCTGGCCGGCCAGAGCCTCGTCAAGATCGGGACCGGTCACGCCGCCGGAGTTGGCTTCCGCGAGGGTGTGGCAGCCGCCGCAGCCGTTGTTGGCGAAGACCTGCGCCCCCGGCTCGCCGGGGACGGTGGGCGGCGCCGCGCCGGGGACGCCGGCGTAGCGGGCCACGTAGGCGGCGACGTCCTCGAGATCCTGGCCGGTGACCAGGTCGGCCGGCATCGAAACGGCCGGGTTTGCGGTGCTTGGTCGGGGGTTGTCGACCTGCGCCTTGACGACCCCTTCCACCGTGTCGCCGTCCTGTCCCGCGGCGCGCGCCGCGGCGAAGGCGCTGTCGAGGTTGGGGCCGATCTGCGCGGTCGTGCCTGCCTGGGCCATTCCATGGCAGTTGCCGCAGCGCTGGACGAAGAGCACGCGGCCACGCTCGACGTCCGCCGTGCTCGTTCCGCAGCCCGCGGCGCCGAACACCAGTGCCGCTAGAGCGGCGAAGGCGAGCAGGGGGCGGGTGAGGTTCGGCGACTTGGGCATCGGGACGCGGAGCGCGGACGGATTCTATATGTCCAGCCCCGCGTCCGAAGCGGCTTTTCAGGCGCGATCGGTGGGATAATCTTGCGGCGATCCGCACGATCTCTGAAACGCTTGAAAGTGAGGGAGGCTGATGCTGGTTAGTGACGGGATGTCGGAGATGGTTCTCGCCGTTGGCCCCTCGCACACGCTGCGCGAAGCGGCCCGGATGATGGTGGAGAAGGGCACCGGCGCGGCGCTGGTCACCGACACCGAGTCGCCGGCGCCGCGAATCGTCACCGAGCGCGACATCCTGCTCTCGATCGGCGGCGGCGAGGACCCCGACGTGGAGGTGGTCGCCGACCACATGAGCGGTAGCGTGATCGCCGCCGGCCCGGACTGGAGCCTCGAACGGGCCGCGGCGGAGATGTCGCGGCGCGGTGTCCGCCACCTCGTCGTCTTCGACGGCGCGGAGGTGGTCGGGGTGCTCTCGATTCGCGACATCGTCCGTGTGTGGACGAGCGACGGCGCAACCTCGGGGATGACGCCGGACTGAGGTCCTAGCCCGTCAGGGGCGTCGAGGTTGGATCGTTTCCACCGAGAGGACGGCCCCGCGCACCTTCTGCTTGCGGGGCAGGCGGAAGTAATCGCGACCCGCGCCCCGCACGAGGCTGCGGAAGGCGAAGAGGAAGACGATCGCACCGAGGATCGAGTAGATCCAGCCGCGCACCATGAAGCCCTGGGCGTAGATTCCGCAGACCATCACGGCGATGCCGGCGGCGAGGAAGGCGGGCGCCCAGGAGGGCCGGGGTGGGTGGATCACCTCACCGGGCTCCGGGATGTCGTGCCCCTCGGCCATTGCTAGGAGGCGATGTAGAGCATCGCGGCGACGAAGCAGAAGGCAAAGACCGCAACGCTCACGCCGCTCGCCACCAAGCCCCCGCTCATGTTGCGCCTTGCGGTCTCGCGATCCACGGTCGGATTTCTATCAGGGACGCCGGTCTCAGAGGTTGGCGTCGATGGCCATCGCCAGGAACAGCAGCGCCAGGTAGGAAAGGGAGAAAAGGTAGGTCCGCAGCGCCCAGCGCCGGTCGCCGGTGCGCAGCAGCTTCACGGCGCAGTAGACGAAAACGGCGCCAAGGGCCATCGAGGGAACGAGATAGGCGATGCCGAAGCCACCCGCGCAGAAGGGCAGCTGCGTCACCGCGTACAGCAGCACCGTGTAGAGGAGGATCTGACGGCGCGTCTCCGCCTCGCCGCGCACTACCGGCAGCATCGGCACGCCGGCCTTCGCGTACTCGTCCTTCATCAGCAATGAGAGCGCCCAGAAGTGCGGCGGTGTCCAGAAGAAGACGATCGCGAAGAGGTAGAGGGCGGTGCCGTTCAGCCCGCCCGTCACAGCCGCCCAGGCGACCAGCGGCGGCACTGCGCCGGCGGCGCCGCCGATCACGATGTTCTGCGGCGTCGAGCGCTTCAGCCACAGCGTGTAGACGAAGACGTAGCCGAGCAGGCCGGAGAGAGAGAGACCGGCCGCCAGCGGGTTGACGGTGAGCGAGAGCAGCGCGAAGGAGGCGCAGCCGAGCAGCACGCCGAAGGCGATCGCCACGGCGGGGGAGATTCGCCCACTCGCCACCGGGCGGTCGGCGGTGCGGGCCATCGTGCGGTCGATGTCGCGGTCGATCGCGTGGTTGATCGCCCCGGCGCCGCCGGCCGAGAGGGCGCCGCCCAGGCAGGTCAGGAAGACCAGCCCGATCGACGGGTCGCCCGCCACGTACATCGTGGTGGCGGTGATGAAGAGCAGCAGCGACTGGACCTTCGGCTTGGTCAGCGTGACGTAGTCGCGCAGGACCGTGAATGCCGCTGGCCGCCGGGAGACCGCCGCTGCCGTAGCTTCCATCGCCTTCAGGCTACTGGCTGGGACTCGTGCGCCGGCTGCCGGCTCTGGCCCGTCCGATGGGCGATCGCGTCACGGATGTCGCGCATCGGCCGAGCGCTGCGCACGTCGGGCAGGACGTCGAAGTTGTGGGGCTCGGGCGGCGAGAGCGTGAACCACTCGAGCGAGTCGCCCCCCCACTGGTCGGGCCTTGCCTCGGGGCCGCCGGTCCGGCTGAGGATCGCGTTGACCAGCGTCAGCACGATCCCGATCGTCAGCACCAGGGCGCCGATCGAGGCGATCAGGTTGTAAGCGGTGACGCCGGTGCCGTCGAAGAACTTGTAGGCGTCGATCACCTGGCCCTCCACGCCGCCGGCGAGGAGGAGGGGCGCGAAGGCCAGGAGGGCGCCGAGGACCATGGTCCAGAAGGAGATCCCCGCCAGGCTCTCGCCCATCGTGCGGCCAGTCATCTTCGGGAACCAGTGGTGCAGGGCCGCGAAGCCGCCGAAGACGGCGCCGCCGAGGAGGGCGAAGTGGGTCGCCGCCGTTGCGTCGGTCGTGTTCTTCACCTGCCAGGCCGCGCCAACCAGCGAGTGCTCGATCTCCGCGCCGAGCCCGAGCGCGATGAAGGAAAGCGCCCCCAGCGAGAAGAGCAGCGGGGCTCGCATCTGCACCGTGCCACCGACCATCGTGGCGATCAGGTTGAAGACGATGAGCCCGATCGGGACGATCAGCGCCAGCGACATCAACATCGCGAAGTACATCCAGCCGATCCCGATCGGCGCGGTCAGCATGTTCTGCATCCAGGCGAGGGTGCCGATCACGGCGATCGCCACCAGCGAGCCGATCACGGCGCCGCGGTTGAAGAGGGGCTTGCGGGAGAAGGTCGGGACGATCTCGGCGATCGCCCCGAAGGCGGTGATCAAGATCAACATGTAGGAGCCGCTGTAGAAGATCCAGCTGAGGTGCTGCCAGAGCAGCGGCGCCCCGCCGGAACCATCGGCGAAGAAGATCCCGTCGAAGTTACGGTCGATCATCAGCATCGCGATCGCGGCCAGCATCACCGGGCCGATGACGAGCAGCAGCCAGGAGCAGATCGCGGCCGCCCAGGAGAAGACAGGCAGGCGCCGCCAGGCCATCCCTGGAGCCCGTGCGTTGCGCAGCGTCGTCGTCAGGTCGATCGCGATCAGCACGAAGCCCACTGTCGACAGCGCCGCCGCCGTCGCCCAGGCATCGACCCCGTTGTTGGCGAGGAAGACCAACTCGGAGAGAGGCGCGAGTGGGTTGACGCCGGCCTCCGACGGGGTGAAGAGAAAGCCTGCGTAGAGGACCGTGGCGGCGGCGATGTAGAGCCAGGCGCCGATCTGCCCGAGGCGCGGCAGCGCGGTGCCACGCGCGCCGATCTGCAGCGGTACCACGTAGTAGAAGAGCCCCACCGCCAGCGGGATCGCGAAGAGGAAGATCGCCGTCGCGCCGTAGAGGGAGAGCATCCGGTTGAAGACGATCGGGGAGAGAAAGGTGTTCTCGGGGATCGCCAGCTGCAGGCGCATCAACAGCAGCTCGATCAAGGCGATGAAGAGAAAGCCCAGGGCGCCCGTGATCAGGAGGCGTCCGATGTCCTTGTGATCGGGGCTCGTGGCGATCTCGATCCAGCGGGGGCGGCCGCGCGGGAGCCCATCGGTGACGATCTCCGGGCGCGCTCCCTTGATCATGGCGTCTCCCCGCCCTCGATCAGGCCGACGACCCGGTCCTGGGCCGCCTGGATGTCGGTCTTCTGGCGCCCCAGGAAGGCTTCGTACCTCTCGGGCGAGACGACCTGGACCTCGGTCCGCATCGCCGCATAGGACTGGCCGGAGAGGGTCGCCGCCTGGCCTTCGTAGACGCCCTCCTCGTCGGCGCGGAAGACGGCCTCGTTCAGCTTGCCCGGCACCGCGTCTCGCTTGCCGGAGAGCGCCGGCACGTCCCAGGTGTGGACGACGTCGGTGGAGGCGAGGTCGAGGACGACCGTTGTGTCGACCGGGACGACCAGCTTGTAGTAGGAGAAGGCGTTGTTGGGGTAGTCGTAGCGCCAGATCCACTGCTGACCGGTCGCTTTGATCTTCAGCGGCTCGGATTGGGCGGCCTGGAGCCCGGCCGGGCCGGTGGCCGGGATTTCACGGGCCCGCTCGGTGAAGATGACGCCGAGGACGAACAGCGCCGCGGACAAGGCGGCGAGCACCGCCCCAACGCGGAGCTGGACCCCCCGCGAGCCGTGCACCTGGCGCGGCTCGGCGCCGCGCTCGGAGCGATACTTGCGCGCCGCGTAGAGCAGGGCGCCGACGATCGCGCCCACGACGATGACTGCGGCGACGAAGCCGATCCAGAGCAGGGTGTCGATCTGGTCAGTGCCAGGAGAGTGGGGCGCCAAGGCGCGGCCATTCTAATCACGCGCGGCGACGCGCCGCCGCGGGGCGTCGCGTTGCCCGGCCTATACTCGCGCGCTCTATGCGGAGGCAAACCCGGCCATCCTCGGCGCTGCGAACGGCGGTGCGCGCCGGGGCGGCTGCCACCATCGCCGCAGCGGTCGTCGTGCCGTTGGTCCGGCGTCGCTTCCGCGTTCCTGGGCCGGTGACGATCGCCGCCTGCGCCGGCGGCCCGCTGGCGCTCGCCGTCCTGCATCCTCGCTCCAAAAAGCGCGACGTGGCGTTGTTCGCGATGCAGATGTGGGCCTTCACGATGGTCCACGAGCTTCCCTACGACAATCCCGAGCGGCTGCGCGCGCGCCTTCGCACCCGCTACCCGATCGCGATCGACCGGGCGATCGGCGGCGGCAGCCTGCCCAACGCGCGTCTGCAGCGCGCCCTCTCGCGCCTGCCGCGGGCGAGGGGATTGGACCGCTTCCTCACCTGGGTCCACTGGCTCTGGTTTTTTGAGCCCTACCTGGCCCTCGCCCTGATTCTGGTCCGCCACAACGACCGCTTCCCGCGCTCCGCCCGCCAGCTCGCCGCCGTCTTCGACCTGGGCGCCGTCGCCTACTTCCTGGCGCCGACGGCGCCGCCCTGGTGGTCCTCCGAGCAGGGGCTGACCGGCGAGGAGGTGCGGCGGATCATGATCGGGGTGGGAAAGGAGACCTGGGGCCCGGCTTGGCCGGCGATGTACGACGCCCTCGGTGGCAACCCGTGGGCGGCGATGCCATCGCTGCACTTCGCCACGGCGACGATGGCGGCGATCTCTCTGAGCGAAGCGGGGAGAGTCGAGGGAGCGGTCGGCTGGAGCTACGCGTTGACCCTCGGCTTCGCCTTGGTCTACCTCGGCGAGCACTACGTCACCGACCTGATCGCCGGAGCGGCGCTGGTCGCCGTCGTGCGGCGCGGAGAGCCGCTTGCCGAGCCGTTCGCGCTGGGAGTCAACCGCGCATTGCAGCGCTTGGAGCGCCTGGCGAAGGGGTAGCGTCTGCGGGGTGTCTCCCCAGGACTCGGTGAACGGCAGCGCCGCCGAGCTGCCGCTGTTCACGCCCCGGCGGGTGGTCCAGTCGGCGGTTTTGGTCCTTCTGCTCCTGGGCGGGATCTACTTCCTCTTCCCGAAGCTGGTCGGGCTGGGGGACGCCCTCAGCAAGCTCGGCGACGCCGATCCGGTCTGGATCGCAGTGGCGATCGGCTTCAACGTCCTCGCCTTTGCCACTTACATCGCGCTGTTCAAGGCCGTGGTCGGGGGGGATGCGCTGCGGTTCAGCTGGAGGGAGACCTATGAGATCAACATGGCGGGCCTGGGAGCGACACGGCTGCTATCCGCGGCGGGCGCGGGAGGGATCGCACTCACCTACTGGGCTTTGCGCAGGGCCGGCATGCAGCGTCATGACGTGGCCCGGCGGATGGTCGCCTTTCTCAGCCTGCAGTACATCTTTTACCCGATCGCGTTGATCGTCTTTGGGCTCTTGCTGCGCACCGGGGTGCTGCCCGGCAAGGGCTCGGTCGAGCTGACGATCGTTCCCGCGTCGGTGGCCGGCCTCGGACTGCTGGCCGCCGCCCTGATCGCCCTGATCCCGCCGGACCTCGGGCGGCGGGCGGAGCGGCATGCCCGGAGTGAACGGGTCAAAGCGATCGCTGCGAAGGCTGCCACCGTCCCCGCCACCGTGGCCGAGGGCTTCAGGTTCGCCGTGAGCATCTTCCGGAACCCGTCGCGGGGCGGCCTTGCGGTGCTTGGCGCGGCCGGCTTCTGGGCGGCGAACATCGGCATCCTCTGGGCGTCGTTCAAGGCCTTCGGCGTGCACGTGCCGCTGGCGGTCGTCGTGCAGGGCTTCTTCCTCGGCATGGTCGCCAATCTCTTCCCGTTTGCCCCGGGGGGAGTGGGCGCGGTGGACGCGGGGATGATCGGCGCCTTCGTGCTCTTCGGCTTGCCCGAGGAAACGGTCTTTCCGGCGATCCTGATCTACCGACTCGTCGCCTTCTGGATGCCGATTCCATTGGGGATCGTCGCCTTCCTGCAGCTGCGCAAAACGGTCGTGTGCTGGGAGGGTGAAGGCCTGCCGGTCGATCGCGGCCAAGGGGCTCGATCCGGGCTCGAGCCTGCCCCCGGCTGAGCTCACGGGGCCGTTGACCTGGGCGACTATAAAAAGTAAAGTATTAGACTCTAGGCGGCAAAATGGCTGAGGAAAAGAAGGTCGAGAACGTGATCATCGTCGGCGGTGGGCCGGCCGGCTACACCGCCGCGCTGTACACGGCGCGAGGCAACCTCGAGCCCCTGGTCTTCGAGGGGTTCAGGTGGGGCGGGCAGCTGCAGAACACCACCGACGTCGAGAACTACCCCGGCTACCCCGACGGGATCATGGGGCCGGAGATGATGACCAAGTTTCGCGCCCAGGCCGAGCGCTTCGGGACGCGGTTCGTGACCGACGACGTCGACCGGGTCGAGCTTTCCGACGGCGGCGTGCAGAGGGTCTACCTCGGCGACGAGGAGCACCTGGCCAAGACCGTGATCCTCGCGATGGGGGCGGAGCCGCGCCGGCTCGGCGTCCCCGGCGAGATGGAGCTTGGCGGGCGCGGCGTCTCCACCTGCGGCGTCTGCGACGGCGCTTTCTTCAAGGGCCAGAAGGTTCTGGTCGTCGGCGGGGGCGACTCGGCGATGGAGGACTCGATCTTCATCTCCAAGTACGCGAGCGACCTGACCGTGGTCAACCGGCGCGACGAGTTCCGCGCCTCCCAGATCATGCAGGACCGGGCCAGGGAGCAGCTCAATATCGACTTCAAGACTCCTTTTGTCGTCGAGGAGTTCGTGGCCGGAGACGACGGAAAGCTCAGCCGGGCCAAGCTGCGCAACGCCGAGACCGGCGACGTTGAGGAGGTCGTCGCAGAGGGCGCCTTCGTGGCGATCGGCCACCTGCCCAAATCTGAGATCGTCGAGGGTCAGGTCGACACCGACGAGAACGGCTATGTCGTCGTCGAGCCAGGTTCGACGCGCACCAACCTGGCCGGCGTCTTCGCCGTCGGCGACGTCGTCGACCACACCTACCGCCAGGCGGTCACCGCGGCCGGCACCGGCAGCATGGGCGCCCTCGACGCCGAGTGGTACCTGCGCGACACACCCCCTTCGCCCGAGGCCCACTGGCTGTCCGGCGGCGAGCCCGTCGAGATCGCGCCGACGCCGGGGTAGTGAGTCGCGAAGGCGCCGCGATCGCGGCGCCTTCGGCTCACCGGTTGGCTTAGCCCCTAGCCCGGAAAGGGCTCGGCTTGGCGCTCGCCTTGGACGTAGGCAGACTCGGGCTCGAGCGTGCCCCGGATCTCGTCGCGGAGTTTCGGGGTGTCCTCGTGCTCGTGAACTGTGGCCGCATGCTGGGCTGCGGTTGCGACGACCTCGTCCTCTTCCCCGATGATAGTCAGCGTGCAGTTGCTCTCGCTCTCAAACCGACGGCAGTCGGCCATCACTCGGCTCATTTGAGACCTCCAAACTCGTAGATGCGCGGCGCGGGATCGCTCCCGGGTGCCAGTGCCTGTAGTACACCCGCGCGGGGGCGGGAGTCAAGTCGCCTTGGCGACGAGCTTTTGGATCTTGAATCCGCGCTTGCCTTTTGGGGTCTCGATCTCGACCGATTCGCCGACCTTGCGATCCCTGAGCGCGCGGCCGATCGGCGATTCGGCGGAGAGACGGCCCTGGGCTAGGTCGGCCTCGGTGGAGCCGACCAGGGTCCAGGCTTGGACCTTGCCGCTGCTCTCGTCGAGGACCTCGGCGGTCCGGCCGAACGCGAACGAGTCGGCATCGTCGTCGACGTCGACGACGACCGCGTCGCGCAGCCGCTCCCTGAGGCGCTTGATCTTCGTCTCCAGGTGCGCCTGATCTTCCTTTGCGATGTGGTAATCGGCGTTTTCCTTGAGGTCGCCGAGCTCGCGAGCAGCCTTGATCCGGGCCGCCATCTCCGTGCGGGCCGGTCCCTCGAGGCGCGCGATCTCCTCCCGCAGGGCTGCGATGCCATCCGCTGTGATCGGTTCCCTCGCTGCCTTGCCGCCACTCATTCCACGCACCTTCGCAGATGACTCTCGGTTTCCGTGGTCGTCCGGCGCACGCCGGCAAGTCTGGTTGCCGGCTGACACCGCTCAGGCGGCAACTATCGTGAGGGAACGGCTGCGACCTGCGCTCATCTCGACTCGATTCGGTACCCCGATACCCCGGGTGAGGTCGCCCGATCATCCGCTCGGCCGAGCCGGGTGAGGACTGGAGCTGGTGCTACCCGGATGAGCTGATGTTCCGGCTACGCCCCGGATGAGCCCGGCTCGCCCGACGGTCAAAGTCGTTGGCCGTCGCCTCGAAGCGGGGAGAACGTGATCGTGGTCGGCGCCGGCAACGATCCCTGCACGGAGTGTCGCGAGGAGCTGCCCGAGGCGCAGGACGCCGAGCGGCTCTAAAGGCCCAACTACGAGGTGTGGCTGAGGGACGTGCGTTATCCGCGGTGAACTTCGCCTGATCGCGCCTTCACAAGCTGGGAGCTGGGCGGTAGGCGTCGCCGTGTTGGGATTGGAGCTTCTCGAGCAGCTTGCGTGCCCGCCCCCTGCCGATCAGGTCGGTGAACTCGAGTGGGCCCAGTGGCCAGTTGAAGCCGAGCCGCATCGCCGTCTCCATGTCGGCGGGCGAGCCGACTTCTTCCTCCAGGGCGAAGGCCGCTTCGTTGGCGATCTGGGCGATCAGGCGGGAGAGGATCTGCGGACCGGCCGGGTCGATCCTGGCCAGCTCCGCCGGGTCGAGTGCCGGCGCCTCGATGCCGAGGTCAGGATCGGGCTCGCGGTGGTCGCCATCGCCGTACTCGTAGAAGCCACGGCCCGTCTTGCGTCCCAACCTCCCTTCGGCGACCAGCCTTTCCTGGATCGGGCTGGGTCGCCAGCGCTCGGGCTCCCCTGCCTGCTCGTACAGGGAGCGGGCGATGGTGAGGTTGACGTCGAGGCCGATCAGGTCGATCAGCTCGAACGGGCCCATGCGGAAGCCGCCGCCGAGCCGGCAGACGCGGTCGATCGTCTCGGCGTCGGCAAGCCCGTCGCCGAGCATTCGCAGCGACTCCAGCGTGAAGGGGCGGGCGAGGCGGTTGGCGATGAAGCCGGGGGCGTCCTTGGCGCGGATCGGCGTGCGGCCCATGCGCCGGGCCACCTCGGTCGCCGCGTCGAGCGCCTCGAAGGAGGTATCCGTCGTCGACACCACCTCGACCAGCTTCATCAGCGCCGGGGGGTTGAAGAAATGCATGCCGGCGATGCGCTCCGGGCCGGCGATGTCCGCGGCGATCTCGCTCACCGGCAGCGAAGACGTGTTGGTGGCGAGGATCGCCTCGGGGCCGCAGGCCTTGGCCAGCAACGCGAACAGCTCTCGCTTCAGCGTCAGGTCCTCCGGCGCCGCTTCGATCACCAGGTCACATGCGGCGAGATCGCCGAGGCTGGGGGCGGCGGTCAGGAGGCCGCTCGCCGCCTCGGCGTCGGCCTCACTCCACCGGCCGCGCTCGGCTCCCTTCGCGAGCGCCGCGCGCGCTCGCCCGAGGCCCGTGTCGAGCGCGGCGGGAATCGGGTCGTGCAGCTTCGTCTCAAAACCCCCGAGGCAGGCGATCTGGGCAATGCCCGAGCCCATCGTCCCCGCGCCGACGACGCCGACACGCTCTACCGTCAACGGCCCTCGAACTTCGGCTCGCGTTTCTCGAGGAAGGCCTGCATGCCTTCGACTCGGTCCTCGGTGCCCATCGAGATCTCGTACAGCCGTCGCTCGCTCTCCAGGCCCGCGGAGAGCGCCGTCTCATCGGCGGCGAGCACAGCCTGCTTCGCCAGCCGGGCCGCGATCGGCGGGCGCTCGGCGACGGTGTGGGCGAGGACCATCGCCTCCTGAAGCCAGCCGCCTTTCTTGACGACCCTGTTGACCAGCCCCATCGCCAGCCCCATGTCCGCGTCGAAGCGGCGGCCGGTCAGCACGTACTCCATCGCTCGCTGCTTGCCGAGCACGCGCGCCAGCCGCTGCGTGCCGCCGCCGCCGGGGATGATCCCAAGCGTGATCTCCGGCTGGCCGAAGCGCGCCGTGTCGGAGGCGACGATCATGTCGCAGGCGAGCGCCAGCTCGCAGCCGCCGCCCAGCGCGTAGCCGGAGACGGCGGCGATCAGCGGTGTCTTCACCTTGGCGAGGCGCTTCCAGAACTCGGCCGCGGGGTGGTAGAGGGCCTCGGCGAAGCTGCGCTCGCTCATCGCCTTGATGTCGGCGCCCGCGGCGAAGACCTCGTCGGAGCCGGCGATCACCACGCAGCGCACCTCGGGGTCGGGGTCCATCCGCTCCAGCTCGGAAGCGAGCCGGTCCATCATCTCCGGCGAGAGGGCATTGCGCGCTTCGGGCCGGTTCAGCCGCAGCAATGCGACGTGGCCGTCGAGCGAGGTCTCGACGGCCTGGCTCACTCGGCCTCGAGAGGCAGCATCGCGTTGATGCCCGTTGCCGCTCGGCCGATGATCAGCTTATGGATCTGAGACGTGCCCTCGTACAGCGTCGTGACGCGGGCGTCGCGCAGGTAGCGCTCGACCGGGTAGTCGTCGACGTAGCCGGCGCCGCCGTGCACCTGGATCGCAAGGTTGGCGCATTCGACCGCCGACTCGGTCGCGTAGAGCTTCGCCACGGAGGTCTCCACGGTGTTCGGCTTGCCCTGGTCCTTCAGGACCCCGGCGCGGTAGACCAGCATCCGCGAGGCATCCCGCTTGAGGATCATGTCGGCGATCATCTCCTGGACCAGCTGGAAGCGGGCGAGCGGCACGCCGAACTGCTTGCGCTCCTTGGCGTAGGCGACCGAGGCGTCGACGCAGCCGTCGCAGATCCCGACGCAGCCGGCGGCGACGCTGTAGCGGCCGTTGTCGAGGGCGCTCATCGCGACCTTGAAGCCGTCGCCGATTTCGCCGAGCATCGCGTCGTCGCCAACCTCCACCTCGTCGAGCGACAGCTCGGCCGTGTCGGAGGAGCGCAGGCCGAGCTTGCCGTGGATCTCCTGCGTGGCGAAGCCTTCGCTGGCAGTGGGGACGAGGAAGCAGGCGAGGCCCCGGTATTCCTTGGCGGGGTCGGTCTGGGCGAAGATCAACGCCACCTCGGAGACGTTGCCGAGCGAGATCCACATCTTCTGGCCGCTGATCGACCAGCCCGACTCGGTCTTCGTCGCGCGGGTGCGCAGGTTGGCGGCGTCGGAGCCGGTGTCGGGCTCGGTCAGCCCGAAGCAGCCGAGCGCCTCGCCCGAGCAGAGCCGGGGAAGCCACTCTTGCTTCTGCTCCTCGGTGCCCCAGCGCTCGATCGAGCCGGCGACCAGCGAGGTCTGCACGGAGACGACCGTGCGGGCCGAGGAGTCGGCCCGGCCGACCTGCTCGACGATCAATCCGTAGCCGATGTTGTCGAGGCCGCGGCCGCCGTACTCCTCGGCGACCGGGGCGCCGAGGTAGCCGACCTCACCGAGTTTGCTCGCCAGCTCGCGGTCGAAGCGGGCGGCGCGGTCGTTGTCGCGAACCCGGGGGAGGATCTCGCGGTCGGCGAACTCTCGCGCCGTCTCGGAGATCAATCGCTGCTCGTCGGTCAGCTGGAAGTCCATCTCACCTTCCCGTCGGCCTTGTCATGGAAGCTCCTGTCCCAGCGTCGCGGCGAAGGCCTCCTGCGCCTCGCGGGTACGGGGGCCGGGCGCCTGCGGAAGCTCGCTGCCGTCGATCGCGGAGACCGGCTGGATCTCGCGCGTCGTCGAGGCGAGGAAGGCCTCTTGCGCGGCGCGCAGGTCGGCGGCCGGCCAGGCCCCCTCTTCGACGCGCAGGGCCTTGACGAGGCGATCGCGGGTGATCGACTCCAGCACGCCGTTGTCGAGCGCAGGCGTGCGCAGCGAGCCCTGCGGGGAGACCCAGAAGATCGCCGAGGTCGGGGGTTCCAGCACGGTGCCGTCGGGCTGCACCAGCACCGCCTCGTCGGCCCCCTGCGATTGGGCGATCCGCGTCGCCTGCATGTTGGCGGCGTAGGAAAGCGACTTCACCCCGTTGAGGATCACCGTCGGGCTGTAGGTGACGGTGGCCAGTTTCAGCGTCTCGGCGTGAGCCGGCAGCGGCTCGGTGACGGCGATCCGCCGTCCGCCCCGGGTGACGATCAGCCGCAACTGTCCGTCGGCCTCGCCGGCCTCGCCGAGCAGGGTGTCGATCTCGCCCTCCAGCGCGGCGCGGTCGAACTCCAGCTGGATCGCCCCGGCGGAGCGTTGCAGGCGGTCGATGTGGTCGCCGAGCGCAAACGGCCGGCCGCCGTAGAGGCGGATCACCTCGAAGGCGCCGTCGCCGCGGTAGAGGCCGTCGTCTTTCAGGGGGACGAGGGCCTCGGCCGTCGGAGTGATCGTCCCGTCGACGCTGGCTAGCTCGGAAACGGTGCTCATCGGAGCGGCGAGGCTACCCGTCACGACTGTTTCGCGCTTCGCTCACGGCGCGAAGAACCAGAGATGGACGCTTGTTCGCTCCGCGCTCAGAGCGCTTCGAACACGGTTGCCAAACCCTGGCCGACGCCGACGCAGAGAGTGGCGACGCCGTAGCGGCCGCCCCGCCGTCGCAGCTCCCGCACCAAGGTCGTGCTCAGCCGGGCGCCGGAGCAGCCGAGCGGGTGGCCGAGGGCGATCGCGCCGCCGTTGACGTTGAGGCGCTCCTCGTCGATCCCGAGCTCCCGCCCGCAGGCCAGTACCTGGGCGGCGAAGGCCTCGTTCAGCTCGATCAGGTCGACGTCGGAGAGCGAGAGGCCGGCGGCTGCAAGTGCGCGCGGCACCGCCTCGACCGGGCCGATGCCCATATGGGCGGGGTCGACGCCGGCGACGCCAAAAGAGGCGACACGGGCCAGCGGCTCGGCGCCGAGCCGCTCGACCCCGGCCTCGGAAGCGATCAGCAGGCAGGCGGCGCCGTCGTTGAGAGTGGAGGCGTTGCCCGCGGTGATCGTGCCTCCCTCGCGGAACGCGGGGCGCAGGCCGGCAAGCTTCTCTATCGAGGCGTCGGGGCGCAGCCCCTCGTCGGCGGTGACGAGGACGGTCTCGCGGTCCCGCGGCGCATCGATCGGGACGATCTCCTCCTCGAACAGGCCTGCCTCGGCGGCTGCCACGGCGCGCCGGTGGCTGCGCAGCGCGTAGGCGTCCTGGTCCTCGCGCGACACCTCGTAGCGCTCGGCGACGTTCTCCGCCGTCTCGCCCATCGCCCCGGTCGAGACCCCCAGCTCGGCCATCCGCGGGTTGATCATCCGCCAGCCCAGGGTCGTGTCGTGCATCGTCCGCTCGCCGCGGGGCAATCCATGTTCGGGCTTCTCCACGACCCAGGGCGCCCGGCTCATCGACTCGACCCCGCCGGCCAGGTAGAGGTCTCCCTCGCCGAGCTTGACCGCTCGCGCGGCGGCGTTTATCGCCTCCAGGCCAGAGGCGCAGAGACGGTTGACGGTAGCTCCCGGCACGCTTGTCGGCAGCCCGGCCAGCAGCGCCGCCATTCGCGCCACGTCGCGGTTGTCTTCTCCCGACTGGTTGGCGGCGCCGAAGTAAACGTCGACGATCTTCTCGGGGTCGACGCCGGTACGGTCGACCACGGCACGGATCGTGTGGGCGGCGAGGTCGTCGGGGCGAACGCCGGAGAGCGCGCCCCGGTAGGCGCCCATAGGAGTGCGGATCGCGTCGACTACAAAGGCCTCGGCCACGGGCGGGATTTAAACAGTGGCGGGGCCGCGGCGGATCCGCGCGTATCCTTGCCCCGTGGCATTCGTCCTCGGGACAATCGCGATGCTTGCCTTCCTGATCGGCGTGCTCGTTTTCGTCGGCCGCCTCTATCCGGGCAGCGACGCCGACCTCGTCGACTGGAAGCCGACCCGTTCGCCCGAGGTTGAGGCGCAGAACGAGATCGACGACATCCGCCAGATGATGGAGGCGCAGAACGAGATGCGCCGCCGCCGGGGGGCCCCCGAGATGACCAACGAGGACCTGCGCCGCAAGGTCGCCGAGGACGAGCAGGTTCGTCAGCGGGGGCGGGGCCCGTTCGGAGCCGAGTAGGAGCGCTGAGGCCTTGGCCAGGGCGCTGATCGTCGGCTGCGGTTGCCGTGGGCGACTGCTGGGAGGGCGTCTCAAAGAGGAAGGCTGGGCGGTCCGCGGCACGAGCCGCCGCGACGACGGGCTGGCGGCGATCGAGGCAGCGGGGATGGACCCCGCCCTGGCCGATCCAAACCTCCCCGGCACCTTGCTCGAGTTGGTCGGCGACGTCACCGTCGTGCACTGGCTGCTCGGCTCCGCGGTGGCCGATCGCGAGGCGGTCGTCGCGATCCATGGCCCGCGGCTGGAGCGGTTCGTGGAAAAGCTCGTCGACACCCCGGTGCGCGGCTTCGTCTACGAGGCCGGGGGCAATGTCCCGCCTCCTAATTTGGAGCGCGGCGAGGAGATAGTCCGCGCCGCCGCGGACACCTGGCGTATCCCCGTCGAGGTGGCGAAGGCCGACCCGGCTGACCCGGACCGTTGGATCGAGGAGATGCTTGCGGCGACTCTCCGGCTGACCTCTCCGGCCGGCAGATCCATATGACTAAACTCGGATAGGGATTAAGCAGATTAGAAAGCCACGGACTTCGGAGGTTGCGGATGAGCTACGCGAAGGATGTCCTTGTCGAGACCGATTGGGTTGCCGAGCACCTCGACGACGACTCGGTCCGCATCGTTGAGGTTGACGAGAACCCGGCTCTATACGCCGAGGCCCACATCCCGGGGGCGATCGGCTTCGACTGGAAGGTCGACCTCCAGGACCAGGTCAAGCGCGATTTCCTCGGGCCGGAGGACTTCGGCGCCCTGATGGGCAGCCGCGGCATCTCCAACGATCACACGGTCGTCCTCTACGGCGATCGCAACAACTGGTTCGCCGCCTACACCTACTGGTACTTCCGCTACTACGGCCACGACAAGGTGAAGCTGGTCAACGGCCCGCGCGAGAAGTGGATCGCCGAGGGGCGCGAGACCACCGCCGAGCTCCCCGACCATCCGCAGGCCACCTTCAACGCGCAGGCCGGGGACAAGTCGATTCGCGCCTTCCGCGACGAGGTGAGCGCCGCGCTCGAATCCTCCACCAACCTCGTCGACGTGCGCAGTCCGCAGGAGTACTCGGGCGAGCTGATCGCGATGGCGGGCTATGAGCAGGAAGGGGCGCAGCGCGGCGGCCACATCCCCGGCGCCGCCTCGGTGCCCTGGGCCCAGGCCGTCAACGAGGACGGCACCTTCAAATCGGCCGACGAGTTGCGCGACCTGTACACGTCAAAGGGCGTGATCGAGGACGGCACGCCGGTCATCGCCTACTGCCGGATCGGCGAGCGCTCGGCTCATACCTGGTTCGTGCTGCACGAGCTGCTCGGACAGGACGACGTGAAGAACTACGACGGCTCCTGGACCGAGTGGGGGAACCTCGTCGGCGCCCCCGTGGAGAAGGACGTCTTCTAGCCGAGGCGCCTCAGCAGGTCGCCGAGGATCCGCGCGGTGGCGCCCCAGATGAGGTGTTCCTCCACCGTGTAGGTGGGGGTATGGATCGGGACGCCGCGGCGAACCAGGCGGCGCATCTCATATCCCTTGCGCAACACGTCGAGCGAGAGTGTGAGGACCGTCTCCACCTCGTGGGGGTTGGGCTCCAGGTTCAGCTCGCCGGGGTCGGCGACGAGGCCGACAAAAGGGTGGATCACATAGCCGGTGACGAAGGTGGACGTGGGGGGCAGGGCGCCGCTCAGCTGGACCGCGGCGGGGTCGAGCCGGATCTCTTCCTGGGCTTCGCGCAGCGCCGTCGTCGCCAGGTCGGCGTCGCCCTCGTCCTGGCGGCCGCCGGGAAAGGAGATCTCTCCGGCGTGGCTGCGCAGGTCGGCGCGGCGCTCGGTGAAGATCAGGCCGGGGCGCTCCGGCCAGCCGTAGAGCGCCAGCAGCACGGCGGCGTGGGTGCCGGGGCGGGTGTCCATCGCGATCGCTTCCTGCGGAGAGAGAAGGAGGCTGGCGAGGTCGGTGGCAGCCACCTCAGATGATGACCTGGACGGTGCCGCCGTCGACCGACCAAGCGGCGCCGCTGACATAGGAGGCTCGCTCGGAGCAGAGGAAGACGATCGCGCCCGCGATCTCGCCGACCTCGGCGAGGCGCCCGATCGGCCGCTTGGAGCCGGCGGTCTCCAGGGCCTCCTCGCGGCTGGCGGCGCCGGACATCTGCTGCGATTGGTCGAGCAGGCCGCCCGGTTCCATCCACATCTCCGACTCGACCGGGCCGGGGCAGATCGCATTGACGAGGACCCCGCGCTTGGCGTAGCGGTCGGCGAAAAGACGGGAGAGGGAAAGCTCCGCGGCCTTGGCGACCGAGTAGTCGGGCATTGCCGCGGAGGGGCGCTTGCCGGCGGTCGAGCAGACGTTGACGATGCGCCCCCAGCCTCGCTCGGCCATCGCCGGGGCGGCGGCCCGCATCGCCCGCAACGGCGCCATCACGTTCAGCTCGTACTGAGCGCGCCAGTCCTCGTCGGGCACGTCGTCGAGGTCGCGCCAGCTGGCGATGCCGGCGTTGTTGACCAGCACGTCGAGGGCGTCGAAGCGGTCGCTCGCCGCCGCAAGCATCCGCTCGCCTGCATCGGCGTCGATGATGTCGAGTGCGAGGAAGGCCGCTCGTCCGCCGGCCTCGGCGCCGGCTTGCGCTGCCTCCTGGGTTGCCGCCGCGAGCTGCTCCTCGCCACGAGCGACGAGCAGCACGCTCGCTCCCTCGGCGCAGAGCAACCGAGCGGTCTCCCGGCCGATTCCCCGGCTGGCGCCGGTGACGACGCAGCTCTTGCCTTTCAGTCCGAGGTCCATCGACCGCTTCGAGGCGGCTAAGCCTTGCGCCGGCCCTCGAACAGCGCAGGATCCTTGACGTCGGCATAGCGGGCCATCGCGTAGACGAGGTCGGAGGCGCGGTTGACGAAGTGGATCACGGTTTCGCTCGCCAGCTCGCCGGCCTGATTGAGCGCGGAGATCACCCGCTCCGCACGCCGGATCGTGGTGCGGGCGACGTCGAGCTGGGCGGAGAGCTGGGTGCCGCCGGGGATCACGAACTGCGGCGGAAGCTCGACCTGGGACATGTAGTGGTCGATTCGCTCCTCAAGCGCGGCGACCATCTCCTCGGTCGTGCGGCTGACTCCGTCTTCCAGGCGCCCTGCGGCCTCCGGCGCGGTCGCCAGCTCGGCGCCCGCGACGAAGATGTCGTCCTGCAGGCGCAGAATGTCGGCGGCCAGCTCAGCTTGGTCGGTGCCGCAGGATGCGCGCGCGACGCCCAGCTCCGAGCAGGCTTCGTCGAGGGACCCGTATGCCTCGGTGCGACCGTGGTGCTTGGGAACTCGTCCGCCGTACCACAGCGAAGTGCTCCCGTCGTCGCCCTTCTTGGTGTAGATCTTCACCACGCGCTCATCCTAAGCGCGGGCCTCTCAGCCGACCGGGTTGAAGACGAGCCCGGTGAGGATCTTGGGGAAGAAGTAAGTCGACTTCGGCGGCATGATCTCGCCGGCGCCGGCGACCGCGCGGACCTGGTCGACCGGGGTGGGGCGGAGGATGAAGGCGACGTCGTAGGAGCCGTCCTCGAGCAGGGAGAGCGCGTCGGGAATGCCCTTTGCGTACTCGATGCCGCGCCGGGCGGCGACGTCGTCCTTGGTCATGCCGAGGATCCCCTCGAGGACGAGCGCCTCGAGGATCGCCGAGTCAAGGCGGCGGTAGGCGTCGGTCTTGTCCGCGAGGACGCGGTCCAGCTCGGCCGTGTCCTTCAGGCGCAGGCGGAAGCCCTTCTTGTGATGGGAGTCGTAGAAGCCGAAGACGCCGGCCCCCTCTTCGCTCGCCGGGTCGAGATCCTCGACCTCGGTCACGTCGAACAGCTCGCGCAGGCCGTTGCCGAGGCGCTGCTGGCGCTCGGCGTCGCCGGCGAATCCGGAGAGGAGCCGGTGGGTGGGAAAGACGGTGAGCCCCGGGTCGTCGAGCCCGGTCAGCGCCATCAGCGTGTAGTTGTGCGGGCCCTCGCCGCCGATCTCGTCACGGTAGGCGCGGGCCGTCTCGTAGCGGTGGTGGCCGTCGGCGATCAACAGCTCCGCGTTGGCCAGCTCCTGGGCGACGGCGGCGTGGATCTCGGGGTCGGCGATCCGCCAGAGCCGGTGGACGGTGCCGTCCTCGTCGGTCACCGAATCCCACGGCTTCTCGCGCGTGGCGGGCTCGACCAGCGGCCAGGGGTCCTCGGTGGTGAGGGAGAAGATCGGCGAGAGGTTGAGGTGGGTAGCGCGAGTCAGCTCCAGCCGGTCCTTCTTCGGCCCGGGCAAGGTGCGCTCGTGCGGCCGGATCTTCCCCGCCCCGTAGTCCTCGACCCGCACCCGCGCGAGGATGCCATGGCGAGTACGAGTCGATCCGTCGGGCGCCGCGTAGTCCTGGCTCAATGCCCAGAGCGCCGGCTCGGGCTCATCGACCAGCGCCCCCTCCTCGCGCCAGGCCTCGACCGTCTTCGCGGCCCGCTCGTAGGGGTCGCCTTCGCCGGCGTCGTCGGTTGCCTCATAGGGCTTCGGCAGGTCGATCCCGACGACGTTGTACGGCGAGCGCCCCAGCAGCTCCTCCCGCATTGCGGCGTCGATCACGTCGTAGGGAGGCGAGACCACGCTCCCCAATGCTCCGACCTTGCCGAGGTCATAGCGAAGGGCGTTGAGAGGACGGACGTCGGCCACGGCGGCGAAACTTAACGGTTGGCCCCGGCGGGCTCGGCCCGGACCCGAACGCGGCCTTAAACTGGCCCCATCGGGGCGTAGCGAAGCCTGGTTATCGCGCCTGCTTTGGGGGCAGGAGACCGCTGGTTCAAATCCAGCCGCCCCGATCTTTCCGCCACGACACGATGTCCGCCCGAGTTGCGCGGCGAAGTTTTTTCTCAGGGTCGGGACGTTTGGTGCCGATAGCAGCGGCATGTCAACTGGTGAGGCGAACGGAATGCCCTCTAGCGATAGACCGCTTCTCTCCGCGCCCCCGCCGCTGCAGGCAGACGATCTTCGTCGCTTGGGCGAGATGCTGAACGCGCGGACCGACGATGTCGTCGCCGACATGATGAAACGGTCGAAGGCGTCCGGACAGATACTCGATCCGGTCGTCGAGGAAAGCTTCGAACGAGTCGGCACTGTCTCCACGGTCGCGGTCGCCCGTTGGATGGCCGGCGAGGGAGCGGGCGTCGCCCGCGAGGTCGGTCAGGAGTCTTGGAGCATCTTCGGCCAGCTCGCCGCACAGCGTGCCGCGCCGCTGAACGAGGTCACCAAGAGGTGCCTGCGCTGGCGCGACGCGGCGGCTCAGGTAATGAATGAGAGCGCCGACGAGCTTGGGCTTCCTCCGGACTCTGGGAAGCAAGCATTGCTGATGCTGCAGCGCAGCCTTGACGTCACCCTGGTACGGATGTGCCAGTCGTTCGAAAGCGAGCGCCAGCGCTCGCACGAGGAGCTGACCCGGCGCCAGGAGGAGCTCTCCTTTCTGGCGACTCACGATGCGTTGACGGGATTGCCGAACCGGACGTTGATCCGCGACCGCATCGATCAGATGTTGATGCGCGCGCGACTGAACCAGGAGCCGGTCGCCGCGCTGTTCATCGACCTCGACAACTTCAAGGGCATCAATGACTCCCTGGGCCACAGCGTCGGCGACGAGCTTCTGTGTGCGGTTACCGCGCGACTCAGCGGCGCCGTGCGGGAAACCGACGCGCTGGGCCGCCTCGGCGGCGACGAGTTCGTCGTCATCGCCGACGGCATCTCGCTCTCCGCCGGGCCCGAGCTGATCGCCGAGCGTCTGTTCGAGGCGCTCAGGGAGCCGTTCAGGCTCGACGGAGCGGACGGGACTCAGATACCCGTCAAGGCCAGCATCGGCATCGCCACGGGCGACCGGGACTCAGCGGAGGAGCTGCTGCGCGACGCGGACATCGCCATGTACCGCGCCAAGTGGGACGGCAAGAACTGCTACGTCCTGTTCGAGTCCGGGATGGAGGACGCGGCTCAGGACAGGATGGAGCTCGAGGTGGATCTCCAGGGCGCCCTGGAGAACGGGGAGTTCTTTCTCGTCTACCAACCGACCTTCAATCTGGTCGACATGGTTCCCACGGGCGTCGAGTGCTTGATTCGCTGGAGGAGCCCGGCGCGGGGCGTCGTCCAGCCCGATGACTTCATCCCGCTGCTGGAGGAGACGGGGGCGATCGCGGAGGTCGGTAGGTGGGTGCTTATGGAGGCCTGCCGACAGGCGAGCGAGTGGCATGTCGCCGGCTACCCGCTCGGTCTCGCGGTAAATGTCTCAGCACGCCAGCTAGACCTGGACGAGCTGGTGACGCACGTCGAGGAAGCGCTGGACGCCAGCAAGCTGGACCCCGGCGCGCTGACGATCGAGATCACCGAGACGACCCTCATGCGCAACGCGGTCGAAACCGCTCGCCGGCTTACAGCCATCAAAGAGCTCGGTGTGCGAATCGCGATCGACGATTTCGGCACCGGCTACTCGTCGCTCGCCCACCTCCAGCAGTTCCCGGTGGACGCCCTCAAGATCGATCGAACCTTCATCGCCCGGCTCAGCGATGGGTTCGAGGGCGAGATCCTTTTGCGCACCCTCGTGCAGCTCGGCAAGGCCCTCTCGATCGAGACGCTCGCCGAGGGCATCGAGCGGCCGCAGGAGCTTTCGATGATCAGGGACGAAAAGTGCGACAGCGCCCAGGGATTTCTCTTTGCCCATCCGCTCGGCGGCGACGCCATCGCGGACTTCATTCGCACTTGGGAGCCCCCGCGCCGCTTCGAGATTCGCCAAGAGGGCGCACCGCTCGTCGCCGCCGAGGAGCTGAAGGTCCCTCCGGCCGACTGGGAACTCGAGGCCGGCGATGCCGAAGAGGGCTCCGAGGCGGTCGAGACGGATGTCGGGGAGGGCTCAGAGCCAGCGGAGACCCCCGCCCAGCGCCCGAATAACTGACCTGCGCTGAGCTCCGGTCGACCCCTCAGGCCCTGGCGGTCCGCCGTCGGCCCTCCTTGGCGTAGGAGCCGAGGTCGGCCAGGAAGGCGAGAGCGACGATGAACCACTCGAGCCCGTAGAGGCGGTCGCCGGAGCTCCACATCACTGCGTAGGCGAGGGTCGTCCAAGGCAGCAGGAAGAAGCCGAGCAGGGGCACGAGCCAGCTGTCGAAAGACCGGCTGAGCAGGTCGCTGAACAGCCACAGCGCGAACAGCGCCAGCCGGGGCGAGAAGAAGGCGAGGAGGGCGAGGAGGCAGCCGATCGGCCCACCCTATCTCGGCGCTACGCTTGAACCAGCGCATGAATCGACTTGGCAAGCTGGTGACGATGCTGAATCCCGAGAAGACTCGGATGCCGGCGCCCGAGGATGCGCTGCCCGGGCGAAGCGAGCCGGCGTTCGAAGTGCCCGAGCGCCACGCGGTCCTCGACACGCCGCTGCGCCCCCCGTTCCCCGAGGGGGTCGAGGTCGCGCACGTTGCGCTCGGCTGTTTTTGGGGGGCGGAGCGGCTCTTCTGGACGCTTGACGGCGTCCACACCACCGCCGTCGGCTACATGAGCGGGAGCACTCCCAACCCGACTTACGAAGAGGTCTGCAGCGGGCGGACCGGCCACACCGAAGCGGTGTTGGTCGCGTTCGAGCCGGCCAAGGTTTCCTACGCCGACCTGCTCAAGGTGTTCTTCGAGGAGCACGACCCGACCCAGGGGATGCGCCAGGGCAATGACGTCGGCACGCAGTATCGCTCCGGCATCTACTTCGCCAACGACACGCAGAAGGCGACGGCGGAGATGGCGCTGCGCTCCTACGACGAGGCGCTGCGCGTTGCGGGCCACGAGCCCGTCACCACCGAGGTCGAGCCCGCCGGGCCCTTCTACTACGCCGAGGCCTACCACCAGCAGTACCTGCACAAGGCGCCCAACGGCTATTGCGGCCTGGCGGGCACCGGTGTCACCTGCCGGATCCCGGCGACGACGCCCTAGCTCCGGGCATCCCAGCGCGCGATTAGCATCCGCGCTCGGTGACCCCCTCCTTCGGCTCTTACATCGCCGGCTGCCTGGCAGTCATAGGGATCCTCTCGGCAGTCGGCCTCGGCGGCTACTGGCTGCGGCGCTGGATCGTTCCCGAGTTCTCCGGAGCGCTGGCCCGGCTCGCCGACCTGACGATCGCCACCGCCTTGCTGATCCTCGCACTGCAGCTCGTGGGCACGCTCAGCGTCCTCACGTTTGGCTGGACAATCGTCGTCTGCGTCGCGGTCGGGCTGGCGGCGGCGTGGATCGGATGGCGCCAAGCGCCTGCCGGCGTCGAGGGGATCGCCGCCCCGCGGGTGCAGCAGGTCGCTCTATGGATCGCGCTCGGTGTCGCGTCCTTCACCGTCGCCGAGTGGACGTTCCCGGCGCAGCTCAGCCTCGACCAGGGGATGTTCGGCGGCGACACGACCTGGTACCACATGCCCTTCTCGGCGGAGTTCGCGCAGGCGCAGTCGATCGTCCACCTGCACTTCACCGACCCGCTGCGGCTCGCCGCCTGGTTTTACCCGCAGAGCTCGGAGCTGATTCACGGCGCCGGGATCGTCTTGATGAAGAGCGATTGGCTCTCGCCGCTGCTCAACCTTGCCTGGCTCTCGATCGCGCTGCTCGCGGCATGGTGCGTCGGCCGCCCGTACAAGGTCGGCCCGGCGACCCTCGTCGCCGGTGCGCTCGTCCTCGATGCCGGTGTGATGATCGAGACCCAGCCCGGCGAGGGGCGCAACGACATCATGGGGCTCGCCTTCCTGCTCGCCTTCGCCGCCTTCCTGATCAACGGCCACCAGCGGCGGGCGCCGGCGGAGGGGGCGGTCCAGGACAAGCCCGACCCGAACGCGCCGCTGCTGGACCGGGGGCCATTGATGATCGCCGGAATCGCCGCCGGGCTGGCGATCTCGGTGAAGCTGCCGCTGCTTGCCCCGGTCGGGGCGATCGCGGTGGGAATGGTCCTGGTGAGCGGCCGCGGGCGGCGCCTGATGACGGCGGTCTCGATCGGTGTCCCAACCTTCGTCGTCGGTGGCTACTGGTACGTGCGGGCGGCGATCCACTCCGGCGGCAATCCGATCCCGCAAATCGGCTGGGGGCCGCTGAACCTCCCGCGGCCGGACCAGATGCCTCTCGACCCCCGGCCGCGCTTCAGCGTCGCCGACTACCTGTTCGAGCCGACGATCTATCGCAAGTGGTTCTTCCCTCAGCTCGACAACGCGCTCGGTCCGCTCTTCCCGCTGATCTTGGTGGTGGCAGTCGTCACGGCCGTCTACATCGCCTTCCGCTCGCGCAACCTGATCCTGCGGGTGCTGGCGGCCGGCGCCCTGCTTACCGCTGTCGTCTACATCTTCACGCCGCTGACCGCGGCCGGGCAGGAGGGCTCGCCGACGGGATTCTTCACCAACACGCGTTACCTGACTCCCGGCTTGCTGCTGGCGCTGGCTCTGCTGTCGGTTGCCCGGCCGCTGCGCGCACCCGACAGCCGGGCCTGGCAGACGCTGCTCTTCCTCACCGCGGTCTACGCGGTCACGGTGCTGACCACGCCGCGCTGGTATCCCGGCTTCATCTTCGGCACCGTCTTCCTCACCCTGGCCCTGGTCTGGGGGCCGGCGGCGCTGGGGCTCATGCGCAGCCGGCGGCAGATCGGCCGGTCGGTGGTCGCCGGGGGCGTTGCGGCGATCATCCTGCTCGCGGTCGTGCTGGGCCGGGCGCAGGAGGTCCAGTACGCAAAGCACCACTACACGCGCACCACGCTCTTCCTCCAGGACGGCGGGCCGCAGAGGGCGTACGAGTTCGCCCACAACCAGCACGACAAGCGGATCGGCATCGCCGGGTCGGGAGAGATCTTCTTCGGCCAGTACGGCTTCTACGGCGCCGACCTCTCCAACCACGTCCAGTACATCGGCGTGCCTGGGCCAAACGGGACCTACCGGCTGGCGACCGACTGCGCCACCTTCCGCGAGCGGATCAATGCCGGCGACTACGACTACCTGATCCTCAGCCGCTTCACGGCCGACTCGCTCGATTCGCCCTACTGGTACCGGATCTATCACTGGTCGAGGTCCGACCCGGGCCTGGAGGAGATCCTCGCCGAGCCCGACATAACCCCTCAGCCGGACTACGTCTTCAAGGTCAACGGCGAGCTCGATCCGGCCGGGTGCGCCAAACTGGACGGCGGCAAGTCCTAGCGCCCCGGCGCCGGGACTTCTGACCCGCCCCCGTAGCTCAGCGGACAGAGCGTCGGACTTCTAAAACGCTCTCAGCCTTCTGACGCTTCCCCTGCTAAGGCGCTATTCCGACGCAAACAAGCTGCTATTCGGCAACTTTTCGTTCGACCGAATCTCCCTGCCTTTTACCGTCTGCGCCCCTTTTTCGCCCCTCTCGCCGGGGCGGGAGCGGGGCGGCAGGCGTTTTCGTCCACGGGAACCCTGCCTGCTGTTCTCTGGCTTCAGACCCGCCGACCCACCCCGCCGCTACCGAACGGGGGACGAAGCCGCAGAGGACACCAGGGAGAGCCTGGAAGAGACGGAAGCCGTACCAGGGTCCGGCGGCTAGGAATCGACCCAGCCCAAGTCCATTACAGCCGCGAGAGCGCGGGCGCGAACGTGATTCGGAAGCCTGCTAACTCGCTTCGGCCAGCTCGATCCTCCAGGAGCAACGACTAGAGCCGTCCCCAGCTGTCCGAAAGCGGCGTGCTCGCGTCCGCGAGCTTCCGCCTCGACTTCCAGACAAGCATTCGCCAGGGATAGATCGTTCTCATCAGTAAACGCCAGAATCTCTAGGTCATCGTCTGAAAGGTAGTCCAACACTTCTGATGGAGAGACGTAGGGCAGACCCTTACCAACGTCAAGGAGGACACGCAGCCGTTCAGATTTCGGACAAACCGACACTTAGTCGTCTTCCGCCGGAGGGACCGGCCGTGAATCGAGGGTTTTAGAGGCGGCGAACTCTTTGCGAAGGGCTGCTCCAAAACGAGCGCGACTCTCCCGAGACAAATTTATCGTCGCAAACGCTCTTTCAATTGTTTCTACCAGCCATTCGATATCGCGTCGCTGTTCTTCGACGATCTTTGCGCTGATCCCGGCATCCATGCAGACTTTGGCGATCCGGGTCAGGCGGTCGCGCTCCTCCGAATACAGCCGGACCAAAATCCCTGCGTCTTGATCCTTGAGGTCAGAAAGGTTCTCGACTTCTGCGTTAAGCCAGGCAACGTGCCCAGCAGTCGAACGGAGGATTCCCAGCAATGCATCGTGGGGCTGGATGTCGATTGGCTCCCCAAGCGTCACCATGTGACGCTTAGCCAGCTCAACTTCTGCTCCAGTTTTGTGAGGCTTTGAATTGCCCAGGTGGAACTTGCAGCGCCCAACGCCAAGATGATCAGTCCCCTGTCCGGCGAAGGCGCGACAAGGCTTGCCGCTCTTCTTTTTCGCTCCACAGAGCGGCGTGCTGAGACCGTCCCGCTCTTCCGGGCTGTGCGCGCCCTTCCCTCCATGTTTACGGAAGCAGTCGATGCAATGTTTACCGTGGCAGGTTTTCCCACACTCGATACAGGTATGGGGTGGATATTCCTTCACTTCGGGTCGCCTTTCATGAGTAAAGCGTACCGTGACTGTTCGCTTTCCTAGTACGCTCCCGAAAGTCGAACTGTTACTTACGATGGCTATGAAGTGGAGGACGGAGATGGACCTATTACGAGATAACCCAGCGCTTTCCGACCCTGGGTGGTTGCCAGAAGGCTTGTCTGAGGAAATGGATGAGCTGCGGCGCGAACACATCGAACTACTTGACCAGTGGGGTACCGCCGGTTCCGAACACACAGCCCTAAAAAAGTCCTACGAAGCGGAGGATGAAGCAAGGGTTGCGGCGTACCGCGCGGGTGAGGAGGTCCCGGAGATCACGCCAAAGGAAAAGCGAGAGGCGGCGTTGTCGGATGCAGAGGCGAGGACCGACGGCTTGAGTAAAACGGTGACCGACTTTCTTGAGAAGGCAGTCGAGACGATCCAAGAGGGGGAAAACGACCTACTTTTTAGGGTCGCAGTCCAGGAACGAGAGGCAGCCGAGAAACGGGCAGAGGCAAGCCGAATGCTCGATGAGGCAGACGAACAGGTTAGGCGGGTCGCTCCTTACCGGATTTGGATGAAACGGACGGTGCGGAATACGCCAGGGCGCCACATCGCGATCAACGGCCTGGCCGCAGCGCAGCCCGAACGGCAGGTGGACCTGGCCCATGTGCTTGGTCACAGCCCAGAACTCGAAGAGGAAGAGGCGAGGGTCTAATGAACGATCCGATTGAACAAGCGGTACGGGCAGGAAAGATTCCCGCCTCGGCCCGAGCAAGCTACGCCCAGCATCTGAAAGAGAACCCAAAGGCGACGAAGCGCTTCCTTAGTCGTCTGGCTCCAGTGTTGGCGACGAGGGCGGAAGGCGAATCGGAGACGGACACAGCCGACGATTCCTACCCGACGGATTGGCTGAACCCGAATGAAAGAGGGCGAGCGGGGCACGGGCCTGTCCCTCCCCGAGTCGGGACGGATCTAGGCGGCGGCGGGTCCTCATCGAGCGATAGCCCCGAGACGATCATGTTCGGTCACGACTGATGGAGCGCGCAGCCGACATCGCTATCCAATCGCGGCGGTTCCGCGTCCTCTCGCAGCACCCGGAGATTCGGTATGCCAAACCGGCTGACCGGGCTAAATACGTCTCTTCAAACGCTGCCTGGAACTATCTAGACGTGATCCTTGTCGGGTCCGCAACTGAGTCAGACGTCATTTGTGCTGAGGCGATTGTTCAAATTAGTGACTCGTTGGAGGCCGAGCGGATGGGCGGCGACGATTCCGACGATGTCTTCGCGAGACTGGACCTGCTCAGCCTCCTCTCGCCTGATCGTCTAATCGCGATCTACTACGCGCTACCAGAGGGGGACCGGGCTGTGTGTTCGAGCCATTACGTCTGGGCGAGTCACTTGAACGAAGCCCCGGATGAGGTCGGCCTCTACCTGGAAGAGATTGCCTCTCTTGGCATCCGGCAGCGGGACTTTGGAATCCCGCTCGACATTGACGAGGACATAGCGGAGGACTATGCCGAGTTCACCCGCGAGAACCTGCGTCGGGAAATGGGGCTTCCTCACACCATGGGACCGAAGCACACCGCAATAGCTGATCTCGGCGTTGCTTTCAGGGAAGCGTTGTATCCCCCGGTGAGTCCATCTAGGTCATGACCGCAGCAGATTCAATGGATATCAGGATGCGCTTGAGGGGGTCCCGCCAGGTACAGGCGGAATTGGCGGGCACCTCAGGCGCTATGAAAGGGGTTGGCACAGCCGCTACCGCTACCGGGGCGGCGACCAAAAGAGCTAGCGCAGGAGGGATTAGCAAGTTCCGTTCGGGCCTGAACGGGCTCAATTCCGCAGCGGGCAAATTCACCACAACCGGAGCGACGGCTATCGGAAGAGTTCGCTTGCTAGGCGACTCCATCCAAAAAAATAGTGCCAAATTTAAATCGACAGGCCGGTCGATGACCTACGGGATGACGCTGCCTATTATCGGACTCGGCTACATGGCCGTTAAAACGGCGGCTGAGTTCGGGAAATCAATGGCCATGGTCGGGATCGCAACCGAAACAAGCGGCAAAAAGTTGGAATCGCTTGGAGGGTATGCGATGAAAATGGGTAAGGACACGATCTTCTCGGCTAACGAGGCGAGCGAGGGGATGCTTGAGTTGGCGAAGGCCGGTATGACATCGGCCCAGATCAAGGGCGGCTCTCTGAAAGCCACTATGGATCTCGCCGCAGCAGGCAGCCAAGGACTAGCGGAATCAGCACTTCAGATCGGCGCGGCAATGAATACTTTCAGTATTCGCGCTACCAAATCAACAGTGATTGCTGACGCTCTCGCGGGAGGCGCGAACAATACTTCCGCGAGCCTTAGCGGCCTGGCCATGTCTCTCTCGCAAGCGGGACAGCAGGCCGAAGCGTCTGGGCTGAACATCTTCGAGACAACAGGCGTCATATCGGCCTTCGCTGACAAAGGCATTCAGGCTTCAGACGCCGGTACGTCTTTCAAAGTCTTCCTCCAGCGGCTGAATCCCTATACGGAAAAAGCCAAGAAGAAGATGAACGAGCTAGGAATGAGCTTCTTCAATTCCGAAGGCAACATGAAAAATATGAGGAATATTACAAAGGAACTTCGGAACAGCTTGAGCGGACTTGCTCAGAAACAACGCCTGACGGCCCTGCAGACTCTCTTCGGATCGGACGCCCAGAGGGCCGCGAACATTGTCTACAAACTAGGCCCGAAAGAGATCAACAAATACATCAAGGCAACTCGACGCAAGGGCGAAGCGGAACGAATGGCTCAGGCTCAAATGACGGGCCTTGCGGGCGCGATACATCAGTTCAAAGGTTCCTTGGAGACAGCAGGTATCGCAGCGGGCGAAGCTCTAACCCCGATGGTCATTGTTCTCGCCGGATCGCTCAAGTTCCTTCTCGACGGATTCACTAGCCTGCCGAAGCCGATGAGGATTTTTGTCGTCAGCTTCATAGCAATCCTCGGAATCGCCGGTCCTATCATTTTCATGGTAGGCGCGATGACTTCAGCCTTTGCCTATCTCGGAATCTCGCTATTGCTCACCATGGCCGGAGTCGCAGTGATCCTCGCGATAGGAATCGCTCTCGTCTATGCCTACAAAAAGGTTGAGTTCTTCCGCAAGGCAGTAGACGCTGTTTTCGGTTTCCTGAAGGCGAACTGGAAGTTGATACTTGGAATCATCGTCGCTCCGATAGCTCTCGCCGTCATCCTAGTCATCAAGCACTGGGGGAAGATCAAGGGGGCCGCTGGGTCTATTCTCGGCTGGCTGAAGAAGCACTGGAAGCTGATTCTCGGAATCATTGTCGCTCCGGTAGCCCTCTCCGTTGTCCTGATCATTAAGCATTGGGGTACCATAAAGAAGGCCGCTGGCTCCGTCGTAAACTTCATCAAGAACCGCTTCAACGATTTCATAGGGTTCGTAAAGTCCCTACCAGGCAAGATCGGAAGCGCAGCCTCTGGCCTCTTTAACGGGATCAAAGACGCCTTCAAGAGCGCCATCAACTGGATCATCTCGAAGTGGAATGGCCTTGAGCTTAAGATCGGAGGGATGAAGATCGACCCTCCTGGCCCCGGTTCGATCACCATTCCCGACGTTAGCCTGAAGACACCGTACATTCCTCCACTAGCAGCGGGCGGGCGAATCTTGAGGAGCGGATTGTCCCTGGTTGGGGAGAAGGGGCCAGAGTTACAGTGGCAGCCGCGAGGCGCCATCGTACAGCCCCTAACCCACCCAGGTGTAGTACCTCCCACCCTAGAACAGCACGACCTCAGCGCGTGGCAGAGAAGTGGGGACGTAACCGTCCCTGTAGAGCTAAAGATCAGGGAAAAAGTAATCGCCACAGCCGTCGCGAAAGCGTCCGGCGACGATCAGGCCCGCGCCTAACCGCCTGGCTGTGTCAATACTGGGACATGATCCCGTATGTCATAGAGAGTCCGGACGTAAGAAGTAATCAATGCTCGGTAGTAATCGTCGCCGGTTGACGGCCCGGCGTAATCCTGCTCGGCAACGTCGAAGCGCCCGACCATCTCGGGAAAGTGTCTTTGGACATTGAGAATTGCATCAGTCACGAAGTTCGCCGCTGCCTGTTCGTAGGATTTAGCTTGAAATGTATTGCTCCCGCTACGAAACGCCGTCTCCCCTTCATCAATAAGACGGCTGAGAAGGTCGCGCGGGCTGAGATCGCCGTTCGCCTGAGAAACGACGAGGGTTCCGTCCAACACCAGCTCTTCATAAAAATCGTTTGACTGGATGCGGAGCTTCAACGGATACTCGCCAAGCTCAGCTACCCGGATGCGAAAATGAAAAAGCTTCGCATTGCGTCCAGTGAATCTGAGTCCGTCGATGGACCAGTAGTCGAAGGGGTTGACTTCTTGCGTAGGCGGCATCCGCTTGCCCTCATCAATCGGCTCCCCGTAGCCATCACAAACTCGCAGTCCATGGCCAATCGGAACGCACATATTGAGCATTGCGTAGGTAACATCTGCTCGCCTGTCGTTCTTCACATTGACGCGGATCAGAACTGATGGCTGGGGGCCGAAGCCGGTGCTGCTAGGGGTCGGGATTGTGACTTTGAGGTCCGGGGCGCTGTTCGCAAAGAGGCGAGCCGAAAGCCTCGGTGCGCCCACGACGGGAAGCTTGTGGAGTACCGGAAGGTAAGCGGCGAGAGTTCCCACTGCGACCAGCGCGATGACCGCCACGCAAGCAGCAGCAGGGATCGGCTTGCCTGCCTGAGCAAATGCCGTGGCGAGAACGAGGGGGATCGTTACCGCCGAGAGTCCTGTGCCGATCCGAGAAGCAGTCACCGCTACATCGTATGCCGCCGATAGGCGGCGAACCGCTCAGCTCCGGTGTAGTTCTCTGACGTTCTCTGGCACGCTCGCGCCCTGAAACAGCCCTTCCAGACCCTCGGCCAGGGCGTCCTCGACGGAGGGCAGTAGGTGGCCGTAGATGTTCACGGTGGTCTGTATGTCCGTATGGCCCAGGCGCTCCTTGACAACCATCAGGTTCGGCGCAACGGCGAGGGACAGGCTCGCGCAGGTGTGCCGAAGGTCGTGAAACCGCAGCCCGTGCTTCGGGGGCGGCAAGAGGTAGGCGAGCTTGTCGCTCTTACAACCGGGGCACCGCTTTGCCTTGGCTGAAACCTCGTCGGCACAGCCGTCGCATGAACGACGCTTGACGGTCGGCTTGAAGTGGCGCAGGTAGAAGTTGTGATGGCGCATAGGCCCGCCTTCCGGGCCAGGGAAGACCAGCGCATCCGGCCCGCCGTCAATCCCGTCCAGGTGTTCGGTCAGTAGCTCCGCCAGGAAGCGGGGGAGGCCGACCCGGCGCGTTACCCCTGTCTTGGTTGATCCGAAGACCAGCTTTCCGCTGACGTCTGCCAGCGATTCGCGAACGGTGAGGGTCCCGTGGAGTAGATCCACGTCACGACGCCGTAGCGCTCCTAGCTCGCCCGACCGCAGCCCGGCGTAGGCGGCGGTATAGATCAATGCCCGATAGAACGGGTCGATTGCCTCTGCGAGCGCGGCTACTTCCTCTGCTGTCAAGAACAACTGCTCGCGTTTGGGCCCTTGGCGGGGTAGCTCGACTGACTCGCAGGGGTTCGCCGTGATGTAGCGGCGTTTGACCGCGAGGTTGAGGACCGATCGCAGGACGCCGTAGACGCGGCGAACCGTCGCTGGCGCCCGCTCGGCGGCAAGACCGTTGATCCAGTCTTGGATCGCTTCCGGCGGGATCGCGCCGACCTTCGCCCCTCCCCAGCGCGGCAGAATGTGCCGGTGGAGGATTGATTCGTAGCCATGGGTCGTCTTGGGCTTGAGGCTGCCCCAGGTATCCCGCCAGTCGGCCGCGAGATCATTGATGGTCCGCCCGTTGTCTCGCGGGTCGATGTGCTCGCCTCTCTGGGACGCCGCCCGCTGAGACGTGATCCAGCGCTCGGCCTCGCGCTTCGTTCGGAACCGCCGCTCGATCTGCCTCCTGCCGCCTCTGGTCGGGTCGGGGTATCGCGCCCGCCAGACGACCGTTCCATCAGCGCGAGTTCGTTTGTTTACGTTCATCAGGTCGCCCGCGCCTTCAGCCAGGCCCGCTTCTGCTTTACGCGCTTGTCGGCGCAGCCGCCGCAGTAGTGGCTCATTGTCTCCGCGCCTTTTCGGGCAGCGTTCTTCCGCTTGGCGACGGTGAGCTTTTCGAGGTCATTGGCTAGGGTGAACTGTTCCTCCAAGGGGACCTTCTCGCGGCAGAGTTGACACTGCCCGTTCCTTCGAGTCTGCTCCCGCCGCTTCTTTGTCATAGCTGCCATGATCGTTACTCCTTCATAGGGGTTGGTAACAACCTTTCGACGGTACTCGAAGCGTTGGGGTAAAACAAACCTAATCGGGGCGTATTCGGGGCGTAACTAGTGTTAGTCATGAGGAATCCCATTGCTAGCCCAATATCTAAGGCTGGGAGCGTCGGTCTACCGATCCGAAGCGTGGGTAAGTAGGCACAGCCCGTCCGACTCCCGGACCCTCGGCCGGGCTGTGGTTGGAGGCCACGAGCCGACTGTCGTGCTGTTTAGATACAACTCTCGGCGTAAACCTGAGCTTTGACTTTGGCCTGTTTTCCATACTGTCTTAGCAGCTGCGCGCGCACTCCCCGTCAGGCTCGGTCAGGCTCGTCAGGTAGCTCCTCGTCAGGCCCGGTTAGGCCTGCCCTCGCTAGCCCTCATCAGGGTCCGGCTCGCGAAGCGTCAGTGCCCGGATCGCGAGGAACGGAGCGAAGACAATCCGTCCGTCGTCCCGAACCTTGAATGACACCCACGGTTCATCCAGCCGGACGCTCTGTGGCATCCCGCCATCCTCACTCTCCCTACAAAGCTCGACCGTCTCAGTCAGGCGAACGTCCTCGACCTCATACCCTCCGTCAAAAACCTCCAGAACCTCAATGTCCTCAAGCCAGATGCTTCCGGCTAGGCGACTCTTCTCTGCTTGTCCGACCGTGCTCATGGTGTCTCCTTTCGTTGGATATCGGTGCTGCGTTTAGAAGAAGATTTCGTTTCGCAAGTAACGGACGTAACGGAAATACGAGAGAAGACATACAGGCCCTCGCCGCCCCTCCCCTAGCTAGTAGTAGTAGGGGGGTGGTAGGGGAGAAGAGACAACCTTCGTTGGGGTGAAATCGGGGCTTCATATCTCTTTCCGTATCTCCGTTACGTCCGTTACGGGGGTTACGACAAGTACCGCAGCCAGGCCTCATGAAAGGCGTCTCGCTTGTAGCCCTTTTTGGGGCCAACTTTCTTGAAGCGGATCGTTGCTGATCCGATTCCGTAGCCCTTGAGAAGGGCGGCCAGGTCACGGTCGCCAAGGCCCCGTCCGTAGTAGTGCAACCACGGGGCTTCTTCGATCAGGCTGAGGGCGCTCAGGAGAGTGGCCGTCTGAATAGACGGACCCCTCTTGCCGGCCTTCCGGTCGCGTTCCTCGAATATGTCGCGGATGTCTCTTAGCAGCCTCAGTCGAATCGACTCCTGGCTGTCCGCCCGCTCGCCCGTGCAAAGCTCAACCACGGCATCCCGGCTCAACTTCTCTGACCACGGCTCCCCCATCCGGTCGGCTATCGCAAAGAGCTGTTCGCAGGCGTCCTGCATTCGGTCGCTGAGTTGGTCAGGCACCTTTGGCCTCGCTCGTTTCAGCGCCCGCCCGTTTTTCTTCCCCCAGGCCCCCAGCCGATCCCGTAGGGCGTGTCCGGCGGGTTCCGTCTTTGAGCGCCGGAACCTCTCTACTGACTCAGTTTTCTTCCTTCGCTTCAGCCGGATCGAGAGGGACCGATCAGTGATGGTGTCGGGGAGAGTCCCGATCCCGGCAAGAGCCTTCGCGCAATAGACGTTGAAGTCTTGAACTTTTGGCGTGTTACCTACGCAGCGCGGAACGGTGACACCGGGGCGGTTACCCGCGTTGATGAGTGCCCGCAGATGCTCATTGTCCTTCGCGTTCTGCGGTTTGAAGATTGTGTCAACCTCATCGAGCAGCAGGGTCGGCATTGAAGAATTGACAGTCCGGTAGATGACCGCTTCTGACGGGCTGATGACCTGCCAGGGTCGTGGTACTAGAAGTTCCAAGACCTCCATAAATCGAGTCTTCCCGCATTGTTTCTCCGGGCTGGTAATTAGCAGATAGGGTGTCTGCTCAGCAAAGTGAACTACGTGGGTGTGAAAAACCCATAGTGACACCGCCAGCAGTTGCGCGGGGCTCATCGCTACGTAGGTGCTGATGAACCTTGCAACATCGCCTAGCAGTTCGCCCTCGCCACCATCCAGTATCTCTGGAAGCACATCGAGTTTGGGCGCTGCCCCGTTCTGCTTTGCCCGAGCAGACGGCTGTGCTTTCTGCGTAACTCTGCGGTCAGTCTTTTGTTTCGGCATCCCCAATCAACTCCAATCGGTTTGTTTACAGTTCGGAATTACAACTGTCGTAAACGTCGAGTGGGGTTGGATTTTGGGAACAGGTACTACTAGGAGCAGGGAGGGGAAACGAGATTCCGCTATATTTCGATGCACGTTCGACTCTGTCCCAAAGCCAGCGCGAAGCCCGTCACCTTCTCCTCTTAGACGGGCTTCGTGCGTTCTAAGGGTCGGCACAGCCGTCGATCCTTCAGCGAATGTCACTGTCATGGATCTAGTACGCTTTAGCCCGGTCAGCATTTAAGGCTCTGTCTGATCGGTACCGGGTACAGCCGCCTCTTCTTTGCTTCTTTGTCGGGGGCGGCTGTTCTCGTGTTAGGCCGGGAGTCATTGATCGCCCTCTGGCTCTACCACCTGCGACATGGCATAGGCATCGAGCCAAGAGCGTTTGAATGCGAGCCGTCCGCCGAGTTTCGTCATTCGGATACGCCGTTCTTCGACGCTTCGACGAATCCAGCGCACCGACATTCCAAGATACGCGGCTGCCTCTTGGGCGTTGAGAAACGGGTCAGGGTTAAACGCCTTGTCAGGGTTAACCGGCTGCTTCCTCGGCTTCCCTTGCTTCGTGGTCGATTGGGACATTGGTGGGTGATCTCCTCTCGCCGCGTCGCGCGGCAACAGGTTGAATCACCTCCAAGCAAGAACCCAACAAACGAGTTCCCTGACGTCCGTCAACCGGGTTTACAACTTATGGGCGGGGCTTACTGCCTCGCTGAAGCGGGAGTCTAGCGGAATCGGAAATAGCTTTTCGGCCCTTCGCTTCCCCGCCGTAACCCTCGGTCCAGGCGCGCCATGTAGCCCGTAGAATCCGACCTCTGGACGCGGCTGTGTCAGGGCGCGGAAGGGCGTCTCCGGGGCGGCACCAAGTCTCGCAAAGCGCTTGAAGGCCCCGAATACGGCGATTTCCAGGGATTCGCCCCCGTAGCTCAGCGGACAGAGCGTCGGACTTCTAATCCGAGGGTCGCTGGTTCGAATCCAGCCGGGGGTGTCGCTCGAACAAGCTGGTCAGTGCGGCCATCGGCCCCATGCCGTGGGGGCGGGTGCGAACAGCACCCCTACGATCAACGTCAATAGCGCGGCGAGCATGGCGAATTCGAACGGTGAAATTCCACGGTCCGACGCTGTGACGGAGGGAACCGCGGGTAGCCCATACGACGTTGCGGGACTCCCGGAGGACGCGGAGGTGCCGGCCACCGCTTGGGCAGATCCGACGGGAAGCGATTGGGCAAGATCGGGAACGCTCGTCGCAAGGAGCGCGCCTTCCCATCGCCCCAGCCCTCCGGGCCCTTCGCCGGCCAAAAGTCCGATCGCTTCGCGCCCCTCGCCGGTCCAAAGGGCGACCGCCGGCCAGACCCGGGCGATCCACCGCCCCAGCGGCGCTATCGCTGCCGGCAGGAGCCGAGCGTTGGGCCCTAGGGACCAGTTATCCAGCAGGCTCGCTGCCGAGAAGAGAACCGCGGCGAAGGGGCTTGATCCTCCGGTCAGGCTCTCCACAGCACGCATCGCCGCGGTCGATGAACCGCTTTGGCGGGCCGATGTCCCCGCGCCGCCATTACCGGCAGACCCAGCCGCCTGCTTCGTCGATCCTCCGGAGCTTTTCGTGACGCCGCCGGTCGATCCCTCGACGGTGCTCGTCACCTTGCCGAGGGAATGCTGTGCGTTGCGGCCAATTCCCCCGCCCGCAGGCGCGCCGGCACCGGGGCTGGGGAGCTTCGGCCCGGCGTTCGCCGGGCTCGGCGTTACCTGTGGTGGCCGCCCTCCTGTCCCTCCAGGCGTCGAGACCGGCGGAGACGTTGGCGTCACTGGAGTGTCGATCGGCGCCTCGACGGGAACCTGCGGCACGCTCGGAGTCTCCACTTGCGTTGGCGCAGTGACAGGAGGCCCCAGGGGGAGCGACCGAACGGGATTCCCGACGGCCCGCCCTCCGGAGTTCGTTACGTCCTTGATCTGGGGGATGGACGCTGAGGAAGCGGGGAAAGCCAGAGCGGCCAGGACGGCCCCGGCCACAACGACGCTCCTCCGCCGTGTGCGGAGCTTCGAAGCGATCTTCGTATCTCTCGTCATCCCAAAAGCCACCGATCTTCGTTGCCTGGGTGTTCTGGAACTTTAGCCAATACCCAGTATTTGGACAGATAATCAAAACTTTTGGTAGCGGGCCTCAGGCGGCGGGCGCCCTTCTTTGGGGGGCAGGGCAACCGAGTGGGCAACTCGGCGGCGTCTACGAGGACACGATGTCCACAACTTCAGGGGCTACGTAGTAGCCCGCGCCGTGCAAGCTGCGCAGGTCCGCACGCTCAAGGATCCCGAGATCAACCAGGGTCTTTATGGCGTTGTAGGCTGCCTGCCCGGTGATGCCAAACTCGGAGGCGACGATAGTTCGGTTTACGTACGGGCGTCCCACAAGATGTGCCGCGAGACGCTCGGCGGTGCCGCGCTTGTTAGCTTCTTGCACCTTCCCGCGAAGCTCCTCTTGGAGACCGACCAAGCGCTCGACTTTGCGCTGAGACTCATTGGCCGCAGCGGCGACGCCTTCCGCAAAGAATGAGACCCAGTGGTCCCAAGTACCAGAGCAGCTCAGTCTCAGCAATTCGTCCTGATACCGCTCTCGTCGTCGCTCGAACCAGGGGGAGACCACAAGAAGCGGCTCGCGGATAATTGCCCCCCGCAGCAATTGCACGATGACGAGTAGCCGGCCGAGACGGCCATTCCCATCAGAGTAGGGGTGCATGCACTCGAATTGGTAATGAGCCAAGGCAGCCTGCAACACAACCGGCAGGTCTGGTGGGGTAGCGAGCCACCCAAGGAGATCCTCGACTCCAACTCGGAGCTGGTCGCCATGCGGGGGCGGGACGAACCGCGCATCATCGAACCCAGCCCCGGGCGCACCGATCACCACAATGCACTCTCGTAGGCGGCCCGCGTCACCAAGCTCTCCCGCCGTGCCCCGAACCAGCGTCTCTTGGAGTTCTCCGAGCATCCCAATCGAGAGGGGTCGATCCTCCGGCCAGGAGAAAGCGAGCTCGGCCATTTGCTCAAAGTTGAGCACCTCCCGAATCTCGGCTGTCATCTGCCGGTTGTTGTCCTCGTCGGCGGCGAGCACATCGGTAAACGGGGCATAAGTTCCCTCTAGAGCGCTTGTGCTCTGAGCCTCCCGACGCAGAGTGGGCCGTCTCAATAGGGATGGGGTTGGGATCAGTCGAGCCGCACCATCGAGACGCGCGAGGGCAGCGGTCGCGTTGTTCACAATTGTCCACGTAGAGGTCGCAAGCTCTAGGTCGCGAGGAAGCGGCTCGGGAAGGAATGCCTGCCCCTCGACCATCTCGTGGGTAACGGGGTCTGGCCCAACGATCGGGACGAGTTTCCCCACGGGGCTCTCCCGAAGCAGCTCAATATCCATCAAGCAAATATAACGCGAAAAACTTTCGTCATAGCCTTGAGGACGCAAGTTGTCTTTTGTCGTGGCACCAATCGATCACCCTGTACAGGCGGCAGCGGCCCAATAGCCCAAGCGCCGACATGCCCCGTTTGCGATCTGATCGGCTGGGTAACTTCTGCGCCATGGAACTCTCAATACTCCTGATAATCATCGGGATCGTCCTGGCGATCCTCGTCCACTACGCCCTTGGGATCGTCCTGATCCTCATCGGCTTGGCGCTTCTCCTGCTGCCGCGCCTGCGCGGCGGGGGCACCAGACGCGTCTAACTCAGCATGCGTGGGCCCCGGCAGCGCTCCTCACCACTTGGAAGGCGCTGCCGGGGATCCGCTTCAGCTGGTTGAGGCTCTCGTCGTTCCAGCGGCGGTCGCTGGTGCCGCTGAAGAACCAGTTGGAGCCGTTGTCGGCGACGATCAAGCCGTAGCGTTTGAGGGCGACGGCGATCGTCCTCGCCGCGCCGCCGAAGCCCTCGAGGTCGTAACCGGCCTTGAGGCGAAGCCGCGTGCCCATCGCCGGCGCATGGGAACTGGACGTGTCTCCAGCACAATGCGTGGCGGGGTGGATCCACACGTCTCGTGTGCTTTCGAAGGTGACGCGAATCGCGTGGTCGACGGTGCCGCTTGCGACCTCGTCGTAGCGGAGCAGGCCGGGGAAGATCGGTAGCCCTGCGGCGTCGGCCGAGGTCCACGAGTCGGGACGCAACGCGCCAGAGCGGAGGTTCCAGCTGGCGCCGGAGTCGGCGTTCCAATGAGCGCCACCGAGACGCTGGGGGAAGGCTCGGTACAGCTCATAGAGCATGCACTTGGAACGATCGACGACGAGGACGTGCCGGTCGCCGTCGCTGCGTCGTCCGCCCTCGACTGGCGCGCCTCGGGGAATCGGGAATGGCCCGCGGTCGCTCTCGCTGCCGTAGGCGGTGTAGTGAACCGGCAGCTCGCGCTGACCGGCACCGACCACGGCGTAGGGGAAGCCATAGGCGCGGGGGGACCCGAAGTCGGGATGGAGGCGATCGTCGCCGTGAGCATTGATGTAGGCGACGATTGCCGTCGAATTGGCCGCCACCGGCGCCCTGGAGACATCTTGATTCCAAGCTGCCTGGCTGGGGAGCGACGGCGCCCGCGGCGAGAGCGATGCGGGTGGGTCGGGAAAGACGGGACAGTCGCCGAGTGCCGGATACGGCCCGAGTGCCCTCGCACTTGGGCCCGGCGAGCCTCCCGCCAGGCTTCCTCCGGCAAGCAACGAGACGCCAAGGGCCGCGACCAAGAAGGCGGCGACCGGCGTTGGGCGCTTCACGCCTCGGGTGAGCGGCCGTGGATGGCGACCGCGCCTCGCGCCTGCGCGCCGGCGGCATGAGTCCCCGGCCGGAACAATGCGATGGCGGGTCGCCTCGGCATCTCGGGCAACGGTACCGCTAGATTGAAGCTCCGCGGTGGACGTAGCTCAGTTGGTAGAGCTCCTGGTTGTGGTCCAGGCGGTCGCGGGTTCAAGTCCCGTCGTCCACCCCTCGTAGGTGTGCCTGTAATCGCGAGATTGGCGGAGTTCGACTGTCTTCGATGAGGAAGCGACACTCGCCTACGTCTACGTCTACCTGAAGCCCATCTGGCCGTGTGGATGCCGCCCTGCCCCTGACGCTGTCTAGAGGTTCTTCCCCTCGAGCACGTCGGCGCGGCTGTAGTGGCCGACCGAGTCGAACCAGCGCTTGGCGCGAAGGCCTTCGCGCAGATCGCAATCGGCGATGACGATTCCCTCTTCGCCGTAGAGCGGCCCGGCGATCACCTCTCCCCAGGTGGGCTCGACGATCGCCGCACCTCCCCGGCCGAAGACGTCGCGGTCGGGCAGCTCGACCGGGAAGTCGTCGGGGAACGCCTCGCGGGGGATGAACTGCGGGGCCGAGACGACGAAGGCGCCCGACTCGATCGCCACGTGGCGCATGCTGGCAAGCCAGCTGTCGGAGTCGTCCGCGGTTGGGGCGACCCAGATCTGCGGTCCCGACCGGTACATCGCATACCGGGCCAGCGGCATCCTGTTCTCCCAGCAGATCAACCCGCCGATCGTGCCCAGCGGCGTCTTCGCCGCGGTCAGGTCATCGCCCGCGCCGATCCCGTGGAAGAGCCGCTCGTGGTGAGTAGGCATCAGCTTGCGGTGCTTCCAGAGGATCCCCTCGGGGCCGACCAGGACCAGGGTGTTGTAGAGCGTTCCGGGCCGGTCCACCTCACGCTCGTTGACGCCGATCGCGCAATGGGCGCCAGTCCTGGCGCAGGCGCCAACGAGCTCGTCCACGAGGGGGCCGGGGACGTCGACGGAGTTGGCCCAGAGCCGCTCCCACAGCTCCTCGAAGCCGTAGAACTCCGCCGCCGGGGCGGCCCACGCCTGCGACGGGTAGAGGGGGACGAACGTCTCGGGGAGGACGACCAGCTCGGCGCCGTCGGCAGCGGCACGCTCGATCAACTCGGCCGCCTTCGCAATCGACGCATCCGCGTCGAGGATCGCGGGAGTCGCCTGTGCGGCAGCCACTCGCACCGTTCTCAGCTCGGTCACATCGTGGAGCATTCCGCAAAGCCCCCGCCCGCACAAGTCGGGTGGCGAGGCGCCGCGAAGGCGCCTCGAAGGCGGGCATGGTTGGCTACCGGTTGCCCGTGGCTCCAACGCTCGACGAACTGACGATCGCCGACACGCCGGATGCCTGGCTGGCGTGCGGGTTCCAGCTCGTCGGCGACACGTGTGTCGTCGGGGGCATCCGGATCCGGCTGGCGGGGGACGACGCGGGCAAGGGGCTCGCTGGCTGGTCGCTTCGCGACGTCGATGCCACCGAGTTGGATGGGCTGGCGACCACGCGGTCCGATCGCCCGCCGCCGCCCGAGCAGCCTGTGCACTCCAACGGCGTCACCGCGCTCGACCACGTGGTCGCGATCACGCCGGCTCTCGATCGCACGGTCGCCGCGCTTCAAAGCGCCGGTCTCGACCTGCGCCGCATCCGTGAGCAGCCAACGCCCGCAGGCGCTCCACGCCAGGCCTTCTTCCGGCTCGGCACGGTCATCCTCGAGGTCGTGCAGGAGCCGAAGGAGGCGATCGAGCGCGCCGGCGGCGACCGGCCCGCCTTCTTCTGGGGCCTCGCCTTCGTCGCACCCGATCTGGACGCGACCGTCGCCTCGCTTGGGGATCGCGTGAGCGAGATACGCGCCGCTGTGCAGCCCGGCCGACGCATCGCGACCCTGCGCCGCTCGGCCGGCCTCGCGCTGCCGATCGCGCTGATCACTCCAGCGCCCGAGCACTAGATCGACCGTCGGTTGCAGCCCCGGCCTACTGGGGGATGGGGATCGTGACGATGGGCGTCGAGGTCGGGTGGCTGCTACCGCCCCTCGGCTCGGCGGTGACCATCACTGCCTCGACGTCGTGCATGTTGGCGATCGTCGTGGAGGCGCGGCCCTCGCGGTCAGGCACGAACAGCGCTCGCACCGGCACGATGTTCCCTTCGCGCCGCACCCAGGCCTCGAGGACCTTGTCGTTCGGAAGCTGGTCCACGTTGGCGAGGCGCAGCGTGCCGCCGTCGCCTTCGCGGACCACTTCCGCGGTAACGCCCGGGGCATGGCCGACGGCGATCGTGCTGACACGGCCACCGTCGCCGGAGCCGCCGTTGCCGATCGTGTAGCCGGCGAGGATCGCCACCACCAGCACCGCGGCGGTGAGCCCCGCCGCCGCTCGCAGCCCCATCGGGCCCGAGCCCAAACGTCGCAGCCAGTCGCTGGCACGGCGCCCGGGACCAGCATCGGTGGAGTTGGCCGGCACCCCGGCTTGGCGTGCATCGGCGCGGACCTCGGCCATCAGCCGGGAGCGCAACTCTCGCGGCGGCTCAACTCGCTTTACGGCCTCGGGAAGCGCCTGCACGGCGGGGCCCAGCCAACGGACTAGCTCGCGGCAGCGCTCGCAGCCCTCCGCGTGACGCTCCAGCTCCGCCGCCTCGCCGGGCTCCAATGCCCCGAGCATGTAGGCGGCGAGGTCGTCGTCCCAGTGATCCTGATCGTTGTCGCTCATGTCAGTCCCTCCGCCAGCTCTCTTCGGATCTTCTCCAAGCCGAGCCTCATCCGTCCCTTCACAGTTCCCAGGGGAACCCCCACCATCTGTGCGATCTCTGAGTGGCTGAAGCCACCGAAGTAGGCCAACTCGATCACTTTCGACTGCTCTCCGGGAAGTTCCCCGAGGGCTCCCCGTACCTTCGTCGCCGCCTCGCGCCGCATCGCCTCCTCCTCGGTCAGCTCTGCGGCCGGGCGCTGCTCGAGGATCGCATCGTCGTCGAACGTGAGCTTCGGCGCCTTTCCGGCGCGGCTGCGGAGGGCGTCGATCGCCCGGTTTCGGACGATGCTGAGGGTCCAGGAGCGGACGCTGCCGCGGGCGTGGTCGAAGCGAGCGCCGCTGCGCCAGATCGAGATGAAGGCCTCCTGCGTCACGTCCTCGGCGGCCACCGGCTCGCCGACGATCCTGTATGCCAGCGAGTAGGCGACGCCGCCGTGGCGATCGTAGAAGACCTCAAAGGCCTCGGGATCTTTATCCCCGATCAGCGGCATCAGCTCCTCGTCGGCCAGCCGCTCGGCTCTCCCGCGTCTAACGGTCATTTCGATTCATCATCCGCTCTTGGGTCCGACCCGGGTGGTCCTCGGCTCTAGGCGATGAACGGTTCCACTGCTTTCAGCACCTGCGCTTCGCTGAGCGAGGGGTCGAAGGCGACGGGGGCCGGTGCTTCGTTGTTCTGCAGCCGGATCGCCGCTGCATGGCGGGCCTCGACCTGGACGATCGAACCTGCCGCGGCCAGGACATCTTTCGACTTGATCGCCGGCCCAGCGCCGTTGTAGGCGCTGACCCCGGTGTCCTCGAAGGTCTGCGCCAGTTTGAGGAAGCCGGCGGTGTCGCCGTAGGCAAAATCGAATTTCGGCTCCGCCACCGGCTTGCCACCGAGCTTCTTGATCGTCGCCGTCAGCGCTTCGACGTGCTGCTTCTCGTCGTCGGCCAGAAGCCCGATCAGGCTCTGTAGCTCGCCGCTTGCCTTGGCCCGGGTCTTGGCTTCCATGTAGAAGGCCGACTCCAGGTACTCCAGGGTGAGGGCGAAGTTGAGGATGCCGACGTCGCCGCCGCCGTTTATCGCCAGCGCCTTGCGGACGTATGGCCCGACCATGAGTGTGCCGTAGACGGCGCCCGCCGCCAACGCACCCTTGAGGATCACTTCGCTTCGTGAGAGGTCCTTGCTGTCCTCGTCGACGTGGACGCCGGCGAGCTCCGGGTGTGCAAGTTCTTGGTTGTTCATTGTGTTCTCCTCTAACTTTCTCGCCGCGTCAGCTGACGATGAAGGGTTCGACGGATTTGAGTACGGTCTTCGCGCTCGCCGGCTTGGCGAACGCGCCGTCCGGGGTGATCGTCATGCCCAGCAGCGTGTTGATTGCGGAGGCATGCCTGCCCTCGACGGTGTGGATCGCCAGCGCCGACCCCAGCACCTCCGGGCTCTTTATGTTTCCGGCCTGTCCGAGATAGGCCGCGGCCCCGAGGTTCTCTACGGTGCCCGCCAGTTCCAGCACCGATTTGGCGCTGTTCAGCGGGAATTGGGTTTTTGGTCGCGGCGCCGGCTTGCCGCCGAGCTGCTTGACCGCGGCTGTGAGCGCCGAGACGTGTTCCGCCTCCTCCTCGCCGAATTTGCGGATCGTCGCCAGGTCGGACCCTTTGAAGAGGCCGCTCTTGACCACGTCTGCGTAGAAGGCGGTCTCCAGGTACTCGAGCGTGAGGGCGTAGTTGAGGATGCCGATGTCGCCCTTGCCGAACTGTTCGGTTTCGCTCGTGCCGCCACCCATCCGCGAGGTGGTCGTGGTGGTGTCGCTGTCGCTGCCGCAGGCAGCGAGGAAGGCCGCCGCGGCAGCCGAGCCTCCGGTGAGGGCCATGAACTTCCGGCGCGAGACCGGATCCTTGACCGTACGGGCGATCGCGCTCTGCCCGGTCGGTGCGTCTGACCTGTCGCGTTCCTTGCTCTGGGGCATGTCGTCGTCTCCTCGCTGGTTTTGAGCTACTACCCGGTCCCTACGTGAGGCTGGGACCAGGTGGATCATTTGGATGGCCGTCATCGCCGTCGTAATGGTTGGCTGCGGTGGCAGCGCCGGGTCGTCTTCCTCCGGCGCGAACGCTTTAGGGAGCGCCCAGGCCGCCAAGGCGGTGACGATCGAGGACTACACCTACACGCCGGCGCGGAACACCGTGCCCAGGGGTACCACGATCAGCTTTGCCAACCGGGACTCGACCCCGCACACCGCGACGTCGAGGGAATCCGGCGCCTTCGACACTGACAGCATCGCCACCGGCAAGAGCGCCAGCGTCACGCTGGAGCGGACCGGGACCTTCACCTATTACTGCGTCTTCCACCCATTCATGAAGGGGACGATCGCTGTCGAATGAGTGATCCGGTGGGGTCCGTCTTTCGCATTTGTTGGACTCACCCCCCCGCGCAAAGGAGCATCATGGACCACGAAGCAACGCTTGATCGAATCGACGTAGACGGCGATACCAGGCTTAGCTTTCTAAAGAAGGCCGGGCTGGCGGGAGGCGCCGTGATGGGCGGCGGCGCGCTGCTGGGCGCGCTGAAGCCGGCCGGCGCAATGGCTGCAAACGGCAAGGGCCGCCCGCCGGCCAAATTCGGGAAGGGCGACGTGGGGATCCTCAACTTCGCCCTCACCCTGGAGTACTTGGAGGCCGCCTTCTACAACGAGGCGACCGCCAACCAGAAGAAGAGGACGTTCATCAAGGGCAAGCAGGCGCAGGCGTTCCTCAAGCGGGTCACCGCCGACGAGAACGCGCACGTCGCATTTCTGAAAAAGGCGCTTGGCAGCAAGGCCATCGCCGCGCCGAAGGTCGACTTCGGGGGCACCACGTCAAATGAGGCCTCGTTCATCAAGACCGCGGTCGCCCTCGAGAACACCGGCGTCCACGCCTACTCGGGCCAGGCGCTCAACATCGAAACGCCTTCGACCGTTGCGGCGGCGCTCTCGATCGTCACGGTCGAGGCGCGTCACGCCTCGGTGGCAGGCCTGCTCATGAAAGCCACTCCGTCAAGCATGTCCCCCGACGGGGCGTTCGACACGCCGTTCACCGCCAATGAGGTGCTCAAGGCGGTCGAAGCAACCGGCTTCCTCAAATAGGACGCCGAGGCCCCCCAGGTGAAGCCGATCGCAGAAATCGGCTTCACCTGGTTCTCGGCCAAATCCGTGCTCACACCGACTAGATCGAATCGGAGAAACCCATGCCCAACGTCGGACCGCTAGAGATAATGATCGTCCTCGTCATCGCCCTCGTCGTCTTCGGGCCCAAACGCCTCCCCGAGCTGGGCAAGTCGCTCGGCAAGGGGATCCGCGAGTTCCGCGGCACGGTCACCGGCGAGCACGCCGAGGTCGAGAAACCACCTGTGCTGGAGAGGTCGCCGGCTGGAACCCGGCGTGACGTCGTGGAGACTGACGCCGCTGCCAAGTCGCGGGTCTGAGGCGACCAGCGATGCGCCGCGTAAAGGCGATCTCACATGAGGACCAGCTGAGCCTCGTCGAGCACCTCGACGAGCTGCGCGCGCGCATCGTCGTCTCGATCGCAGTCTTCGGCGTCGCGCTCGCCCTCTGCTTTTGGCAGAACCATCTGCTTCTCGAACTGGCGAGCGCGCCGCTTCCGGCTGCCCACGACAAGCTGATCACCTTCGGGGTCAGCGAGCCGTTTACGACGACGGTCACCGTCTCGGCCTACGGCGCGATCATCCTCTCGCTGCCGATCATCCTCTACCAGCTCTACGCCTACCTGCTGCCCGCCTTCAGCAAGCAGGAGCAACGCACCATCGTCCCGCTCCTGCTGCTGATTCCGGGGCTGTTCGTCGCCGGCATCATGTTCGGCTACTTCGTAGTACTGCCCGCCGCGACGAGCTTCCTGCTGACCTTCAACGATTCCCAGTTCAACGTCCAGGTTCGAGCGAAGGAGTACTACGGTTTCTTCGCGACGACACTGCTCGCCTGTGGGCTCGTCTTCCAGATCCCGGCTGGAATCCTCGCCGTGACCCGCCTTGGCATCGTCAAGGTGCGCCAGCTAAAGGAGAACCGGCGCTACGCCTATCTGGCCTGCGCGGTGATCGCGGCGGCGCTGCCGGGGGTCGATCCGGTGTCTATGTTGCTCGAGACCGCGCCGCTGGTCCTGCTCTACGAGCTGAGCATCGTCCTCGCCCGAATGTTCGGAGAGCCGAACGCCAAACCCCTCGCCGAGCCCGCGGCGAACGAGTCCTGATCGTGCCTTGCAAGGGCGGCCGCTAGTCGAAGCGCCAGCGGGTCTGGCTGTACTCGCCCTTGCCAAAGCCGAAGGCGGTCTTGGGGATTACCTCGAATACGAGCGCCTCGCCGCCCTCTCCTTGGAAAGCGCCATCCCGGACGTCGAAATGCCAGGTGTTGCCGTACTTCGACTCATAGGCGTCGGCGATGCGCGTGAGCTTGGCGTCGTCGCCAACCCGTTGGGCCTCGCCCTCGATCACCACGTCGAGGCCCTCCTCGAGCAGATTGCACCCGGTCATCAGAATGCAGTTGGCGTTGTGACTGAGGTTCTTCGCCTTCCGTTCGCGCGCACCGGTGCAAAAGTACGCCGCGCCGTCGAGCCAGACGGATATCAGCGGAGTGACGTGTGGCCGCCCGTCCGGGCGCACGGTGGACAGCCAGAACAGCTCAGCCTCTGCGATGCGCTTGCGCCCGTCCGCCCACTCGGTCGGACTCGCCTCCGGGCTGCTGAAGCGCTCGTCGAGCTTGGTCTCTGGCTCGCCGGTTGCCACCTGGTCTCCGTCCGCTCGACCGTGCACAGGTCGTCGGCTACCCGCATATGAGCAATGGAATCAGTTACGTGGGCATGGTCCGGGGCCTGAGCGTTCCAAAACGGTGAAGACGGGGTAGCCGAGTCCGCAATGCCTGCTAGGACGGCGATCCTGGATGTCGACGGGACCCTGGTCGACACCAACTATCACCATGCGCTTGCCTGGTACCGGGCGCTGCGGCGCTTCGATTTCACGGTCGAGATGTGGAAGGTGCATCGGCACATCGGCATGGGTGGCGACCAGTTCGTCCCGGCGCTGATCGGCGAGGCGGCGGCTGCCGAGCATGGCGATGGAATCCGCGAGGCGGAGGCGGAGCTCTACGCGGAGCTGATCGGCGAGGTGAAGGCGGTGGAGGGTGCCACGGAGCTGATCGAGGGCCTGCGCTCCGCCTCCTGGACCGTAGTGCTCGCCTCCTCGGCCAAGCCGGAGGAGGTCGAGCACTACCTGGACCTCCTCGACGTTCGCGAGCTCGTCGACGCTTGGACGTCATCTGCCGACGTCGAGAACACCAAGCCTGCCCCCGACCTTGTCCGCTCCGCGCTGGACAAGGTGGACGCGACGGGCGCGGTGATGGTCGGGGATTCGACCTGGGACGTAAAGGCGGCGCGGTCGGCGGGGATCCTCACCGTCGCCGTGCTGACCGGCGGCTTTTCCGAAGGCGAGCTGCGCGACGCCGGTGCCGTCGAGGTATGCGAATCGGTCGGCGTGGTCTCCGAGTCCTTGAAGCGGTGGATCGGCTCGGTCAAGACAGGCCCACGCGCAGGCTGATCGCGTTGCGGGGGGCGAAGCCCTCCCAGGGATCGCGGCTGGCTCGTTTCCGCCTTCGAGCCGCGGGTAGGCGGGGGGAAGAGCCCACGAACCAGGAGGAGCTATGGCTGAGAGCATCCGCGACGTGATGACCCCAGACCCCGCCAGCTACGAGCCCGACGATACGGTCGTCGACGCGGCCCGCGCCATGCGCGACGGTGGCTTCGGCGCCGTCGTCGTCGTCGAGAGCGGCATCGTGCGCGGGATCCTCACCGACCGCGACATCGCGGTCCGGGTGGTTGCCGAAGGCAAGGATCCCGGCTCAACCGAGATCCGAGAGGCGTTCACCACTGACCCCACGACCCTTTTGCCGAATTACAGCGTTGACGACGCCGTCGCGGCAATACGCGAGGCCGAGGTGCGACGGCTGCCGGTTGTCGAAGGCTCGACCCTGGTCGGGATCGTCTCGATCGGCGATCTGGCGCAAGCACGCGACGAGAACTCGGCGCTGGCCGACATCAGCGCCGCGCCGCCCAACAACTGAGGCGCGGCGGCGGGACGGTGGCGGTCAGCGCCTGCGGCGCCAGACCTTGGCCGCCCCGTCCTGCTTCTTCCTGAACATCCCGTAGCTCTCGGCGCGGTTTCGGCGACGCCCTCGCGCGGGTATGAGGCGCCCGTGCCCGACGGCCCGACGACGATCACCTCGTATCCCAACGGGCCCTATCTGGTCCGCGGGCCGTTCCTGCTTGTCGATCACGAGGGAAACGAGATCGAGGTGAAGCGACGTGTCGTGGCGCTCTGCCGGTGCGGCCGTTCGAGGATCCGGCCCTTCTGTGACGGGACCCACAAGGCGACCGGCTTTCAGGTGGAGTAGCGCGCCCGAAGGTCGCGCATCGACGTCGCCGAGTGGGGAAGCCGGCCGTCGCCATAGCGCGCTCCCCCCCGCAGCTTGGCGCCGAGCGCCAGCCACGAGCAGACCGATCGCTCGGCGATCCAGGCCGGCGCCAGCAGTGAGCCGCTGAGCGGAAATCGCTCTGCTCCGCCGGCGCGGCGCCTGCCGATTTCGGCGACGGCGATCGAAGCGGTGGCCGCCGCTGCGAGCCGGCGGCGGTGGCCACGACGCAGAGCCTCCAGCGCGATCGGACCGATCGCGAGGAAGGCGGCGATTCGCAACGGCACCGCAAAGTCATCGTAGGCCTGGCGGACACGCTGGGAGAGGAAATGCCTGGCGGTGGGCGGCCTGCGGGCCACGTAGAGATCGAGAGGCGTGCGGACCGTCCCCCCGGCGGCGGCGATCGTCCGCATCAGCTCCAGGTTCTCGAACAGCGCCGCCCCGTCGTAGGCGCCGCTCGCCAGGAAGGCGCTGCGTCGCACGCCGAGGGTGCCGGGAAAGTCGCCCACCGGGAAGTCGGGGTCGCCGGCGAACACCCGGTTCATCAATGTTCGGGCGGTGTCCCAGCGAGCGTGCCAGGGAAGCTCGTCGAAGTAGTTCTGCGGTCGGACGAGGTCCGCCTCGCCGAGCAGCTCGACGACCCGTCGCAGTGCCGGGGCGTCGTAGCGGACGTCGTCGTCGGCGATGACCACCGGCTCGTGTGAGCACTCCCGAACGCCTGTGATGACGCCGTCCACTTTTCCCATTGGGAAGTCGAGGTCCGCATGGGGAGGGATGTGCCGGGCGAGTCCGCTCAGCCGCTTCGCGTGGCGGTCGAAAAGGGCCGCTGGGGACCCGTCGACGACGATCGCCTCCTCGATAAGGGGCTGGAGCTTGCGAAGGTAGGAGGCGAGTTCGTCGATCGGCCCCGGCTCGGCCCAGCGCAGAGGCAGCACGTAGGAGGCCTGGACGGCTTTCACAGAGGCCGGCGCAACGACGTCTCGCCGGCGTCCCATGCCTCCATCAGCCGGCGGGCGAAGCGATCCTCGAGGAAGAGCAGGGCGCGGGCTCCGAAGATGATGTCCGCGGCCACCTCGGGCTCGGACCGAGCCAGGTTTCCGGCGAGGTCGTATGCCGCGATGTTCTCGTGGACGGCATCGGCCTCGACGTGCTCGTCGTAGAAATCGGTGGCCTCGCCGTCGAGCCCGAGGCGCCGCAGGGCATTGGCGTAGCGGCGATTCGGCCGCGAGGAGGTCATCTCGAACATCGCCAGGTGGCCGACGATCGCGCCGCGGCGGCTGCGTCGAAGGCCGAGTCCGGACATCAGGTTGATCGTGGCGAGCGACGTTCCGGGCACGTATTCGAGATAGGCGTTCTCCCGGTCGTCGAGGTCGAGCGCCCGCATCGTCTTGGCGAAGAGCGCGGAGTGCATGCGCTCGTGGCGGCCGCCGCCGTACTCGTCTTCCTGCACTTCGAGGAGGGCCGACTTCGCCCGGCCCGAGAGGCGAGGGATCGCCCAGCTGTGCGGGTCCGCCTCTTTCAGCTGGTAGAGGGAGCGGTGAATGACGAATTCGCGGAACCGCTCCAGGTCGGCCTCGCGCTCCAGCTGTCGCGAGAGGGAGACGCCTTCGTCGGCGGCCTCCAGGCGAAAGAGGCAGTCGCCGACATTCTCGGGGTCCACCGGCTCGCCGGCGGGGAGCGCATCGTCCAGCGCGTCGAAGAAAGCCTCCTCCAAGACGGCGCGCGCAGTGAGCAGCGGCGGGCTCCACTCCCAGTCCGGGTCCACCCCGGCAAACGAGCGGTAGTGCAACTCGTAGCAGAGGTAGAGCGCGAGTTGCAGATCGTCGTCCTGGAGCGGATCGAGGACGTCGCCCGCCAGTTCGGTGGCGACGGTCGTCGCCTGCCGGGCGGCCCCCTCGGCGGTTTTCGCCTCGCCCTGGAGGAGCTCCAGGATCAGCTTGCTGATCGGTCCGGCCGCGGCGGGCAACGATGCTCCGCGGGCGTTGGCGGAGGGGGCGTCGGCTGCTCTCTCAGTGGCTCCGATCACGCCGCCCTCTGGTTCCCAAAAGCACCGCCGGTCAAACAACCGGTCAGGCTGGTTCGGAGTCCGAAAAGGAGGGTATATCGGGGGCGGATGCCCACCAGACGAGTGGCGAGTCCGGGCAAGACAGATGGCTCACGGCGGTCCAGGGTCGGTCTTGCCGATCGCGAGGATCGGCTGACCTGGATCTTTGGATCCTCCCGCAGTGGCAGCACGTGGCTCTTGCGAATGCTTTCTGATTTCGACGGCGTGGTGCCGATCGACGACCCTCACCTCGGCCATCATCTCGGGGTGTGGCGCCCGATTCCACTCGCCTGGTCCGCCTCGGCGGAAGACCCTGAGCTGACGACGCTCCTGGACGTGAAGGCGCAGGAGCCAGGTTACTTCTTCGCCGAGTGCCACCGTGACAGCTGGTGGGAGCCGCTCCGGGCGCTGATCCGGTCGAGGTTCGAGGCGCAGGACGGCGACGGGGACGGGGGCGGGGCCTCGGCCGAAGCGCCGACCTTCGTCGTCAAGGAGCCCGGCTCGCACGTTGCGCCATTTCTCACGGAGCTCTTCCCCCAGTCGAAGCTGATCTTCCTTCTGCGCGACGGCCGCGATGTGGTCGACTCCTGGCTTGCCGCATATCAGGACGGCTCGTGGGCGCTCCGGGGCGGGGCTTTTCCGGTGGCGCCGGAAGGCCGTGTCCCACTGATCCGCTGGCTTTCAGCCGTATGGGTCTACCGCTGCCGCGCCGTACGCCAAGCCTTCGACGCCCGCCCGCCGAAAGGCCGTGTGCTGATCCGCTACGAAGCCTTGCGGGAGAGGACGGGGGAGTGCCTCGAAGAAATCTGCGAGATGCTCGGCCTCGATCGTCACCTGCTGCCGGAGGTCGTCGCTGGCCACCGGTTCGAGCGAGTTCCCCTGCAGGCCAGGGGCCCGCGGCGGGAGGTGCGCATCGCCAGCCCCGGCTCCTGGCGTGAGAACCTCACGCGGGAGGAGCAGGCCGCCATGCATGAGGTGCTCGGTACCGCGCTCGCGGAATTTGGCTACCCAAGCGCATCGCCGGCGCCGGCGATCGCAGCGGTCTCCTGACCCGGTCGGGCGCGGAGGCGACTAAATGGCGCTCATGGCCGGTTTTGCGATGTGCGGAGAGGGTAGTCGGCTGCCACGAGTGTGAGCGGCGGAGGGAGGCAGTCCCCAGGCGCGTCAAAACCGGTTGTTGGACGGGACGAGATGCCGTGAGCGTGCGCGCTGAGCCGAGTTCGAAGCGGTCGAATCGCAATCAAGGAGGAACGATGGAAGGCCAAGAGACCGGACAGGCAGCCGAGCAGGGGAAGGAGCTGCTGCGAACCCGCCTCGCCCAATGACATCGGCGTTTTGTCATGAGGTGCTGTTCTATGACAGCGCCGAGGAGTTCCTTGAAGGGACCGTGCCCTTCGTCCGCGGTGCCCTCGAGGCCGAGGAGCCTGCCCTTATCGCGGTGGGGCCGGAGAAGATCGAGCTGCTGGAGGGCGAGTTCGGCGCGGACGCGGCGCGAGTTCGCTTCACGAACATGGAGGAGCTCGGCAGAAATCCAGCCCGCATCATCCCCGTATGGCGTGAGTTCGTCGATGAGCACGGCGGGCGCCCGGTCCGCGGGATCGGGGAGCCGATCTGGCCGGGGCGAAGCCCAACCGAGGTCGATGAGTGCCAGCGCCACGAGTCGCTCCTGAACGTAGCGTTCGAGGGCGCTCCGGCTTGGTCGTTGCTGTGCCCGTACGACAGCGTGTCCCTTGACGACGACATCCTCGAAGCCGCCCGCCGCTGCCATCCCTACGTCGCCTCGGCCGGTGTAAGTCGGCAGAACGAAGCCTTCCTCGACTCCGGACATGGCCCGGGCCCTTTCGTGGGCGCCCTCCCCGCCCAGCCCCTCGGCTCGGAAACGCTCGCGTTTGACCGCGATTCCCTTCACGAGGTTCGACGGTTCGTCCATCGCCACGCGGAGCGCGCCGGGCTCTCCTTCTCACTCGCCGAGGACCTCGCCGCCGCCGTCAGCGAGGTTGCCGCCAACAGCATTCTGCACGGAGGGGGGAAGGGCACGGTCAGCGTCTGGAGGGAGGACGCCACCCTCGTCGTCGAAGCGGAGGACCTCGGTTGCATCGAGGAGCCTCTGGCCGGCCGCCTGCGCCCGGCGCCGACCGAGGGGGGCGGCCGAGGCCTGTGGTTGGCCAATCAGCTCTGTGACTTGGTCCAGATCCGCTCCGCTCCCGGCGGGACGGTCATCAGGCTCCACATGAACCTGGGGTTCAGCGGCTCCTAAAGCTCGGGTTCAGCTGCGCAGCTCGGCGAGAGCCGCGTCCCGGCTCGGATGCATCGGGAGTGAGGACTCCAAACCGGTGATGCGCAGCAGCCGCCTCACCTGGTTGCCGACGCCGAAGAGAGCGAAGCCGCCGGCTTCCTCGCCTTCGAGCGCCTGCCACGCCCGGACGATCAGGGCGATCCCGGTCGAATCGATGAACTCGCAGCCGGAGAGGTCGATCGCCACCGGGTCCCCGGACGCAAGCGCCGGCTCCAGCGGCTTCGCCAGCAGCGGCGCGGTGTTGAGGTCCAGCTCGCCGCGCACCGCGATGACGAGGATTCCATCAAGTTCGTCGCTGAGCACCTCGAATGGGGAGGGACTCACCGTGACTTCTTCTTCTTGGGCTGACATGGATGCGGGAGCGTTGCAGAAATCGCAGCGATGCTACCGAAGGTGCGGTACGGTTTTTTCGGCATTGGGGTGCCGGTACTGGGGAGGAGGGGAGACCGACGGACATCATCCTGATAGACGCTCTGTCAGTGGCCTTGGTGGTGCTCGCCGTTTTGCTCGCCCTCTGGATCGCAAGGACCAAGCGCGCGATGCGCCGCTTCGAGATCCTCTACGAGATCGCCGAAGTGTCGGATCGCGCCAAATCCGTCGAGGCCACTCTTGACGAGATATGCGATGTCATCGTTCCCAAGTTCGCGGACTTCTGCATGATCGACGTGATCGCCGACGGCGAGGTCACGCGGGCAGCGGCGCGGGTAGACCCTCGGGGCGGGGCCGAGGTGGAGTGGCGCCTAGCGGAGCGGGAGCCGTCCGTTCCTCAGGACCTGATCGAGCAGTCCCGCGACGCGTTGGCCGAGCCGCGCTTCTTCCAGCGGATGTCCGAGGCGGACCTGGCCACGATCGCCCACGACGCCGAGGACCTCGACTTCCTGCGCAGCCTGGGAGTTCGCTCGGCGATCACCGTGGGACTGAAGGCACGAGGTCGCCTGACCGGGATGTTGACCATCGGTACGGCCTGGTCGGGGCGGCGCTACCGCGCCGGCGACTGCCGCTTTGCCAAGGTCCTGGCCGGTCGCGTGGCGCTTACGCTGGACAACGCCGGCCTCTTCTCGGATCTGCAGCGCTCCGAGCGGGCCCGGGCGGAGATCGCCGAGACGCTTCAGCGCGGCCTGCTGCCGCCACCTCTGCCCCACATCTCCGGCTGGTCGGCGGCCGCGATGTACAGGCCGGCCGGCGCCGAGAACGAGGTGGGCGGGGACTTCTACGATGCCTTTCAGGTCGCCGGAGGCTGGATGCTGGCGATCGGCGACGTCACCGGCCGTGGCGCCCGGGCGGCGTCGATCGCCGCCCAGGCCCGCTACACGCTGAAAACCGCCGCCGTGCTGACCGGCGACCCTCTCGTCGCGCTGGCGACGCTCAACCGCGCCCTGCTGGCTCGCAGGGACTCGGCCCTCTGCAGCGTCGCCGCTTTTGCGATCAGCGAGGACCCCGGGCAGCCGGTGCGAATCGCCGTCGCCGGCCATCCGTCGCCCCTTCTCGTCGACGGCGAGAGGGTGGAGGAGGTGGCCGAGGCAGGCCCCGTCCTGGGCGCCTTCGCCGACGCCGCTTGGACGATCGAGCATCTGGTGGTGGAGCCCGGGCAGCAGCTGGTGGTCGTCACCGACGGGATATTCGAAGCGAGCGGGCCTCAGGGCCGGTTCGGCGAGGAGCGCCTGCGTGCCGGCTTGGCCGGCGCGGCGAGCCCGGTGCGGGCGGTGCAGCAACTGGAGGAGGCGCTGCGATCCTTCACCCACGATCTCAATGACGACGCGGCGATCTTGGCGATCGCGCCAAGGTCCGCCCCGGCCGGCGCCGCGGCAACGATCTCCACGCCTTTGCCGCAGGCGCTCGCCGTGGGTTCGGAGTTCAGGCTCGACGATGGATGACGAGCGCGAGGCGCTGATCGAGCGCCTCTTCGATGCATTCAACCGTCGCGACCCGGCCGGGATCGTCGCCGTCTGCGACGAAGAGATGGAGTTCTTCCCGCTGACGGCCGAGGCGGTCGGCCGCTCGGCTCCCTACATCGGGCCCGAGGGCCTGCACAACTACTTCGACGACGTGGCAAGCGCCTGGGAGGAGCTGCTCATCACTCCACGGGAGATCGAGATCCAGGGAGACCGCCTGCTGGTCCGCGGCCGTGTCTACCTGCGCAGCCGGGAGATGGGAATAAGGGACATGCCGGTCGCCTGGATCTGGGACGTGCGGGGCGGGCGCTTCATCCGCGGCGAGGTCTTCGCCGACCCCGCAGACGCCGATCGCGCTTTCGCCGGCAGTTGACGGATCGAGCGAAGTCGGCTCAGCTCAGCTTGGCTCGCCGATTCGCAGGCCTCCATTGGAGGAGGCGTCCGCCAGCGGCAGCCTTTCGTCCACGCCGGTCATCTCCAGCACGCGGGCGACCGTCGGCGAGTTGCTGGGGATGAACCGCAGCCGGTCCACCCCACCGTCGTGGCGCAGGGCGGCAACCAGCAGGGCGATGCCGGTCGAATCGATGAACTCCAGCTCGCGCATGTCCACCACTGTCCGTACGCCGCTGTCGCGCAGGGCCTCGCGCAGCTCGGCCTCGAAGGTGCTGCAGTTTGCGAGGTCGAGCTCTCCAAAGAGGGAGAGGTGCCAAACGTCGCTGGCCCGCGACGTGCGCACGATCAGTGTCCCGTCGCAAACCTCTCGCTCTTCCGTGGTCGCCATCAAACCCCCATGAGTGATCCTACCGCGTGTTGCTCAACGTATGTTGCGGGGAGTTACGCGTTTTCAACGTTTGTTCGCGTAGGCCACGGGTAGCGGGACGCCATTCGCCGGCGGGGTACTCTCCGCCCTGCCCGCCGGACGGTGGGGCGATCGACATAAGGTGCGAGGCATGCGCGACGAGCAAACCGGTCTCCTGATTACGCTTCCCGCTAAGCCGGAGAACGTCGCCGTCGTGCGCCACGCCGTCGCCGGCCTCGCCGAGCGCCTCGGCATGGAGGAGCCCGGCATCGGCGACCTGAAGACCGTCGTGACCGAAGCCTGCATGAACGTCGTCGTCCACGCCTATGACGACGCCCCCGGGCCGCTGCAGGTCGAGGTGCTTCCGGAGGACGACGCCCTCACCGTGTCCGTGCGGGACTTCGGCAGCGGCATCCGGCCGCGGCCCAACGTCGACAGGCCGAGCCTGCGGATCGGCCTGACCCTGATCGCGGCGCTGTCCAACAGCTTTGAGATCTCCGGCGGCTTCGGCCGGGGGACGGAGATCAGGATGCAGCTGCCACTCGCCGTGCGTGCCGAAGACGACCTGCCGGCCCAGGCGCAACCCGAGACCGTCTCGGAGGACAGCGCCAAGCTGACGATCGGCGCTCCGGAGCTTGTCGCTCCCGTGCTGGGCCGGGTGGTCGGGGCTCTGGCTGCCCGCCACCGGATCACGGTGGACCGGCTCAGCGACGCGGTGCTGTTCACCGACGCGATCGCGGAGCGGGCTCCGAGCGTTTTCGGCGACGAAGACGTCTCGCTCAGCGTCTCGGACGGCGAGGGTGGGATCGACTTGCGGATCGGCCCGATGCCGAGCGGCGCCGGCGCGCGGCTCGTCGACGGGCTCTCGCTCCCCGAGGTGGACGGCTCGCTCGAATCCCTCGCCGACGAGCTCCGGGTGGAGGAAAACGGCGACGGCGAATATCTGATCGTGAGGTTCGCCGCGCTGGCTGACGGATAGCTGACCGCAGGCGGATTGAGGTTCGGTCCTGTGGGTAGCTGCCAGGAGGCTGCAACGAAAGGAGCTTGGAATGTCTGACCGACTGCGGGGCAAACGGATCGCGTTCCTGATGGCAAACGAGGGGGTCGAGCAGGTCGAGCTGACCGAGCCGCTCGAGGCGGTCCGGCAGGCAGGCGCCGAGGCCGAGCTGCTCGCCCCCGAGGACGGCGACATTCAGGCCTTCAACCATCTCGACAAGGCCGACACCTTCTCGGTGGACAAGGTCGTGGCCGACGCCGACGCCGATTCCTACGACGGCCTCGTGCTGCCCGGCGGCGTCGCCAATCCGGACCAGCTGCGGACGAAAGGCGAGGCGGTCGAGTTCGTCCGCTCCTTCTTCCGGGCGGGCAAGCCGGTGGGGGTGATCTGCCACGGCCCGTGGACGCTGGTCGAGGCCGATGTGGTGCGCGACCGCACGATCACCTCCTGGCCGAGCCTGCAGACAGATCTGCGCAACGCCGGCGCCCAATGGGTCGACGAGGAGGTCCACGTCGACCAGGGCTTGGTCAGCAGTCGCAAACCCGACGACCTCGACGCCTTCAAGGAGAAGATCGTCGAGGAGTTCGCCGAGGGAGTGCACGACGGTCAGCGATCCTCAGCCTCCCCGGCGGGGTGATCGCATGGATGCGCCCCAGGGCAGACGAGAAACTCGAGCCGCCCACGGGCATGTCGAAAAGCAAAGAGGACGACACCCCCAAGGGGATGTGGGGAGAGCCGCGCTCGTAGTCGGCCACCACTAGCTTGAACCCCCCCCGCTAGTACCCAGAATCCGCCCTTTCCGCCCGCGGCGGTTGACAACTGCCCCCAGCAACGTCTACCTTTGTGCTTGATCCAGGTACGGAGCAGTTCAAACCACGCCCGGACAACAGGGACTCAGCCCGCAAGGGAACGGGCCGAGGGCAAGCAGGGAAAGGGCTCCTCAGCAAGGGGCTCCACCAAGAGGAGACACAGGGAGCCGTTGAGTACCCCGAGAGCCACAGGCAGGGAGCACCAAGGTCCAAGCGGCAAGACCGCCACGGCCCCGACCCTGAAAATCGGGGGGGGGGGGCTTAAAGCCCTCTGTACTCCCGCTGGGGCGCCTCTGCGATCCCTGCGTCCCCATGCTTTCAGTCGGCTGCGCCGCGTAGGGATGCCGGTGATCCCGACACCGGCATCCCTTGCCCTGCAGCGTCCCTACGCCCTCGCCACCAAGGCGACCGGGCGACCCGACGACAAACGGATGACGCTTCGCTCTTCCCTGGCGGCGTCTCCGAAGCGCAGTAAAGGCAAGCGGTGCGGGGCGAGGCCACCTCTCGGACTCGTCCCGCCCCTCGCCCCTGCCCTCGGCCCGAAAGCCGCCGCACCAACTTTCTATCGCCACCCAGACCAAGGAGACACAGCTACGTGAGACGCCACGCGAAGACATCGACCGCGTTCAACCTCGAGGGCTCCGGCATCCGGGCCTTCTTCGGTCGTTCCCTCGCCACCCGTGGCGCCTGCTCTGGCGTCGACGGGAGTGGTGCGCCCTCTCGCCCTCGCACCACCCTCCTCGCCCTCGCGATCGCCGCCCTCGCCGCGATCGCCCTTGCCCCGGCCGCCTCCGCTGCCCCCAAGACCATCGTCGGCGCGATCGGCGAGGAGGGCTCGGGGCCGGGTCAATTCCAGCCTTTCCAGATCGGCGGCATCGCCGTCAACCAGGCGACCGACGAGATCTACGTCGTCGATGTCGGCAATCAACGCGTTCAGCGCTTCGACGCCGCCGGCGAATTCGTCTCCGAGTTCGGCTCCAGCGGCACGGGAGCCGCGGAGTTCTCCTTCAGCGAAGTCGCGCCCGATATCGCCGTCGACCAGGCCGATGGCTCCGTCTACGTCGCCGACCCCGGCAACAACCGCATCCAGAAGTTCACCGCCTCCGGCGCATTCGTCAGCACCTGGGGCTGGGGGGTCGAAACGGGGACCGAAACCTTCGAGGTCTGCACCACCACCTGCCAGGCGGGGATCGCCGGCTTCGGTGACGGCCAGCTTTCCACTCCCACCGGCGTCGCCGTCGACCCCGGCGACGGCGACGTCCTCGTCGCCGATCGCGAAAACGGCCGCATCCAGCGCTTCGACACGACCGGCGCATACCAGGCCCAGTTCGGAGAAGGCGAGGTGTTCGGCCCCTACCGCGTCGGGGTCGATTCGACCGGGGCTGTGTACGCGTTCGAACAGTACGGCCGCGTCGTCAAGTTCGACTCCTCCGGAAGCTTCCTCGAAGTGTTCGCCGAAAGTCTCCTGGTCAATTCCCCCTCGCACATGACCGTTGACCCGATCAGCGACCGCGTCTTCGTCCTCCAGTACACCGAAGACTTCGCAGGTGGACAGCTCCACGAGTTCGACACCACCGGCCTGCTGCTCGAGACCCACCTGCTGCCAGATGGATCGCAGGAGACCGCAGGAATCGGCATCGAGCTCTCCGCCGATCTCATCTACATTTCGGGTCATTCTGTCTTTATCCTCGGCGAAGGGCCGATCGTCCCACCCACTGTGGCGCTTCAGCCCGCGACCGAAGTCGGCACCGACTCGGCAACGTTGCACGGCACGGTCGATCCCAACGGCGGCCAGGCCGCGGCGCGCTACCGCTTCGAAGTGTCCAAGAACGGCGTCACCTGGGAGCAGGTCGGCGACGGCGGAAACGTTGGCAAAGGCACTGATCCCGTCGAGGTCTTCGAGTCGGTCTCGGGCCTCGACCCGAACACGCTCTACCGGGTGCGGCTCGTCGCCGGCAAGGGTTTCGGCTCGCCGGATGCCATTTCCGGCGAGCTGACCTTCCTCACCGACGCGGCGCTTCCGAGCGCCACGACCCTGACGACCTCTGTGCGCGGCACCACCACCGCGACCCTGTTCGGCCGCATCAATCCCGCCGGGCAGGTCACCTCCTACCGCTTCGAGTACGGCCTCACCGCTGCCTACGGTCACAAAGCCCCCGTGCCCGACGCACTGGTCGGCGCCGGCGGGGCGGACAAATTGGTCTCGGCGGCAATCACCGGCCTCCAGCTCGACACCACCTACCACTACCGGGTGGTCGCCGAGAACCCGGAGGGGGTCGTCTTCGGCCAGGACGAGACCTTCAGCACGCGCCTCGCCCCGACCCTTCCCACTCGTGCCTACGAGATGGTCACCCCGCCGTTCAAGGCGTCACGGTCGGTGGTCAGCTTTGGTGGAGCCGTAGGAAACAACGCCAACCCTGGGGTTCCATCGCTCGATGGCGAGACGCTGGCCTGGACTAGCGCCATCTTCCCCCTCACCGACGACATCAAATCCTCGGCCGACGGCGACAGTCGAATCTTTACTCGAACCGCGAGCGGTTGGGTGTGGAGGTCGTTGAACACCCTGCCCGGGGCCCTGAAGGACGGCAGCGCGCCACACCTCTCCAAGCAAGACGGGATCGGCAGCTCAGCCGATTTCAGCACGGTTGCCTGGCACATCGAGAACGGCGAGCTTCTCGTCAGCCCGGGAATCGGCCAGAACATTCTCTACACCCGCCGTGACGGTACCGGTGAGATGGGCTTCACGTCCTGGTTTGACGATCCCAGTAGTCAGGCTGTCAGTCCAGAGGACGGTTCCCCCCTTGGTAGGAGCGCGGCAGGGCGCGATCAGGTTCAAATCAACGACGCCGGCACCGCAATGGTGCGTTCAGGCAACTATCGCGGTTTGGCCGAGGACCCTGCGACAGCCGGCGACGACGACCCCAGCGACAATCAGCAACAGGGCGGTGGCGAGACAATCTACGTCCAGAGGGCAGACGACCCCGACGATCTTCCTGCTTCTCCCAAAGATCTCGTCAACGAATGCTCGGGCACGGTCGGCGATGGTACGGCCACCCTGATTCCCGCTCGTATCGGCAGTGGCGCCGGCACCGACACGATCGGTGTGCGCAGCTGCGAGCAGGCTACAAGCGGCGCCGAAACGACCGGCACCGGGGATCTTTCGGAGGGAGACACGACGGTCACTTCGGTGGTGACGAACACCGGAGCATTCGCAGTCGGCCAGATCGTCTCCGGGACTTCGATCCCACGCGGCACCAGGATCACCGCCGTCGGCGCCGGAACGCTCACCCTCTCGGCGGCGCCGGCTTCTGCGGCAATTGGCCTTGGGACGCTGACAAGCGGCTCCCCCGTCATCAGCGGCCTGCAGACCTTCGTTGGAAGCTTCAGGGCGCCCCAGGCAATCAGCGGGCCGGGAATCCCACCGGGGACGACAATTCTCGATGATAGCCAAAGCCAGATTAGCCAGAGCTTGACCCTCTCGGCGGATGCGACTGCCTCTGGCAGCTTTGTCTTCCTGCGAGCAAACGCACCCGGGTCCGGAACGGCTCTATTCGCAGATTTTCAGCATGTCACCGACCTTCGGGGGGCAAGGATTGGCAGATTCACCGCCATGTCCAACGATGGTCGGCGGATCTTTTTCACGAGCCCCGACAGCCCCCCTTTTACTTGCTCGCCTCAGACGAGTGACGTAACGAGTTGCCCGCCGCAGCTCTTCGTCCGTCAATACGACTCCAATGGAGATCCGACGGTTCGCTGGATCTCCCGCGCTCAGGGCGTGGACACGCAACAGATCGCCGAGCTGGGTCCGGCGATCTTCCAGGGCGCCTCGCGCGACGGCCGCTATGTCTACTTCAAGACCACCTCACCGCTACTGCCCAACGACCCCAATGGTGGGCAGTCGCTCACAACCGGCGCCGCCTCCAATGATTCGTGGGATCTCTACCGCTACACCCTGCCTGAGGACCTCGACACGGATCCGGTTGCCGGCACTTTGACCCGTATCTCGGGTGGGCCCAATGGCACTGCCGATCCTGCTACCAATACCAACGCCGCGGGCGGCCCTATAGATGACGACTCTACCTTGCGCTACCTCTCCGACGACGGCAAGCGCGCTTACTTCGTCACTACTTCGCCGATCGCCGGCGCTGACATGACACCGGCTCGGGGCGTCGGCACAACGCCTGGAGGTGAGGTGGGCAACTCCACCACCCGCAACCTCTACCTCTTCGACGATACGGGTGCCTCTCCGACCTACACCTTCATCGCTCAAATTCCCTTTGGCCCTAATCAAATCAACCAGCCTAATACCTGTGCCAGCAGTGCGTCGGAGTATAGAGCGGGTCAGCTCTGGACTACCGGTGGGTCGATCCGCTCCCTTATGCAAAACAACTGCTTCCACGGCACCGCCGATGGCGACAGTGTCATTTTCTTTACCACTGCGCAGCTGACCTTCGACGACAACGACGATGCCGGCGATATCTATCTCTATGACGTCGGCGACGACGAACTCATCCGCATCTCGGCCCGGCCTCCGGGGGCGGCTCCCTACGACTGCACCAAGCCCTTCGACGCCAGCAACACCAATTGTAATGCCGATCTTGGCACCAATGTGCTCGGCAGGGATTTCCAGGGTGGCGGCGCGGCTGGGAACCTTGACAGCGCCGGTGGCTGGGGCCGCGGCCGCTACTACAACGTCGCCGAGGATGAGAGCGGCGTGGTCTCCGTCTTCTTCGCCAGCCGCTCCCAGCTCGTTCCCGAGGACACCAACGGCGATCACTGGGACGTCTACCAGTGGCGCCAGGGAAAGCTCTCCCTTGTCAGTCCCGGCAATACCAACGATGACTCCTTCTATTCGGGCAACAGCGGCGACGGTCAGGATGCCTTCATCTTCACCTCGGCGCCGCTCGATCCCCGCGAGATCGACGACTTCGACTTCGACATTTACGACGCGCGCATCGGCGGCGGGTTCCCCTACACCCCGCCGCCTGTGCCGTGCGATGTGCTGGCCCACCAGTGCCGGGGCCTGGCCTCGAGCGCGCCTGCACCGACCCTGCCGGTGACGGAGACCTTCGACGACGAGGGCAACGTCAAACAGGCGAGCGCCAAACCAAAGAAGTGCGGTAAGGGCAAGGTGCGAAGGAAGGGCAAATGCGTCAAGAAGCGCAAGGGCAGCAGTTCACGAACGGCCAATGCCAAGCGTGGAGGTGGCAAGTGATCTCCCCGCGACAAAACCCCGTTGGCCGACTCGCCACCCTTGCTGCAACTGCCTGTCTGGCGGCTGCGCTCCTCGCTCCCACGGCGGCCGAGGCCGAGTTCGGCTTTGCCGACGTCAACACCGGCCTGCCGGGCGATCCCGATGTCATCGCATACCCTGGTCAGAAGGCGATTTGGGCAGGGACCTGCCACCTCAGCACCGATGCCACCTCTAACGGCGGCGTCGGTGCCGCACCCACCGTCCGTGCCCACTGCATCGACGTTGGCGACTCCTCGTTTGGCGCCGCGGGCAGCGACTCCCCCTGGGCGGTGGGCGACGAGCCGGACTGGCGCCTTGATCCTGTCACCAAGGCAGGGGCGCATCCTGATGGGAGCGCGACGTTTTTCTTCAACTATGGAGATCAAGGTGGCAACACCGATGGATCCGTGAAGAACATCACCGTCAAATTGCCGCCGGGAGTGGTCGGCAACCCCGAGGCGGTATCGAAGTGCTCGGCGATCGCCGTCCAGGCGAACCCGCCGGAGTGCGAGGCGGAGTCCCAGGTCGGGATCACGACTCTCACCTTCGGCGTGTGTCAGGGTACATTCATCCCCGAGTGCTATGGCTTCCAGACAAAACCCGTCTACAACGTCGAGGCCCGCGACACGATAACCGCGGAGTTTGTGATCGCCAGCATTGGCCAATATTTCAACGTACCGATCACGGCGCGAGGGCGCACCAACGGCGACTACGGCGTCGACACCTTGGCGCTGCTGATCCCCGACTTCGTGCACCTGGGCGGTCAGGCGTTCACCTTCTGGGGCGTGCCCTGGGCAAATGAGAACGACAAATTCCGAATCGATGGCACCCTTGCCAGCTTCCTTTCTCCAACTTATCACCTCACAGGATTCCCGGCGGAGCGCAGGCAGAGCTATGACCCCTCTTGGGGTCCGATCAAGCCCTTCTTCACCAACCCCACTGAGTGTTCGGGCTCATCTCTGCCGGTCACCGTCGACATGGACTCCTGGCAGGATCCGGTCTTCTACGGTGGCCCCCTCGTCAGCGCCACCACCCTCACCGACCCGATCACCAACTGCGACGAGCTCGAGTTCGACCCCTCGATCACCCTGCACCCCGACGTCAGCGTCGCCGACAGCCCCTCTGGCCTCGACGTCGAGCTCTCGATCCCCCAGAACAACGACCCGCCGGCCGATGTCCAGTTCAACCCGGCAGATGACACGGGCGCTCCCGCCTACTGGAAAACGCCGGCGGGCAGGGCGACCGCCCACCTCAAGGACACCACCGTCCACCTTCCCGTGGGCACCTCGTTCAACCCGGCGGCAGCCGACGGGATCAAGGGCTGCTCCACAGAGCAGATCGGCCTCACCGCAGTGACGCCGAAAGTCACCTTCAACAACGACCCGGTGCAGTGCCCCGAGCAAGCGAAGATCGGCACCCTGTCGATCGTCAGCCCACTGCTGCACGATCCACTCCACGGAGCCGTCTATGTCGCCCCCCAGCACGACAACCCCTTCCCGGGGACCTTGACGGCGATCTACCTGGTCTCCCAGGATGACGAGAGAGGCCTCTCGATCAAGCTGGCGGGCAAGGTAGACCTCGATCCCGACACCGGCCAGATCTCCACGACCTTCGTCGACAACCCCCAGTTGCCCTTCAACCTCTTCGAGCTGCACTTCGAGACGGGCCCCAGGGCGCCGCTCAACACCCCGGCGACCTGCGGGCAGTTTGAGAACGCAGCCGACCTGATCCCCTGGTCCTTCCCGGACTCGGGCCCCCAACCGACGGTCCACGACCCCTTCCCGATCGCGGCGATGCCCAACGGCTTTGCCTGCGTGACCGAGCCCGAGGACAGAGGCTTTGCCCCCGGCTTCAAAGCGGGGACGGCGAGCACCCAGGCGGGAGCGAACACCGACTTCGTCCTCAACGTCTCAAGGCGAGACGGCGAGCAGGAGATCAGCGGCATCGCCCTCAACATGGCGCCGGGAGTGGTGGGCAACCTCTCCCAGACCCCCTACTGCCCAGAAGCATCGATAGCGGCGGCAAGGACTAAGTCCGGCCTGGCGGAGACGAACTCCCCAAGCTGCCCCGCCGCCTCCTACATCGGCAAGGTAGACACGGCAGCCGGCCCGGGCCCGACCCCGCTTCACACCGCCGGGCGGCTCTACCTCTCCGGCCCCTATGACCCGGACGGAGCGGGCCCCAAGGGCACCGCGCCGCTCAGCGTGACCACGATCGTCCCGGCGATCGCCGGCGGGGAGGCGGGCAACCCGACCTTCGACCTCGGCAACGTGGTGATCAGGACGGGGATCAACGTCGACGTGAGAACGGCCCAGGTAAACATCGACTCCACAGACGTCCCCTACATCGTCGGCGGCGTGCCGCTGCGGATCCGCAACGTCGCGGTAACGCTCGACAAGCCCAACTTCATGATCAACCCGACCAACTGCTCAGATCTCACTATCGGTGGCGGAATCAGAGGCTCGGCCGATCCCTTCGACAAGACCGACGACATCCTCGCCCAGGTCTCAAACCGCTTTCGGGTGGGAGGCTGCGCAAACCTCGGCTTCAAACCCAAACTCTCGCTGCGGGTCAAAGGCCCGACCAAACGAGCCAAATACCCCTCGCTGACCGCGACGCTCACCGCACGCCCGGGCGACGCCAACATCGCCTTCACCTCGGTAGCGCTGCCGCGCTCGGAGTTCCTCGCCAACGAGCACATCAACACGGTCTGCACCCGGCCGCAGTTCGCCGCCGACCAGTGCCCGAAAGGATCGATCTACGGCAACGCCACGGCATGGACCCCGCTGCTCGCCGAGCCGCTCTCGGGCCCGGTCTACCTCAGGTCCTCCGACAACCTGCTGCCCGACCTCGTGGTGGCGCTGCGAGGCCCGGAGCACCAGCCGATCGAGATCGAGCTGGCCGGTAGGACCGACTCGATCAACGGCGGCCTGCGCAACACCTTCGACATCGTCCCCGACGCCCCGGTGACGAAATTCACCCTCAACCTGCTCGGCGGCAAAAAGGGCCTTTTGAAGAACAGCCGCAGCCTCTGCAAAGCGGCCAACCGGGCGACGATCAAGATGACCGCCCAAAACGGCCGCCAGCTGGTCGTCCACCCGAAGGTCAAAAACGACTGCAAGAAGAAGGGCAAAGGCAAGGGCAAAAAGAAGGGCAAAAGCCAGAAGTAGGGGCCGGCGCCTGCCCGCTTGCGTTTGATCGCTAAGCGCGCGTCTCCACCCGGCCATCCGACTCCGCGCCTGGTGGAAGCGAGGCAAGGCCGGCTGAGCGCCAACCGAGGCTCGCGGCCTGGCACCCTTGGCAGATGACCGCCTGGAAGCTGCCTCTGATCGTGGCAGCCATCGCCATGCCGATCGTTGCCGCATTCCTGCTTGGGGGGCCTGGGGTCGGCGTCGCGATGGGCGCGCTTGCCGCGGTGGCGATCGTGGTCATTGCCGTGCGACAGCGTCCACGCGGCCCGATTGCCTCTGTGGCTGGAGATGACCTACGCCGCCACGTCCTCATCGTGGTCACCTGTCCGATCGAGGATCCCGGCTCCATCGAGACGATCGCCGAAGAGGCGGGCATCCGAGGGGGGGACGACGCGCAGGTGCTGGTCTTGACGCCGGCGCGCAGCAACTTCCTCGACCGCTGGGCCACCGACCTGGACACCGCTCGCCATGCGGCTCAGCGGAATCTGGTCGTCATCGTCGCCGCCCTCGCCAAGGCAGACATCGCGGCCGAGGCGCGGGTCGGCGACGAGAACCTGGTGCAGGCCGTCGAGGATCAGCTCCAAAGCTTCCCCGCCGACGAGGTGATCCTGGTCAGCGACGAAACGGAAGACGAGGCCCGGAAGGCTGCAGTGGCGGAGCTGGGCTCCCGCCTGGAGGCCGAGTTCCGCCACGTCCTCCTGACTTGCGACTGAGCAAGACGGAGCTAGACTCGACAGGGATGGCGGACGAGCCCACTTCGCCCGAGTCGCTTGCCGGCGCTGCGCGGCGCAACGGCCGGCCGGCCACGCTTCCGGAGCGGATCCTCGGTGGCGGAGCACGGGGTGCGCGTCGGGTCGCCGGCGCCACCGGCTTGGACCGGGCTGTCGAGTCGGTCGCCGAGGAGGCAATCGTGCGAGCGATCGAGAGCCCCGCGGTGGAGCGGGCGCTTGAGCGCGTCCTGGAGGGGCCGGCCATCGAGGAGGCGGTGGGGGCGGCGATCAACAGCCCCACGGTCGAGCGCTCGGTCATGGAGGCCCTCGACAGCGAGATGGCAGAGCGGGTCTGGGCGCGCCTGCTGGCCAGCGACGAGACGCAGAAGCTGGTCGAGCGAATCGCCGAGGCGCCGGAGCTGCGGGCGGCCATAGCGGCGCAGAGCGTCGGGGTGTTCGAGGACCTCGCGCAGCAGGCGCGTGGGGTGGCGCGGCGGCTGGACGACGCGATCGAGCGGCCGGCGCGGGCGCTTGCCCGACGCCCGGGCCGCGCCGAGGCGCCGCCCCAGGCCGGGTTCGTAACAAGGCTGATGGCACTTGCCCTCGACGCGGGGATCCTCAATGCCTTCTTCCTGATCGTCTCCGGCGTGTTTGCCCTGGCGGCGTCCTTCGTGTTTGCAACCGACGGCGCCGCCATCGCCATCGGCGCGGGCGCCTGGGCGATCGCAGGGGCCGCCTACCTGCTCGTCTTCTGGGCGACGGCCGGCCAGACGCCGGGGATGCGGCTGATGGGCATTCGCATCCTCGCGCGTGGCTCACCCGAAATCGGCGCCGGATGCGCCGCGCGCCGCCTGGCCGGCATGGGGCTCTGCGGCCTGACCCTGGGGATTGGCTTCCTGCCGATCCTCTTCACCCAGCGCCGCCGCGGCCTGCAGGACCGGGTGGCCCACACCGAAGTCGTCTTTGTGCCCTCCGCCGTGCGGGCAGCACCCTGGTCCATCCCCCCCGCGGAGGTCCAAGACGCCGTCCCCTGACACAGGCTGAGGGTCCGCCGTGCGCGCGCTCATATCCGGGGCCACGGGATTCGTCGGCGCCCGGCTGGCCGGCGCGATGGGGGACTCGGGCGTTGCCGTCCGTTGCCTGGTGCGGAACCGCTCCAGGGCGCAAGGGCTTGCGGAGAGGGGATTCGACCTCCACCAGGGCGACGTCACCGATGCCGCGAGCCTGGAGGGGGCGGGGACGGACGTCGACGCCGCCTACTTCCTGGTCCACTCGATGGCCGGCGGCAGCGGCTTCGAGGAGCGTGAGCGCCAGGGCGCGCTCAACTTCGCCCGGATGGCCAAGCGCGAGGGCGTCGGGCGGCTGATCTATCTCGGCGGGCTGGGGGAGGAGGTTGCCTCCGCGCACCTGCGCAGCCGGCACGAGGCCGCTGGGATCCTCGCCGCGGAGGGGCCGCCGCTCACCTATTTCCGGGCGGCGATGGTGGTCGGCGCCGACTCCGAGTCCTTCCGGACCCTGCGCTACCTGGTCAGGCGACTGCCGGCGATGATCGTTCCGGCTTGGCTGAAGACGGATACGCAGCCGATTGGCATCGATGACGCGATCGAGTACCTCCGACGCGCCCCCGAGGTATCGGAGTCCGCGGGCCGGGAGGTGCAGATCGGCGGCCCCGACGTCCTCTCCTACGAGGAGATGCTGGATCGGATGGCGCTGGCGATGGGCACGCGTCCCCGGCTGAAGATCCCGGTCCCCTTCATCACGCCGTGGCTCTCCGCCCTCTGGCTCGGGTTGATAACGCCGGTCGACACCAACGTCGCCCGCCCGCTGGTCGAGGGCCTGACCACGGCGACGGTCGTCACCGACCCCTCCGGCGCCGAGCCGTTCGGCATCTCGCCGCTCCCCTTCGACGAGACGCTTCGGCGGGCGTTGCGGGAGGAGGAGGGCGAGCAAGAGGCCAGGGCTTCGAACGCTCGATGAACCACCGCCTTTCGTCGTTATACTGATATAGGTATATCCATGGCCGATGTCCCAACAATCCTGCGCAACGCGCGCCTTGACGCCGATCTCTCCCAGATCGAGCTTGCCACGCGGGCGGGCACGTCTCAGCCAGCGCTTGCCCGGTACGAGGCAGGTGCGACTCTTCCGACGCTTCCCACGCTGGAGCGACTCATCTCCGCATGCGGTCGCCATCTGCAGGTCCATGCCCCCCTGGCAACCGAGTCATCGCCGTTCGCTACTTCGATGCGAGGCCAGCTCGGCCCCCAGGCCCGGCAGCTGCGGCGTCGGCGCCGCAGTCTGCTCGATGCTGCGCAAGATCATGGCGTGACCAAGCTTCGCGTATTCGGATCGCTTGCTCGGGGCGAGGCGAACCCCTTGAGCGATGTCGATCTCCTCGTCGATCTCAAACCCGGCAGGACGCTTCTAGACCTTGCCGCTTTCCGGCGTGAGGCTGCGCAGATTCTCGACATGCCGGTTGACGTCGCGACGGCCGACATGCTCAAGGAGCGCATCCGCGACGAGGTGTTGGCCGAAGCCCTGCCCATATGAGCCGCGACGAGCAAGAGCGGCTACGCGACATCAAGGACGCGATCGTCGCGATCCACGAGCACCTCGCGCGTGTGGACGACACCTCGGAAGGCAAGGGGGATCCGTTGCTGCACGACGCTCTCCTCTTCCAGTTCGTGGTCATCGGCGAGGCGGTCAAGCACCTCACTCCGAAGACGCGCAATTCAGCACCCGAGATCTCTTGGACTGACATCGCCGGACTCCGCGACTTGATCGCCCACGAGTACTTCGGTATCGACATCCACCGCGTCCTCGAGATTGTGGAGTGCGATCTTCCGCTGCTCGAGCAGTCCATCGACCGCATGCTCCGGAACTGATTGGCACGCGCAGCTGGCGATTCACGAGCCATAGACGCTCCTGTGCCCGCTAGATTGAGCGCTCGCGAGACCGAAGGGAGCGGACCGAGTGCAGTCGAACGTTGGGCGTGTTGCGGCAGGGATCGCGGTGGTCGCGGTGGCGGTCGTGCTGTTCGTCGTCCTGCAGGGTGGGGGAGAGGATGATGGCGCGGATGCCGGCAAGGATCAGGCTTCGTCAAAGGCGAAGACGGAGCAGGGCAGGCAGCCAAACAAGCCGGCGATTCCCACGATCGTCGTCAAGAACGGCAAGCCGGTCGGCGGCATCAGAAAGCTGGCCTACGCGCAGGGCGATGAGGTTCGCTTCAAGGTGAGCTCTGACGTTGGCGACGAGGTCCACGTTCACGGCTACGACCTGTCGAAGGACGTCGAGGCGGGTGGCTCTGTCAGCTTCGAGTTCCCGGCGAACCTGGAGGGAATCTTCGAAGCCGAGCTCGAGGGGCGCCACGAGCAGATCGCCGAGATCCGCGTCAATCCCTGACGGCGCGTCAGCAGGTCAGCAGCTCGTCGAAGCGCAGCGCCGCGCGGGTCGGAAGAACGAAAGAGTCGTGGTGGTGCAGCAGCCCGGCCCCGGTTAGGTCGCGCACCGCTCGCTCGACCGCGTCGCGCTCGGCGAACTCCTCTGGCGCCCCGCTGACCTCGCGCGTCAGCTCATCGACGGTGATCTGAGCCGGATGGAGGTCCAGCACGCGATGGAGTACCGCTGACTCGACGGCCGCGTCGGCGCCGGCCGGAGTTGGGGTGTCGTCCATGTCCTCCATGTGCGCGCCTTGGTGCATAAGGGGGCGCTCAGCCGATCTCTTCCCCCATCGGGTCGCCGTTTGATGCTTTTGTGATCTCCATGCCGAGCGCCGTGCGTGCCCATTCGGGCTCCACACTCGCCCGGTAGAAATGCTGAGTCGAGCCGCGCACCGCCCGGGTCCCGACCAACCGCAGCACGTCGCAGTCGACCAGCACGCGCACGTGGTAGCTGACGTTGCTGAGCGGCTGCTCGAGGTTCGCGGCCAGCTCCCGCGGGCTGGACCTTCCACCTGTCGCCATCTCCCGCAGGATCCGCCGCCGCAGCGGATGACCGAGCGCGGTCAGCAGGTCGTCGGTGGTTGCGGAGCCGTTGAGGGCTGTCAAAGCGAGCAGGCAATATAGAGCAAACGAAATCTTTTGTCTGTAGAGCTTCTGTCTTCAGGAGCAGAAGATTCGCCGCGTGGATCCGCGCGAGCGCTTTGCCGTCAACCTGCGCCAGGCGCGCTTGAAGAAGGGCATCTCCCAGGAGGAGCTGGGCTTCCGCTGCGAGCTGCACCGGACCGAGGTGTCGCTGCTGGAGCGGGGTGGGAGGGAGCCGCGGCTGGGAACGATCGTCAAGCTCGCCGGCGCTCTCGACACCACGCTCGACAGCCTCTGCGCCGGGATCGGCTGGTCGCCCTCGGCCGGTCGCTTCAAAATCGAGCGCCCGCGCTGAGCCGAGGCTCAGCGGTCCTCGCGCACGCCGCCCATCTCGCTGAAGACCGCGGTCACCCCGCCGTCCTCTCGCCGCTCGTCGGCGATCACGTGGGAGACGGCATTGATCAGCGCCAGATGGGTGAAGGCCTGGGGGAAGTTGCCGAGGTGCTGCCCGGTCGGGGCGTCCAGCTCCTCGGCGTAGAGGTCGAGCCAGCCCGAGGACTCCAGCAGCCTCTCGCAGAGCCTTCGCGCCCGCCTTGGCTCGCCGATCTCCGAGAGTGCTGAGACCATCCAGAAGGAGCAGATCAAGAAGGTCCCCTCTTTGCCCTTCAGTCCGTCGTCGGTCTCCTCGACCTTGTAGCGGAGCACCAGGCCGTGCTGGGTCAGGCCGTCGGCGATCGCCTCCACGGTGGCGCGCACCCGAGGATCGGTGGGGGGGAGGAAGCGGAGCAAGGGGATCAGCAGGAGGGAGGCGTCGAGGGCGTCCGTGTCGTAGTGCTGGCGGAAGACGCCGTCGCGCACCCCGCGCTCGAGGATCTCCTCACGCATCCGCTCGGCCGTCCGCTCCCATTCCTCGGCGACGTCGTCGACGCCGATGCTGTGCGCCAGTCGCGCCCCCCGGTCGACCGCGACCCAGGTCATCAGCTTCGAGGAGACGTAGTGCTTGGGCTCACCGCGGGCCTCCCAGATCCCCTGGTCGGGATCGGGCCAGGCGGCGATCGCCGCCTCCACCTGGTGGCGGATCAACTGGCGGTCGGCCGGCGTCCCTGAGCCGCGCAGCGCTTTCTCATGGAGATAGATCGAGTCCAGCAGCGCCCCCCAGACGTCGTGCTGGCGCTGGTCGAAGGCGCCGTTGCCGACCCGCACCGGCCGCGAGTCCGCATAGCCGTCAAGGTGATCGAGGGTCCGCTCGGTCAGGTCCGTCTCGCCGCCGACCCCGTACATGATCTGCAGGTCGGGGTTCTTGCGGCAGACGCCGACGATGAACCGCATGAAGTCCCGCGCCTCCTGGTCGAAGCCGAGGGTGTGCAGGGCCCAGAGGCTGAAGGTCGAGTCGCGGATCCAGCTGTAGCGGTAGTCCCAGTTGCGCTCGCCGCCGGGCGTCTCGGGGAGGGACGTGGTCGGGGCGGCGACGATCGCCCCCGTCGGCGTGTGGGTGAGGCCCTTGAGGACGAGGGCGGAGCGCTGCAGGTGGATCCGCCAGGGGTGGTCGGGGAAGTCTCCGTCGCGCAGCCAGTCGCGCCAGAACTCACAGGTCGAGTCGAGCCGCTCGAGCGCTTCCGGAGCGCTGCGCGGCCCGCCGAGGTCGCCGTCCCCCCAGGACACCGCGCAGAAGCCGGCCTCGTCCTCGCGCAGGTGAATTCGTCCTCGGGCGACGTCGCCCTCCAAGGTCAGGTCCATGTCGCTGGTCAGCTGCAATGTGGTCCCGCCGGCGCCGCGGGCGATCGCCTCGCCGAGCTCACCGCCGCTCCAGACGGCGTCCTCGACTCCGTAGGCGAAGCGGGGGGCGCATTCCATCTCTATCTCGACGTAGCCGTCGAGGCAGGTCATGGTCCGCAGCAACGAGTGGTCGGACTCATGCTCGGTCTGCGGGCGGCTGCGATCCCCGTCCTGCCTCACCCACTCGCCGATCGTCAGCATGTCGTGGACCTCCACCCAGCCGGTCTCGGTCACCCAGGTCGTCTCGACGATCAGCGTGCCCGGCTCGTAGCGGCGGCTGATCGGCACGACGACGCCCTTGGGGGCCAGCTTGAAGTGGCCCGCGTCGCGATCGAGCAGCGCCGCGAAGGCGCTGGGGGAGTCGAAGCGCGGCACGCAGAGCCACTCGACCGATCCCGAGAACGACACCAGCGCGCTGGTGTGGCAATCCGAGAGGAAGCCGTAGCTGCCGATCGGCGGGAAGCGGTTCTTGCCGGGGCTCAAAGCGAGGCCAAGCTACCACCGGCAGCAGGCGCCGGCGGGGGAAACGGCGGCGCTACGCTCAGTTTTGCCGTGACCTTCCCGATCGCCCACGTGGGCGACTCCTTCGTGCCGCTGGAGTTGATCCCGCTGACCGCGGCGGCGGTCCTCTACGGGCACCGGGCGATGGTGCTCTCCTGGGACGGCCGGCCCGTCCCCGTCTGGCGCCAGGCTTGCTTCGGCGCAGGGCTGGCCCTGATCGCGATCGCCCTCTTCAGCCCGATCGGCCACATCTCCGAGGAGCTGGTCATCGCCCACATGACCGAGCACCTGCTGATCGGCGACCTCGCCTCGCTGCTGCTCGTCCTCGGTTTGACCCGCTCGCTGCTGCAGCCGGTCCTCGCGATCCGCCTCTTCGACCGGCTGCAGATCCTCGCCCATCCCCTCGTCGCCCTTCCGCTCTGGGCCTTCAACCTCTTCCTCTGGCACATCCCCGTCCTCTACCAGGACGCCTACGGAGCCGCGCCGGTCCACGCGCTGGAGCACGCCACCTTCCTCTTCTTCGGCTGCCTGATGTGGATGCCGGTCTTCGGCCCGCTGCCCAAGCCTGAGTGGTTCAGCGCCGGTTGGAAGGTCGGGTACGTGATCGCGGTCCGCTTCACCGGCGCGATCCTGGGCAACGTGCTGATGTGGTCCGGGACGGTGCTCTATCCGATCTATGCCCCCGGCGAGCGCTACTGGGGAATCGGTGCGCTCGCCGACCAGAGCACCGCGGGGGTCGTGATGATGATCGAGGGCACCTTCCTGGCCCTGGGGGTCCTCGCCTGGGTCTTCTTCCAGGCCGCCCGCGAGGGGATGGAGAAGCAGCGGCTGCTCGACCTGGCGCGCGAGCGCGGCGTGGCGCTCGACGAGCGCCGCGCCCAGCGCGCCGTCGCC
>CAZHZI010000002.1:0-86466 GCA_964536955.1 uncultured Conexibacteraceae bacterium
CGAGCTGCGCGCCCTGGTTCTCGAAGACGTCCTCGACCTCGATCTCGCGGGCGATGGTGACGCCGTCGTTGGTGATGGTGGGCGCGCCGAACTTCTTGTCGAGCACGACGTAGCGCCCTTTCGGGCCGAGGGTCACTTTGACGGCGTCGGCGACAGCGTCGACGCCCGCCTGCAGGGCCCCTCTGGCCTCCTCTTTGAACTTCAGCTCCTTGTGAGCCATGTGGATTCAGTCCTCCTTGGTCTTCTAAGTCCTGTTGGCCGGTCAGCCGATCTTGGCGAGGATGTCCGACTCGCGCATCACGAGCAGTTCCTCACCGTCGATGACGATGTCGGTGCCGCCGTATTTGGAGTAGAGGACCTCGTCGTCCTCCGATACGTCGAGCGGGCGGCGGCTGCCGTCCTCCTGGATCGCGCCGTCGCCGATGGCGATGACCTTGCCCTTCTGCGGCTTCTCTTTGGCCGTATCGGGAAGGACGATGCCGCTCGCGGTCGTCTCCTCCTCCTCGATCGGCTTGACGATCAGCCGGTCCCCGAGGGGCTTCAGCTTCATCCGTGTACCTCCGTTAATGGGTCAGTAACTGGGAAAGAGTCCAAATCTGTGCCTGGAGCCGCGTATCGCTGGACCCAGACGGTTGGCACTCTACATATGCGAGTGCCAATACGTCGGAACATAGGGAAGCGAGCGCACTTGTCGAGTGCCTCCCTGGCGCGCGAGTTCAGCCGGAGGCGAGCAGGCGGCAGCCGAGCAGGTGAGCGATTCCCTCGCCGCCATGCGACATCACCCAGTCGTGATTCCACTCGAAGACGGGGCGGGCGACCGGGGCGAGCAGGTTCATCCACGCCTTGGTGGTGGTCACGTTCCACTCATATAGGACCGCGGTGGCGCCCTCGCGCTCGAAAAGGCGCCAGCGGCCGGTGCCTGTCAGCCCCCCAACCGCATGACCCTCCATGAGGTGGGGGCGTTCGACCCGCTTCGTGGTCACCTCGAACTCGACCCGGTAGGGGAGCAGGCTCTTCCAGACCATCCGCGCAACCGTGCCGACCCCGTTCTCGTCGCCGGAGCCGGAGCGAAGCTCCTCGACCTCCTCGACTCCGCGCCACCATTCGGGCCAGCGCTCCTGGTCGTAAATCGCCTCCCAGACCGGCTCACGCGGGGAGTCGAGGAGCCAGGTCGTGAGGAAGGCGTATTCCGCCATCAGTTGTGGCGGGGGGTTTCTCCGTTGCCGAAGTGAGCGCCCGGCGGCTCGACGATCTGCGAGAAGCGAATCACCGTGACGAGGTCCTCGTGGGAGACGGGCCGACCGTAGATCTGCTCGAGGAAGTTGACGGTTTCCTCAAGACGGCGGAACTCGGGGTTGTCGTGTTCGATGTCCCGCGGCGAGAGGTCGGAGATTTGCTTCACCTCGACATCGTCGATCACCGCAGCGAAGATTTTCTCCCGTGGGCTGTGGCGGAAGCCAACCGTGACCCAGACGACCTGACCGCGCTCGTACTTGCCGCTCTTGTCGCCGAGCCGGATCGTCGCGGTCTTGCGACCTCGCTTCAGCTGATCGACGAAGACCGCCGAGTAAAAGTTGAGAACGTAGACGCCACCCTTCATCGCGCAGCGAGAATATCCGAACGGCGGCCCCCGCAGCCGGCCTGTGGCGTGATGAGCCGTCGCCTGCCGGGTTGATTCGATCGACGAAATCCGCAGCTTGCTTGGACGTTTGGACTTCTGTTGGAGCGATAGATGTAGATAACGGCAAAATGGGTCGATGGAGAGACGATGCGGCTCTCGGCTAGCCATATGCGCAGGGGGGCAAGCGCGGTACTCGCGTGCGCCGGGGTGCTCCTGCTGGCTCCACTCTCCGGGCACGCCGCCGCGGCCAGTTGCGCCGGCAAGCACGTGACGATCGTGGGCACCTCGGGCAACGACGTGATCGTCGGCAAGCGGGCGAGCGACGTGATCGATGGCGGTGGCGGCAATGACCGCATCTCCGGCGGGCCGAACGGCAACGACACGATCTGCGGTGGCCCCGGCGACGACAGGATCGTCGGTGGACGCGGCTACGACGCCCTGTATGGCGAGGAGGGCGACGACAGGATCAGCGGCGACAGCGGCGCGGATCGGCTCGACGGCGGCGGTGGGGACGACAACCTGAGCGGGGCAGAGGGAAACGACAGCCTTGGCGGGGGCGGGGGCGACGACAAGCTGCTCGGCGCCAAAGGACCCGATCGCCTCGCGGGCGGCGCTGGAAACGACTTCCTCATCGGAGACAAAGGCAGTGACGAGGCCGACGGAGGCGGGGGCGACGACAGGCTCTCCGGCGACAAGGGGAACGACCGGCTCGACGGCGGCGCCGGCAACGACCAGATCGACGGCGGCGCCGGCGACGACCCCGGCCTGAACGGCGGCCCAGGGCGCGACGTGGTCTTCGGCGGAACCGGGATCGACACCGCTGACGGCGGGGACGGCGACGGGGACATCGTCCGCGGCGACAGCGGCGTAGACACGCTCGACGGCGGTCCCGGCGCCCAGGACATCGTCTCCTACGGCAGCGCGACGCGCAGCGGCGTCGTCGTGAACCTCGGCTCCAACAAGGCGAAAGGAGACGGCCACGACACGCTCGGGGGCTTCGAAGACGTGGTCGGGTCACCACAGGGCGACAACCTCGTCGGGGACGGTGGCGCAAACCGACTCGACGGCGGTGTCGGCGACGACAGCCTGAGCGGTGGCGGAGGCCCCGACCAGGCGTTCGGCGGCGCCGGCAGCGACAGCTGCAGTTACTTCGCGACCGAGCATTCGTGCGGAGCCGAGCCGAGCCCGCCGGGCGATGGCACGTTCGTCATCCTCAACCAAGGACTCGACGGCGCCAGCCTGATCGTGCAGGGGAACGCAGCCTCGAACAACATCGCCGTGTCGTTCAACCAAAGCGGGTGGAGCGTCTCCGACAGCGGCCCCGTCTTCCCGGGGGACGGCTGCGCGCGATCCGGCGGCGCAGCGGTGGCCTGTCCGGCGGCGGTCGCCACCAGCCTGCTGGTGATCACGGGCGGCGCCGGCAACGACATCATCGGCATCGACTCGAGCGTCCCCGGCGGTGTCAAGGTCCGGGCCAACGGCAACGCCGACTCCGACTCGCTGAGCGGCGGCCCGGGCGACGACGTCCTCGAGGCCGGGGAGAACTACAACGGCCCGGACAGCGGCCACGACTCGCTGAGCGGGAACGGGGGCGGGGACGTCCTCTATGCCGATCCGGGGGGAGACACTCTGATCGGAGGGCCAGGAAACGACCTGCTCGTCTCCTCCGTTTTGACCTGCCAGGGTCACAGCTACGACGGAGGAGCCGGAGACGACACGGTCTCCTACGGGCGCTCCGACGCGGCCCTGAAGGTGGAGCTGGGAGGGAACGGCGGTCCGCTCGGGTGCGGCAGCCTCGACCGGGTCGGCGCGAACAACGAAAGCCTCGAGGGCTCGGACGGGCCCGACGTCCTGGTTGGGGACAACGGCGAGAACAGCTTTCTCGGACACCTTGGCGCCGACTCGTTCCTGGGCAAGGGCGGCAACGACTTCATCGATGCGGTCGATGGCAAGCAGGACAAGCTGATCGACTGTGGCGGCGGCCGTGACGACAGTGTCCTCAGGGACCGTGCCGATCCCAGCGCCGCCGGCTGCTGACCCCCGAGGCCGTCAGAAAATGTAGTTGCGAAGCTTCGGCGGCTCGAGGACCGTTACGCGGCCTCGACCGGAGCGGACAACTCCGGCGCGCTCGAGATCGGCCAGGAAGCGGCTCACGCTCTCACGTGACGTGCCCGCCAACTGGGCGAGGTCGGCCTGGTTCATGCGGATCGTCACCTCTCCTCCATCCTCACCCTGCGGGGCCTCCTCGGTGACCAGTTGGGAGAGAACGCCGGCGACGCGGCTGGGCACGGTTTGGAACGACTGGCGGGAGATGCGTTCGTTGGCGGCGCGCAGGCGGCGAACAAGCGCGGCAACCAGCTTCACGGTGATCTCCGGGTGGCGGGCAAGCAGGGCGCGAACGTCGCCGGCGGGCAGGGCGAGGAGCTCGCCATCGGTCAATGCCTCGACGCTGGCGGAGCGCGCCTCGCCGTCGAGCATCGCCAGCTCGCCGAAGATGTCGCCGGAGCCGAGGGTAGCCAGGGTGATGGCGCGCCCGTCGGAGTGCTCGCGGGTGACCCGGAAGCTTCCTTCGCGAACTATGTAACAGGCATCGGAATGGTCTCCCTCGTGGAAGACTCGGATCCCGGCCGGGAAGGAGCGCGGCACAGCCACGCGCGAGAAGCGCTCCAGCTCCGCCTCGTCGAGGTCGGAGAAGAGCGGCACGCTCCGCAGCAGCTCGATCGGGCTCTCCTCGATGTCCCCCACCGGGGGATTATCTCAGCGGTCGCGGCTCAGGCCGACGCGGTCAGCTTGCGGGGGCCGCGACTGAAGCCCGCGCTGAGCAGGGCCTCCTCGTGGCCGGAGCCGATCACCGCCTCACCGTCGAGCTTCTCAATGCCTAGCTTGGGGAGGCGTCCGGCCGAGACGGCGTCGGCGAGAACGCGCATCGCCTCGGCCAGGCCGGCGTCATCGAGGTCGCCGAGCCGGAGGATGCCGCGTCCGCCGCGCTCGACGTAGACGACCGGCTCGCCGTCGCGCAGCAGCAGATGAGCCCCGGGAGCGCGAGCGGGGCGGCGGCCGCTCGGCGGCTTCGGCCAGGGAAGGGTGGCGCCGTAGGGGTTGGCCGGGTCAGTGGCGGCAAGGACCAGGTAGGACCCGTCCTCGATGGGAAGCGAGCGGAGGCGCTCAACCGCTCCGGGCAGGGCGAACTGGGCGCCGCCGAGGCCCTCGACGAAGTAGCCGCGACGAGCGGTGCCGAGCAGCTCGAGGTCGCCGAGCTCGGCGTAGAGGGTCGCAAAGCCGCCGGGAATGCCCTCCGCGAGGACCGTCTCGCGGGTGACGATGCCGTAGCGCTCCAGCATCAGCTCGGCTTGGGCGCGGAGGCGGGGACCGGTGGCGGGAGCGTTCTCGAAGAGCGGGGCGGTGAGGGACCAGCGTCCCTGGACGGCCGCGCCGGCGGTGCCGCGACGGCGGGCGAAGCGGCGGCCGCCGGGACGCTCGTGCTGAGCGACGGCACGCAGCCGAGGGGCGCGCAGCGGCGAGAAGGCGTCGTTGGTCACCTCGCCCGACCAGGCAAGGTCCCAAAGGGCTGTGTGGAGCTCCTCGGCCGGGAAATCGAGGTCTGCGAGCAGGTCGAGCCAGAAGTCGGGGCCGGCGGCGAGGCGCCCGCGGATTGCATCGTGGACCGCGCCTTCCGGACTATCCAGCTTCGCGTTGGCGGGCGGCGGGCCCGCAAGGCGGACGTCCTCGCGGAAGTAGAGGGCGACGCGGCCGTCGCTGCGGCCGAAGGGGCCGCCGCCGATCCAGACGACCTCGCCGCTGGTGCAGAGCTCGTCGAGCCAGGCGGGACTGTAGGCGCCGAGGCGCCGGGGGAGCACGTCGCTCTCCCAGACTTTGGGCGTGAGAACGACGCCCTGAAGGGGAACGAGCGCCTCGCGCAGGCGGTCGGGGCCGGCGCCCCCGGCACGGTGGGCGTCGACGTTCTGCCAGCTCGGCAGGAAGCGCGCGAGGCGGCTGCGGGCTGCGGGCTCGACCTCGCGGCGCAGGTGGGCCAAGCTGGCGCGACGAACGCGTCGCAGAACCTCGGTGTCGCACCATTCGCGCTCGGTCCCGCCCGGCAGCAGCTCGCCACGGACGAGGGCGCCCTCGCGCTCGAGCTCGCGCAGCGCCGGGGCGGGATCGATCGCGTAGCGGGCGGCGAGCTGGGCGGTGGGGAAGGGGCCGTGGGTGCGGGCGTAGCGGCGGACCACGGTGCGGAGGGCGTCAGGGTGGTCCCCGAGGAAGGTTTCCGGCAGGCCGGCGGGCGGCGGAACGCCAAGCGCGTCGCGGTAGAGGCCGGCGTCCTCGGCGGCGATGTAGCGCTCCTCTCCGCCGATCCGCACCAGCGCGGCACGGCGCTCCGCAACCAGCTTCTCCAACATCGAGGCGGCCGAGTAGCCCTCGGTCACCCGCCCGGCGCACTCCTCGGCGGTGAGGTCGCCGACGTTGCGCAGGACCTGCTGGAGGGCGTCGCGGTCGCCGGCGCGGCCGACCTCGGTGCGTTGCTGAAGCTGCGCCTCGACCTCCTCGAGGGCCTCAGGCTCGAGCAGCTCGCGCAGCTCTTCCTGGCCGAGCAGCTCGCGCAACAGCTCCCGGTCGAGGGCGAGGGCGGCGGCGCGCCGCTCGGCGTTGGGGGTGTCCCCCTCGTACATGTAGGTGGCGACGTAGTCGAAGAGAAGCGAGGAGGCAAAGGGGGAGGCGGTCGGCGTCTCGACCTCCACGAGGCTGAGTTGCCGGGAGTGGAGCTTGCGCAGCAGATCGGCGAGCGAGGGCAGATCGAGGACGTCGCGCAGGCACTCGCGGTAGGTCTCCAGCACGACCGGGAAGCGGGAGAAGTCTCGCGCCACCTCCAGCAGGCTCTGTGCCTTGAGGCGCTGCTGCCAGAGCGGGGTGCGCTTGCCGGGGTAGGCGCGGGGGATGAGCAGCGAGCGGGAGGCGTTCTCACGGAAGCGGGCGCCGAACAGGGCCGAGCCGGAGAGCTCGCGCACCACCAGGTCCTCAAGCTCGTCGGGGTCGACCATGACCAGGTCGGCGGGCGGCGGCTCGTCGGCGTCGGGAAGGTGGATCACGATGCCGTCGTCTGACCAGATCGCGTCCACCTCGAGGTCGCGCTCCTCACGGATCTTTTGACCGAGGGCAAGGCCCCAGGCGGCGTGGACCCGGCCACCGAAGGGGGAGAGCACGCAAAGGCGCCAGTCGCCGATCTCGTCGCGGAAACGCTCGACCACGATCGTCTCGTCGGAGGGGACGACGCGAGTGGCGGCCTGCTGCTCACGCAGATAGGCGACGAGGTTCTCCGCGGCGCGGGGGTCCAGGTCGTACTCGACGGCGAGCTCGGCAGGATCGCGGGAAACCGCCTCGCGGGAGAAGGCCCCGATCGCCCGGCCCAGCTCGGCGGGGCGGCCGATCCCGTCGCCCTTCCAGAAGGGAACGGCCCCTGGAGCGCCGGGGGCGGGGGTGACGATGACCCGGTCGCGGGTGATCTCCTCGATCCGCCAGGTCGTCGCCCCGAGCAGGAAGGTCTGGCCGGGACGCGCCTCGTAGACCATCTCCTCGTCGAGCTCGCCGACCCGCCGCCCGTCGGGGAGGTGGACGCCGTAGAGGCCGCGATCGGGGATCGTCCCGGCATTGGTGACGACAAGCTGGCGGGCGCCTTTGCGGCCGTGCACGGTTCCGTTGGTGCGGTCCCAGACGATGCGGGGTCGCAGCTCGGCAAAGCGGTCGGAGGGGTAGCGGCCGTCGAGCATGTCGAGGACGTTCTCCAGCTGCTCACGGGAGAGGTCGTGGAAGGGCTCCGCGGCGGCGACGAGGCGCTCGAGCTCGTCGACGTCCCACTCGTCGAGGGCGGCCATCGAGACGAGGTGCTGGGCGAGGACGTCCAGCGGGTTCTGTGGGATCACCGTCTCCTCGATCTCGCCTTCTCGCATCCTGCGGGCGACGACTGCGCATTCGAGGAGGTCGGCGCGGAACTTGGGAAAGATGCGACCTTTCGACACCTCGCCGAGGCCGTGGCCGGCGCGGCCGATGCGCTGCAGGCCGCGGGTGACCGACTTCGGCGACTCGACCTGGATCACCAGGTCGACGGCGCCCATGTCGATGCCCAGCTCCAGGGAGGACGTCGCGACCAGGCAGGGGAGCTGGCCGGACTTGAGCATCTCTTCGACCAGGCTGCGCTCCTCGTGGGAGAGCGAGCCGTGGTGGGCGCGGGCTATTTCTTCGGGCGCGTCGGGTGAGGGACCAGCGTCACTGCCCGCGGGTCCTGTCGCGGGGGGAGGGGGGTCTGCGGGCGAGGTGTACGTCCTCGACCCCCCTCCCCCCACGCCACCCGCGGAAGCAACGTCCGAGACCCCCCCCTGAGCCGAGCCGGAGTTGCCCGCGTGTTCTGTTGCTGGAAGTTCCTGGGAGTCCTGTCCGGCTGCCAGCTCGTTCAAGCGCTTGGCCAGGCGCTCGGCGGCCCTTCTGCTGTTGACGAAAATGATCGTCGAGGTGTGTTCCTGGACGAGTTTGAGGAGCTCGGGATAGATGGCAGGCCAAATCGAGCGCTGGTGCACCAGGGGCTCCCCCTCGGGCGGCGTCCCGTCTTCGCTTGGAAAGGCCGGGGCACCGGGGTCGGCCATGTCCTCGACTGGGACGACGATCTGCAGGTCGAGTTCCTTGGTCCGGCCGGCGTCGACGATTTCGCACTCCCGCCCTGGGCCGACGAGGAACTTGGCGATCCGCTCCAGGGGGCGCTGCGTAGCCGAGAGGCCGATGCGCTGGAGCTTGTCCGCTTGGGTTAGGTGCTCGAGACGCTCGAGTGTGAGGGCAAGGTGGGAGCCCCGCTTCGATTGGGCTACGGCGTGGATCTCGTCGACGATCACCGCTTCGACCGTGCTGAGGATCTCGCGCACCCCCGAGGAGAGCATCAGGTAGAGCGACTCGGGGGTGGTGATGAGGATGTCCGGCGGGGATTTGCGCATCGCCCGGCGCTCGGACTGGCTGGTGTCGCCGGTGCGCAGGCCGACCGAGATGTCGGCGCCGATTCCTCGCAGCGGCGCGCGCAGGTTGCGCTCGATGTCATAGGACAGAGCCTTCAGCGGCGAGATGTAGACGATCCGCACGCCGTCGCCCGGCTCGGCTGCCCGGCGGGAGAGGCGGTCGATCCCCCAGAGGAAGGCGGCGAGTGTCTTGCCGGACCCGGTTGGCGCGGAGATCAGCGCGTTTGCGCCGCCGGATATCGCCTCCCAGCCGCCGGCCTGGGCCGGCGTCGGCCCCTCGAAGGAGGACTCGAACCAGCGCCTGACAGGGGCGCTGAACGGCGCCAGCGGGTCAGATCCCACGGTCGATTTAGCTCCGGTGGTCAACCCACCGATCTTACGGGTCTCCCTCGCCGAGCTGGATCAGCCGGCGCTGCCGCCGGAGAACCTGACGAAAGCGCTCCAGGCGGGCTTCGGTGTGAAGCCGGCGCCGAACAGGCCGCTGCCGTCGCAGAAGTTGCAGGCCCCGGTCTGGTCGTCGACCGAGAACCAGTAGATCCGCCGCAGCCGCCACTTGACCTGATTCTTGCGAAGCACGCCGAATGCTCCCTTCAGCTGCCTTGCCTGGCCCTGCACGCCTTTGGCGAAGCTATTGCCGCCAGACGGAGGCTTGGAGCTCCAGCCCAGCTCTGTGATCCAGAGGCCCTTGCCAGCGTCGTGATTGCTTTTCAGGACCGCTCTGATTTTGGTCAGCTCCGGGGTCAGGTATTGGTAGATGGTGGTGTAGGGATGCAGGGCGACACCGTTGAACTTCCCCTTGACACCCGGCGTCGTCTTGTACATCCGGTTGAGGAAGTCGGGGGCGAAGTAAGCCTGGGGCGGCCTTGACTTGAACCGGGCCTCCCAAGGACTGGCGAACATGCCGCCGAGCACGATCTTCGCTCCCCCATCGATGCTTTTGATCGTCGTGTGGGAAATCTTTACCAACTTGCCGTAGTCGGTCGGATTGGGCCTGACGACGAAGTACTTGAAGTTCTGCTCGTTCCAAATCTGCCAGGTGCGAATCGGCCGCGGCGGCACGGTTGGGTTCTCCGCCCAAAAGCCGCCGTTCGGCCCGTAGCGGCTGACCACAAGGGTGAGGAAGTTCGTCCAAGCGGAGCGCTGCGCGCCGGTCTTGACGGGGAGCGTCATCGGCGCCGTGACCGTGCCGCCGGACCCAGGGACCGCCGCCCTTGCCACCGCCCACGAGGGCGCGTCCCAGACAAACGGCAAGACCTCGATGCCGGCCTGAGCCGCCCCCTTGACCAGGGAGTCGACGTGCGACCAGTCGAGAGCGCCGTCCTTCTCCGACTGCACCGCCCCCCAGCTGATCGGGATTCTGATGCTGCCGACGCCACCGCTCTTCAGCCGCTGAAACTGGTCTGTGGTGGGAGTTGCCTGCGGCACTATGCCCCAGAACTTGACTGGGACGGCGGCGGCGGTCGAGGCGGAGGCTCCCGTGCCGACCGCGGCGAGGGCGAGCACGGCCGTCCAGGCACGCACCTTCCCCATCATGCGCTTCCGTCTCTCGGTCATGGCTAGCTCGCCTTCGAGGAAACGGGGGCGCCGGGATCGCGGCGGCGCGACCGCATCGCCATTGCCCCAACCGAGATCGCGGCGAGGGCGGCGATACCGATCAGGATTGGGACGAGAGGGGACGAGCCCCCGCCGTCATCGCTCGACGAAGTCTCTGCCGCGGTTTGGCTCGTCTGCTGCACGGAGTCCCCTTGAGTGCCAGTAGCGCCTTGGCCTGGGCTACCCTGCCCCGTGCCGCCGTCTCTGGCCGCGGCGCCGCCCGTCGACGAAGATGGATCGTCTGCCGAAGACCCCGCTCCAGATGAGCCCGAGGTTCCGGGATGGCTGGGGGCAGTGGCTCCGCCGCTCGCGCCGGACGAGCGCGCCGAGGGATCATGGCCGGCAGGAGGCTGACCGCCGCCGGTGGCGGTAGGCGGAGCATCCGAATACTGAATGCCGCTCGAATCCGCCTGAGCGAAAACCGGAAAACAAGCCAATGCCATCAGAACAAGCACTGACAGGAACCCGACGACGGATCGACCCGTGGCGCGGGCCTGGCGATGGCGCTTCCCAAGCATCGCGCGCAAGGTTAGACCAAACGGCGGCGCTGATCGCTCCGATCGCTCTGATCGGCGGCTTGGCGCTTGCCGGGGGAGGATTCGACGTAAGCGGCCGTCACTTCGCCGGGCTTGGAGTGTGGCTGGCCGTGGTCGGCCTGCTGGTGCTGGGAGCGGCATCGCGGGCGACGCTCGGGCGGCCTTTCTACTGGGCGAGTGGGCTGATCGGCGGTCTCGCGCTCTTGTCTGCACTTTCTTCCTTTTGGTCAGGATCGATGGAGCTGAGCGCGATCGAGGCGGATCGCCTTCTCGTCTATCTCAGCTTCTTCCTTGCCGCGTTCCTGATCGCCCAAACCGACGAAAGGCGCCAACGTTTCGCTGAGGGCCTGGCAATTGCCGTAGCGCTCATCGCCGTTCTGGGGCTGGCCAGCCGCTTGCTGCCGGAGGTGCTGAGCGTCAGCGATCCCGGTGGGCCGCGACTTCGCTACCCGCTCGGCTACTGGAACGCGAACGGAGCGATGTTCGGCATCGCGGTCGCGCTGCTGCTGTGGATGAGCAGGCGGGCATCCTGGGCGACGCTGCGCTGGCTCTCCGTCGCGGCGATGCCGGCGGTCCTGCTGGCCCTCTACTTCACCTACTCGCGCGGCGGGCTTCTCTCCCTGATCGTCGCCACCCTCTGCCTGCTCGCGCTCTCCAGGGACCGCCTCTGGTTGGTAGCGACCTTCGCGATCGCCGTGCTCGCCTCCCTCCCAGCCGTCCTGGCGGTTCAGGATCGGCGAGAGCTGGCCGACAACCTCGGCGGCATGGCGATGACAGACCAGGGAGTGACCGTACTGGTGATCCTGCTCGGCGGAATCGCGCTGGGGCTAGGAGCCTTCGCCGTGCTGCGGCGCCTGGAGACACGGAGCGGCCGGGTGACCGGACGGGCGGTAGAGCTGTCCCGGCATCCCGGACTACTGCGCTGGATCGCCATCGGTGGGGCTGTCGTGGCCGTGGGTGTCGCGATCGCCGTCGGCGGCCGGGCCTGGGATCAGTTCTCCAGTTCCGACATCCAGTTCCCCAAAGACCCGAAACAGCACTTCGCTGAGTTCTCCGGCGCAGGCCGCCACGACTTCTGGAGAGTGTCGATCGATGCCTTCGAGGAAAAGCCGGCGCTCGGCGGCGGGGCCGGCACGTACGAATTCTCCTGGGAGCAGGACCGCTCGATCGACCTTCCGGTGCACGATGCGCATTCCCTCTACCTGGAGGCGTTCGCCGAGCTCGGGATCGTCGGGGGGCTGCTGGTGCTGGCGCTGGTCGGGGGGCTGCTCTGGTGGGGCTTCTCCGCCTGGCGTCACTCCGCCCACCCTGAGCGGGACCGCAACGCGGCGCTGCTCGCCGCGATGCTGGCCTTCGCTGTCGGTGCCGGCTTCGACTGGTTCTGGGAGCTCGCCGGCCTGGGCGCGGTCTTTTTCCTCGCCGCGGGTGTCTTGGTGAGTGTGAGGTGCGCCCAGCTCGCATCGGGGCCGGGGCAGGGAGCCGCTCCGGCGGAGGGGCGTCGCTATGGCCTGGCGATCGGCGGGCTGGTTCTGGCCTGGGTGGCCGCGATTGCACTGATCGGGCCGCTGCTGGTGGAGCGGGAAATCGACGCCAGCCAAGCGGCGGCCGCCCGGGGAGACGTCGGCAGCGCCATCGACCGGGCGGAGAACGCCCGCTCGATCGAGCCGTGGGCCGCCAGCCCTTACGTGCAGCTTGGCCTGATCGCCCTTCAGATCCAAGGCGACTATGCCGCCGCAATCGCTCATTTCACCCACGCGATCGAGCGTGAAGACCGCAACTGGCAGTGGTACTACCTGCGCTTCCAAGCGGAGCAGGCGGCGGGGGACACGGCGGCCGCGCAAGCGGATCTGGAACGCGCCCGCGAGCTCAATCCGAGGGACCAGCTGTTGCAGGCGGGTGGGGGATGACTCAAAAGGCTCCGGAAACCGCCGCTGGCCAGGGGTCCGCTCCTCCCGCTCCCACGCCAGACGTAGCCAAAACCGAGGTCGCGGCGCGACTGGGGCTGATCGGACCGAGTGGCTCACGGCGACGGGGGGCGCTGCTGCGCCGGCTGATGGCGACCGGCGACTGGATCGCCTTGATCGGGGCCCTCTGCGTCGCCACCGCGGCGACGTCGACCACCGACGTGGCAACGCTCTTCTGGGCGGTGCTGTTCAGCCCGGTCTGGATCCTGGTGCTGAAGCTGCACGGCCTCTACGACAACGACCACCGGCGGATTCGCCACAGCACCCTGGATGAGCTGTCCAACCTGGTTTCCGCCAGCGCGCTGGGCACATTGGCCCTGGACGGGCTGATGGCGCTCAGCCCGGCGGGACCGCTCTCCCCATGGAGCGCGATTATGGTCGGGATCGGCGCCCTGGTCGGCAGCTTCGTCGTGCGAGCGGTGCTGCGCTTTCTCTGGCACCGGCTGACCGGCGTCGCCACTGGGATCGTGATTGGGCCGCCTACGGCCGCTGGGGTCGTGGCGCGGCGAGTCGCAACGCATCCGGAGGCACGGCTGAGGCTGATCGGCTACCTCTTCCCGTACAGCGAGCACGCAGATGAGGCGGCAATCCCTCGACTCGGCTCTATCGCCGACATCAAACGAGTGGCACACGACTACGAGGTCGAGCGGGTGGTCGTCACCGAGCAGGAGATGAGTGAGCCCGCCGCGGAGCATCTGATCGAGGAGTGCAAGGCGGCTGGCCTGGGGTTGACGTTCCTACCGCAGCACTATGGCCTGCTGGGGCCTGGAATCGAGTTGAATCGGCTCGCCGAGCTGCCGGTTCTCGACTTCCGCTTCTCCGACCCCCCGCGCTCGACCGTTGCGCTGAAGCGGACGATGGACGTGATCGTTTCAGGAGCCTTGCTGGCGCTGCTCTCCCCCATCCTGCTGGCGATCTCCCTGCTGATCCTGATCGACTCGGGCAAGCCGGTCTTCTTTCGCCAGAAACGAGCCGGCAAGGACGGTGAGCCGTTCACCATGTTGAAGTTCCGCACGATGGTCGCCGATGCCGAGGATCGGCTGGGCGAGCTGGTCGACCTCGAGAAGCTCAACGAGCCGGTCTTCAAGATCCCCAACGATCCGCGGATTACTCGCTTCGGACGCTTTCTGCGGCGGCTCAGTCTCGACGAGATCCCACAGTTCGTCAACGTGCTGCGGGGCGACATGTCGCTGGTCGGTCCGCGACCCGAGGAAGAGGCGGTCGTCGCCCTGTATGACGAGCGGCAGCGGGCCCGCTTGGCCGTGAAGCCTGGGCTGACCGGGCCGATGCAGGTCTACGGCCGCGGCGACCTGACCTTCGAGGAGCGCCTGGCGATGGAGCGGGACTACCTGGACAACCTTTCCGTCACGGGCGACCTTGCGATCCTGCTCCGCACCCCCGCGGCGATCTTTCGCGGCGACGGCGCCTACTAGGCAGATCGAGCGATGCCGAGCCCTCTCGACCTCGAGGTCGTAATCGTCAGCCACGGCGCCGAAGAGCTGCTGCGGCGGTGCTTGCGCTCGCTGGACGAGCACCCGGCCTCGGGGGAGATGCGTGTGACGGTGGTCGACAGCGGCAGCCCCGACGCGACCCCGGACATGGTCGAGCGCGAGTTCCCGGCGGTGCGGCTGATCCGCTGCGAGAACATCGGCTTCTCAGCCGCCAACAACCTGGTGCTGCGGGAGGATGAGGCTGCCGCGGTGCTGCTGCTCAACCCCGACACCGAGGTCTACGCGGGGACGCTGAACACTGCTCTGGCGCGGCTGGACGCAGACGAGTGGATCGGGTTGGTCGGATGCAAGCTGGTGACCGAGTCCGGCGAACTCGATCATGCCTGCAAGCGCTCCTTTCCCACCCCGCTCAGCGCCCTAGCCCACTTCTCTGGAGTCGGTCGTGGTACCGGCGCCGCGGGCGCCCTCAGCCAATACCGGGCGACCCATCTCGGCGACGACGAGCCGGGCGAGGTCGACGCGGTCAACGGCGCCTTCATGCTCTGCCGCGCCGAGGCCGTCCGTGAGGTAGGCCTGCTCGACGAGGGCTACTGGCTCTACATGGAGGACCTCGACTGGTGCCGGCGCTTCTGGGGCGCCGGCTGGAAAGTCTTCTACGAGCCGGCCGGGGTCGCCCTCCACGTCAAGGGCGGCTCCAGCGGCAAGCGGCGTGCGCCGAAACAGGAGATCGCCTTCCATCGAGGCATGGGCCGTTTCTATCGCCGCTTCGACGCGCCCGCGCACAATCCGGTCGTCAACACCGCGGTCTACGCGGGGATAGGCGGCAAGCTTGCGGTCAGCCTCGCGATCACCGCGCTTCGGCGAGATCAGGCAAGCACGTCCTGAGGAAGCCGCGACGCAGGTTCCTGCCCTCCGGATCGGCCCCCGCTACCTATTCAGTCGTCGGTGCACGACTCGGAAGCGAGCCGTATGAGACTTCGAGACGTTCCCAGCGGCATCGCGTGCTCGGATGACCGCCCGGTAGGGACCGGCCGGCAGCGCTGAATGCCCCAACCGCCCTGCGAACGGTCTCCTATTCCAGCCGGGCTCTCCCGGTCCCCGGAGCGTTCCGCGAGGCCACGGCAACACGCACCTTCGATGCAGTGGACCACGCACAGCGCGATGGACGCGTTCCGACAGCGGCCGGCACTTGCCACCGACGCGCCATCCGCGCCTCAATGACCTGATCTCAATCTCCACGACGGCCGACTCGGAGAGCGAATACGAGAAGGCGGTCCCACGCCCGACAGCGGACGATCCCCCCGTCCGTCCGACAAGTGGCAACTCGGGAGCGAAAACCTTACGCTCTAGCCGGAATTGCTCGATCACGGGAGGTACGCGATCAGCCTCGTCCCTCCCACCCAGCGGAACCGTCACTTCCTCGAATGTTTTCAGCGGGCAGGCGTTTCCGCAGTAGTAGACACGGAGCACATTCGCACCACGATCAATTGGAGTAATGGAGCCGGTGTCCTTGTAGAGGTCGGTGAAGTAGAGCCCGTCTGAGCCGGCGGCCAGGCCGACGGCCGTAGCCCTCCCTATTCCGCTGTACTCGACCAGGGTCGTGGGACCGCTGACAAGGCCACCTTCCTGATCGAGGTCGAACTCGACGACTCGCTTGCCGTAAGCCTGCAGGCCGGGCGCATAGGTCGGTCCGGACTCTGTGACGAATGCGTGTCCCATGCTCTGGAAGGGAAATCCGCTGCCGCCAAACCTTCCCGGCTCGACGAAATCGATATTCACCGGCGCGTGAGGGGGACTCCACCTGTACGCGGCGCGATGGCTCATCGTGTCATCGGCGGGCCACCCATAGTCCTCGCCACCCACGACCCGCGCCAGCCGGTCGATTGCCGGTCCGTTCTCAACCATGTAATGGCTGCCGTCAGAAATCCGCCAGGCCCCCCCAAACGGATTCCTGAACCCCTTAGCCCACACGTAGTCGGTCGCGGTATCTTGGCCATCAGCGGTGTAAAAGGGGTTGTCTGCCAAGGGATCGCCGTCGAGGGTCATGCGCAGGACCTTGCCCAGGTAGGACCCAAGCAACGGGGCTTTGTCGCGGCCATACCCCCCATCGCCGTTGTGCACGTACAGCTCGCCGGCCGGTGAGATGGTCAGATTCGAAATTTGGTGCGAGGCGCCCTGCGGGTCCCCTTTCATGTCGAGCACGTCGACCCGACCGATCGCCACCAGCCCGCTCTCGTCGCTTTCGAGCCTGACCACCTTCGGGTAGTGGGCACCTCCTTCCGCATAGACCAAGCTGACGAGCACGTCGCCCGAGGCGGGATCTACCACTATCCCCGTAACGCCCATCTCACCGGAGCCGGGGAAGTGCCCAGTCGGATCGAAGTTCAGCAGGCCAGTGGCAAAGTCGTGGACGGTGCCGTCTCGCGTGATGACTTTGACGTTGCCGTAGAGCTCAGTGACATACAAAAACGGATCGCTTGGATGGGGGGCCGGATCGGGGACCATGGCGATGTTGACCGGCAGCTGCAGGTTTTCGGCAAAGACCTCGACGGCATAGCCTGGTCGCGGTGTCCAAGCCTCCGCCTCGTTGCCCTGGGGGCCTGCTGCAGCCGTACGGAACCGGCGCTCCTTCCAGTCGCTCCACTCGCCTTCCTCGCTGCTGTCGTCGCGGAAGCGGACACGCAACTCGTACTCGGTGTCGGGGTCCAGCGCGCTGCGGCCGGCATGGGAGTTGACGAAGGTCCCGTCGCCGAGGTGGATGTGGACTCTCTCGGCCCCTGTCGCGCAGCGCGCTTCCCACACCGGGTCTTCCGGCCGTGGCAGGACGGCCCAGATCTCCCAGTCTGAGCATTTGTGCCCGTCTCCGTCGGCGTCTGAGAAGACGGCCTCCATGTGGACGTCCGCCGGACTTACGGGAGCACCGCCGAGAGCCGGCTCGAGGATCTCTGCGACCTGAGGCAGTTCGGCGAGCGCCAGGGTCGCCGGCAGGAGGAGGAGCGCGACAAGCGCCACGACCAGCTTGGTGCGGCCAGTCGATCCTGGAGGTGGTGCCGGGGTCGGCATTCACCATCACGGTAGCCAAGACGCCTACAACCTGGCAACGCCGCGTCGATGAGTCGATTCCGTCCTTATAGGACGTCTGCGGCCTGTCGGCACCCGCTAGAAGGGGAGGGTTTCGGCTACCTCGGCGAGGCGGGGGGCTGTCTTGTCGCGCTCGGAAAGGAGCGGTTCCCTGACCGGCCACTCGACGCCTACGTCTGGGTCGTTCCAGGCTATGCCGGACTCGGTTGCCGGCTCGTAGATGCTGGAGAGGAGGTAGGCGACATCGGCTAGGTCGCTGAGCACGGCGAAGCCGTGGCCGAAGCCGGCCGGGACGAAGAGCTGGCGGTGGGTCTCGTCGTCGAGGACGTAGCCCTCCCACTGCCCATAGGTGGGCGAGGCACGGCGCAGGTCGACGGCAACGTCGAAGATCGCGCCCCGAGGGCAGCGGACAAGCTTCGCCTGTCCGGGCTCGGTCTGGAAGTGGAGGCCGCGCAGGGTGTCTTTGACCGAGCGCGAGTGGTTGTGCTGGACGAACTCCACCTCGACGCCCAGGTCCGCCCAGGTATCCCGCCGGAAGGTCTCGACCATGAAGCCGCGCTCGTCGCCGTGGACCTGCGGCTCGAGCAGGACGACCCCGTTCAGCTTCGCCTGCAACCGGTTCAGCATCAACTCAGGCTCTTGCCGTATTGCTTCTCGTAGTACTCGCGGTACTCCCCGGAGCGGATCGGCCCCCACCAGTCCTCGTTGTCGCGGTACCACTGGACGGTCCGTTCCAGGCCTTCGGCGAAGTGGACCTGCGCCTCCCAGTCAAGCTCGTCGCGCAACTTGTCAGAGGCGAGCGAGTAGCGGCGGTCATGGCCGGGGCGGTCCTGCACGTACTCGATCAGCGACTCGTCGCCGCCGGTGAGCTCGATCACCCACTTCACCACCTCGATGTTCTCGCACTCGTCCGGGCCGCCGACGTTATAGGCCTCGCCGGGGCGACCGTTCATCAGCACCGTGTGGATCCCGCGACAAAAGTCCTCGACGTAGAGCCAGTTGCGGACCTGGCGGCCATCGCCGTAGACGGGAAGGCTGTCGCCGTGGATCGCATTCAGCACCATCAGCGGGATCAACTTCTCGGGGTACTGGCGCGGGCCATAGTTGTTGGAGCCGCGCACGATCGAGGCCTCGATCCCATAGGTATGGACGTGGGCGGAGACGAGCAGGTCTCCGGCCGCCTTGGTCGCGGAGTAGGGCGAGGAGGGATCGAGCGGCGAGGTCTCGGTGAAGGATCCCGACTCGATCGAGCCGTAGACCTCGTCGGTGGAGACCTGGAGGTAGCGGCTGACGCCCAGCTCACGGGCTGCGTCGAGCAGCGTGCCGGTGCCGATCACATGGGTGCGGGCGAAGACGTCCTGGTCGTCGATCGAGCGGTCGACGTGGGACTCGGCGGCGAAGTTGACGACCGCGTCGGCGCCCTCCATCGCCTCGTGGACGATCGCCGGATCCTCGATGCCGCCGACGATCAGCTCGACGCCTTCGGGCAGGTTTTCCCGCCGCCCCGCGTAGGTGAGCTTGTCCAGCACGACGATCTCGTGCTCATCTTCGACGAGGCGCACGTAGGTGGACCCGATGAACCCGGCGGCGCCGGTGACGAGGAGCTTCAAGCCGCCTCCCTTTCCGTTTCTCTTTGTGCGAGGTATCCCGAGAGGCCGTCTTGCCAGGAGGGCAGCTCGATCGCGTGCTCACGCTGGCTGGTCAGGGCCGAGAAGGCCGGCCGCGGCGCCGGGCGGCCGAGCATCTCGGTCGTCCCCGAGAGGACTTTGCACTCGACCTTGGCCTGCTCGAAGATCTCCCGCGCGAAGTCGTACCAGGAGCACAGGCCGGCGGCCGCCATGTGGTGAATGCCGAATTCGATTCCCTCGATCAGGCGGACGACGCCATAGGCCAGGTGCCATGTGTAGGTCGGCGAGCCGACCTGGTCTCGAACGACGAGGACCTCGCCGTGATCGGTTGCGAGGCGGAGCATCGTCTCCACAAAGTTGCTGCCACCGATCCCGAACAACCCGGAGGAGCGGACGATGAAGTGGCGCTTGTTGGCGGCGGCGGTCGCCTCCTCGCCGGCCAGCTTGGTGCGACCGTAGGCGGAGAGCGGCGCGGGCTGGTCGGTCTCAATGTAGGGGGTGCCCTTGGCGCCGTCGAAGACATAGTCGCTGGAGACGTAGACGACCGAGGCGCCGACCGCAGCTGCGGCTGCGGCGATGTTGCCGGCGCCGGCGCCGTTCACCTCCATCGCCTGCTCCTCGGCGCCTTCGGCACCGTCTACGTCGGTCCAGGCGGCGCAGTGGATGACGACGTCGGGACGCTCCAGGTCGAGCTTCTTCCCCACCGTGGCGGCATCGGTCACGTCCAACTCGGAGTGGCCGAAGCCGACCACGTCGTGGCCGGCGTTGCCGGCGGCGAGCACCACATCGCGGCCGAGCATCCCCCCCGCGCCTGTGACCAGCACCTTCATCAGATCAATTTGATTTCGGAGTTGTCGCCGACCAGCAGGCGCAGCGTCTTCGGCATTCCATCGCTGCGAGTGAGCCTGACGTTGCGGCCGAGCAGGCTGGCCTCCATGCGGGTGCCGAGATCCTCGACGACGGAGCAGGCGAGAATGATCGAGTGCTCCACCTCGGAGCGGCGGACGTGGACTTCGTCGCCGATCGAGGTGTAGGGGCCGATGTAGGCGTCCTCTATGCATGCGCCGGGGCCGATCACGGCGGGACCACGGACCACCGAACGGGCGATGGTGGCGCCTTTCCCGACGATCACTCGCCCCTCGACGCGGGAATCGTCGTCGATCTCCCCCTCCAGATGCGTCTCGATCTCCTCGAGGACAAGCCGGTTCGCCTCCAGCATGTCGGCGAGCTGGCCGGTGTCCTTCCACCAGCCGGTGACGACCTCCGATTGAACGCGGTGGCCGTCGTCGATGAGGCCCTGGATCGCCTCGGTGATCTCCAGCTCCCCCCGCCAGGAGGGCTCCAGAGCGCGAGCGGCATCGAAGATCGAGGGGCTGAAGAGATAGACGCCGACCAGGGCGAGATTTGACGGCGGGTCTTTCGGCTTTTCGATCAGGCGAAGGATCCTCTCGCCGTCGAGCTCGGCCACGCCATAGGAGCTGGGATCGTCAACCGGCGTGAGGAGGATGAGCGCGTCCGGCTCTGCTTCGCGGAAGGTGGAGACGAGTCCACGCAGACCGTCACGCAGCAGGTTGTCGCCCAGATACATGACAAAGGATGCACCCCCGAGGAACTCTTCGGCGGTCAGCACCGCGTGGGCAAGCCCGGCAGGCTCGTCCTGGACGATGTAGGTGATCCTCGCTCCGAAGGCTGAGCCGTCCCCGGCGGCCTCCCGGATCTCGTCCCCGGTCTCCGGCGCGATGATGATCCCGATCTCCTTCACGCCGGCGTCGACCAGCGCCTCGATCCCATAGAAGAGCACGGGCTTGTTGGCGACGGGCACGAGCTGCTTCGCCGATGTGTGGGTGATCGGGCGAAGACGGGTGCCGGCGCCGCCCGAGAGGATCAGTCCTTTGAGGTCTTGCATCGGCGGGAAGGCTATCGTCGCGTGCTCAATGAGCCGGGGTTCCCAGCCGACGACGATCGACGTCGCAATCGTCAACTGGAATACGTCACGGGCGGCACTGACCGCCGCTGACGCGTTCCTGCACTCGGAGAAAGTCGAAACCCGAGTGACGATCGTCGACAATGCCTCCGTCCCTGAGGAGCGAAAGCTGCTCGAGGAAAGCTGCCCACCAGAAGTCGCGCTGCGGTTGAGCGAGGAGAACGCCGGCTATGGGATCGCTGCCAACCTTGCGCTAGCCGACGGAGCCGGCGAGCTGATCTGCGTCAGCAACGCCGACGTGATTCCGCAGCCAGGAGCGCTCGCCGAACTGGCCATTACCGTTCTCGCGGATCCACAGGGCGGGATGGCTGGACCGGTGTTCGGCGGCGACACCGACCGCTACCACGCCGATCTGCCGGGGGCCGTGACGATGCTTGGGCGGATCTTCGTCGGCTCCTTCCGCACCGGGGCCGCTCCAAGCCCCCCGCCCGGCGCCGTAGCAGAGGTCGGACAACCCTCAGGAGCATGCTTTGTGATGCGACGCGACGTCTGGGAGAGCCTCGGCGGCTTCGACGAAGGGTTCTTCCTCTGGTACGAAGACGTCGACCTCGCGAAGCGATTGCGGGACGCCGGCTACCGCAATCTCGTCGTCGGCTCGGCCTGGATCGATCACTTGGGCGCCGAGTCTTTCGAGCAGATCGACAGGGGCCAGTTGCAGGCGATCCGCCTGCCCTCGGTCGAGCGGTACATCGGCAAGCACCATAGGCGCATCGCGCCGATCGCCAAACCGCTACTCCGGCTCGCCTCCCGCCTTAGGACGGATGGCGCAGCAACGGCCCCGTCTTCCTTCAAAGCCGCCCAAGACTCGTAGCCAGCCGATGAGCCCTTCTCTCTCGATCGTCATACCGACCAGGGATCGTGCCGCGACTCTGGCGCACACGCTGGCCGCGCTCGAGGCGCAGGAGGTGGATGAGGAGATCGAGACGATCGTCGTCGACAACGGATCAAACGACGCCGCGCTCGAAAGAGTGCGCGAGCTGGTGGACCGTAGCCCCGCCGCTACTTGCCTCGTCGAGCATCCGGACGGTGGTCCGGCGGCAGCCCGCAACGCCGGCATCGAGGCGTCGAGCGCTCCGATCATCCTTTTCCTGGGCGACGACACGGCGCCGGCGGGCGCCGGGCTCCTCGCGACCCACATCGATCTTCACACCGCTCGCCCCGAAAACTCCTATGGCGTGCTCGGGCGCATCACCTGGAATCCCAGGCGCCCGGTCACGTCGTTCATGCGCTGGCTCGAGGACGGCGGGCCACAGTTCACCTACGCGGAAATAGAGGCCGGCCCCGTTGATCCCTCCAATTACTTCTTCAGCTCGCATGCCTCGCTCAAGCGGGAGCTCCTGAGACGGCTGGGGGGCTTCGACGCGCGCTTTCCCACCGCCGCCGTCGAGGACACCGAACTGGGCGTGCGCCTCGCGGACGGCGGGGTTGAGCTGGACTACCACCCGGAGCTGGTCGCGCTGCACGACCATCCGACCACACCGAGGCAGTCGGCCAGACGCACGGTCGTCGTCGGCCGCTCAGCGGCGCTCTACAACCAGCTGCGCCCCGACCGCCCCCATCCAAGAGTGAAGCCCCCCGAAGGCCCGGCCTGGGAAGCGATCCGCATCGCCGCGCCGGCGCTCGCAATGCTGGGCCAGATGCCCCTGCCGCCGGGACTGCGGGAGAAAGTCTGGCTGGCGATGACGCGCGGCGCCTATGCGCGGGGGTACCGGCTGGGACCGGCAGGAGAGCGATGAGCCTGCGACGCCTCAACGCCTCGATCCTCTCGCCGCTGGTCGCCTTTCCAATTGCGTGGGCATTGGCCGCCCTCCTCTCTCAGCTTCACCTGCTGGATGCCCAAGGGCCGTGGTCGACGGTGATGATCGTCGTGGTGATCGCGGTGCCCCTCGCGTTCTTCGCGGGTGGCCTGATCGGCCAGGGAATCGCAAGTGTCACCACGGCCCTTTCACCAACGAGGAGCGAACCGAGAATCTCGGAACGAACCTTCCGGCGCGTCCTGATTGTCCTCGTGTCGATCGGCCTGCTCGAGCTCGCACACCAGTTCGCCCTTGCCGGGGCGATCCCGCTGTTGAGCGGCAACATCGACGAAGCGCGCTTCAGTCAAGGAGGACCGACGATCCTGTTGACGGACCTTCTCACCGTCAGCGCGATCCTGGCCCTGGTCAAGCCGCGTGAGCTCTTCAGCCGCGAATCGCGCTTTGAGCTTGGAGTCGCGGTCGTCGCGGTGGGGTCGTTCGCCTTGCAGGGGGGTAGGGGCAGCGTGGTTCTACCGATCATCGTGGCGATCGTCGCCCGCTGGCTTTTTTGGGGCCGTCCGCCTACATATGTGCTGGTGGCGGGGGGCATGCTCGCCCTCCTCGCGATCAGCCTCGGCTTCTACCTACGCGTCTACCAGCATCCCACCACGCCCTTCGAGGCGGAGTTGTTCGGCGAGATCCTCCCCACCATGCCCTTCCTCGTTAAACCTCTTGTGCCTGTGTATGTGGCCATCACGACTAACTTCCTGGCGCTGCAAGGTGTGATCGGCCACTTTCCGACCGTCGCTCCCTTCGGCCACGGCGTATATGACGCTGCGGCACTGGACAACTTCATCTCCGGCACGAGGAGCATCGGCGACCTCTCGGCGACCCTTACTCCTCCATGGGTCACGAGCACCATCGCCGGCCCCCTCTGGGCCGATGGCGGCTTCGCCGTCTTGATACCCGGCGTCGCAATCACAGGCACGTTGGCAGCGGGTGCGTACGCTGCGGCGGCGCGCACCCAATCGCTCCGCTGGTCGTTGGTGGCTGCATACCTGTTCTTCGTCGCCCTGTTCGGCCTCTACACAAACCTTTGGACGCAGCACATCGACTGGCTCGTCGTTGCCCCGCTGCTGCTGGTCCTCGGCGCCGTAGCCGAGAACCCGGAGGCACCGCCGGGCGTGGTTGGGCGGCTATGGGGCAAGATCCGCGCGATGCGCTCCACCGGCCAAGCCAACTCCCCTCCGAGCCCAACCAGCCCGGGGCCCGAGCGGGGTCCTCGGCTCCGCAGCGCCTTCGCCTATGGCTCCGTCGGGATCGTCATCCTATTCGTCGCAGGTCTGATCGTCCAACGCACACTTCCAGAGCCGTATCCCAAGGCGAAGACCCTGCGACTGCCCACGAGTGTCAAGACAGCCGACGCCGTGATGACAAACAGCGACAGGGCGGGGGAGAACACTCAACTGTGGTGGGTCGATCGCGGCGGCCAAAAGCTCGCCGTCCACAGCGCTGATACGAACTACTCCCCGGTTCGCCTCGACACCGTGAGGATGCGCCTCCCTCGATCGTTTGACCGCGTCCAATACGACATCGGCGCCTGGCCCCCACTGCGCGACCCAGCACTCTTCGTAATGCACCAGGAAAGACGGTCACTGACCGTGCTCGTGAAGTCGACTCGAACCGGGCGAACGGTCGGTCGGTTTCGCTCCCCGATCCCAGAGCCCCTGCCAGGCGCACGGGCTGATTTCGTCGTTGTGAGCCACGGGGGATTGCGTCCCGACCTCTACATGGCGGTGAGGCAGAGCCCCAACAGCCGGGTCCGGATCGTCTCCGTGTCGGGCGAGTCAAAATTCAAGCGGCAGCTCGAAGATTCCTACCTGCCAATTCGCGGAGCCGGCCCTCGTCAGTGGTCTCTCGATATCGGGCCGATCGCGCAGCCAGCGGTCGAAAATCCATCGTCTCTCCGGCCCGACCTGGTGCTCCTCGAGCGCAATCCGGACTTGCAAGACGCCATGGTGCGAGTGATGCTTGGCGAAGATGGCTTCCAGGGCTTTGCCTTCCAGCGCCCCTTGGACGCCCCCGGAGATATGCCTCCCTCCGTGTACGTCCTGATTGGCGCACTCCGAGGCGCAACCGCTCTCTACGTCGTAGACCCGAATGGCCGCGAAGGGCCCACCGCCGACATTTATCCGCTTCAGCCCCCCGCGGGTCTCTACTGATCCGCCGCCGAGCTGACCTCTCGCCCCGACAGCGATGGACCAGTGGCTGACGCGGGCGACTTCGAGCCCGCGCAGCCGGCGGATCCGGAGTTGCTTGGAGTCACCGCCGCCCGCGGCGTCGGAATCTTGGTCGGGAGAACGCTGGGCCTCCAAGTCCTCACGGCAGGCGTCACGATTGTCCTCGCACGGCTGCTGACCCCCGCCGATTACGGCCTCTTCGCCATCGCACTTGCAACCCAGCTTGTCGGCCAGCGTGCCGCCGAGATGGGACTTCCCAGCGCCCTCGTACGGATGGAGGAAGAGCCCTCGCCCAAGCTTCAGGCAGCCGTACTCGGCATCACACTCGCCCTCGCGACAATAATCGCGGGGCTGCTACTCGTCGTGGCATTCGTCGTCTTGCCGGCAGGCGGCGGCGGCAACAAGACAATGGACGTCGTCGCCGTCACCTCCATCGCGATGCCGCTCTATGCCGCCCGAGCAATGCCGGTCATGCTGATGGAGCGTCGTCTGAGATTCGGTGGGGTGGCGGCCGTGGAGACCGCCGACACCCTCGCCTTCAATGCGTTCGCCCTACTAGCCGCGATTGCCGGCTTAGGGGCGTTCAGCCTCGCCTGGGCGGTGCCGGCGGGCGGAACGGCGGGCCTGGTCTCCGCTTGGCTCATCCAACGCTCGCTGCAACGCCCCACGCTTGCCTTCCGCCTGGTTAGGCAGCATGCCGGCTTCGGCCTGCGGGTCAGCGCCCTGCAGGGGATCCACCTCCTCAAGGAACTCGGCTTGGTGGTGCTTCTCAGCGCGATCGGAGGCGCTTCGGTCGCGGGCTTCTACGCGATGGCGAAACGGCTCTTCTCGTTCCCCATCGCCCTGACGACGGCCGTGGCCAGGGTCTCATTCCCGGCCCTCTCGCGCGATCCCGAGTTACGCCCCATGCGCGCGGCCCGGATCGCGACGACGACCGCCCTTGCGGCCGGTCTTCCGCTCGCTTTGGTCGCCGGCGCCGCCCAGCCGCTGATCCAGCTGCTCTTGGGCGAGGAGTGGCTCCCGACGACGGACATAGTGCTGATCGGGTCGCTGGGGATGATGCTCACGGCGAGCGCGCTCTCCACCATGAACAGCTATTCCCTCGCAATCGGCAAACCCAATGGTCCGATCGCATCCGCCGTCGTGGAGACCGCGATCCTCTGCTTCCTTGCCGTCGTTTTGGTGAGATCGATGGGCGAGGCTGGTGTTGGAATCGCGATCGCCGTTTCAGGGATCGGAGCGACGGTGGTACTTGCAGCGGTCACCCATCCCCGCATCCGCCGGTCGCTGCTGACCGTAGCGAAGTCAACCGCGATCGCCGTCGCCGCGACCGCGCTGGCCCAGGGTATGGACGTTGGGAACGATCTGCAGGGTCTCCTCTTGTCGCTCCTCGCCGTCGCCGTGACCTGGAGCGTGCTCGAAACCGTCCTTTCGTGGCGGGAGCTGCGGGAGTTTGGGGGAGTTGTGCGTCCGATATTGGGAAGAATCAAGGGCAGATGAAAATTTGTCTTTTCGATTGGAACGAAGGTGGCCACCACAACTTCTACGCCAGAGCCTTTGCCGAGGCGCTAGCGCCCAGAGCCGACGTCGTCGTCGCCGGATCCCAACCGCTGATTGACGATCTCCGCCCCCTCGACGCCGATCTTCACTCCCTGGGTGATCCGAGGCCGCGCCCCGACTCGACGCGCGGCCTCGACAAGGGCACTCTCGCGAAGCAGGAGTTGAAACTGCTGCAGGAGGCGGCATCGGCAACCGGAGCCGATCACACGGTGGTGCTGTTCGCGGATCCGATCTTGCGATGGCTCGCGAGCGCTCCCCGTTTTACCTCCACGGTAAGCATCTTCGTGATGTTCGCCAACGCCCACTTCCCCCGTGCGTATGGCCTACCGTTGGCGCCGCGGGAACGGGCCAGCGCTCTGTTCAAGGAGTGGAACATCCGCCGTTGGCGGCAAAGGCCGGATGCCGGTGTCCTCTTCGGGCTCGACGCGGAGGCGGTCGCGCTTTGGTCACGCCGACGCGGGGCGCCGGCGCGTTGGCTGCCGGATCCGATGCTTGAGATCGCCCCGAGGCCACGGCCGCCGGAAGAGAGGGGGGGCTGCTTCCTGTTCGGCTACTTCGACGAACGCAAGGGCATGGATCGCCTCGCCGACGCGCTCAGCCGCGATTGCGAGGGACTTCGACTGACCCTTTTCGGCGACATCGCGCCCGAGTATCGGAACCGACTGGGAGAAGAGTTGACCAGGCTCGAAGACGCGGGGGTGATACTGGAAACCGACTTCCGGCGGGTTCCCTATCCGGATGCGATGGAGCAGATGTCGCGCTCACGCTGTGCGCTGCTCTCCTTCGGCTGGCGCCCCTCGGGCTCGAGGGTCCTGCTGGAAGCGGCCGCCGCTCGCACTCCGGTCGTGGTTGGCAACGACAATGCCGTCGGGCGGCTGGTCGAACGACACGGCCTGGGACGAACCGCCGACCCCGCGGACGCGGGCGCGCTGCGGGAGGCGATCCTTTCGATTGCGCTCGACCCGAACGCACCCCGGCGCTATGAGAGCGGCTTACGACGCTACGCCGAGGAGTTACACGGCGACCGTTTCGCGAGTGAGGTTCGAGAGGCCCTTGGGCTCGCGCGCTGACCGATGAAGCCGACCGTCTACATACCCACCCTCCAGGCCGGGGAGCGACTCGCAAAGACGCTGGCGGCGCTGGAACGGCAAGTGGAGATGCCCGAGGTGGTGGTCGTCGACAACAGCGCCGAGCGCCTTGGCGCGACACTCGTTCGTGAGAGATTCCCGTGGGTGCGAGTTCTCGAGTTTGGCCGGAACCTGGGATTCGGCGCGGCGCTCAATCGAGCAGTGCAGGAGGTTCCGGGCGACCCGATCGTCTTCCTAAACGATGACGTCACCGCCGAGCCAGGCTTTGTCTCCGGCCTGCTCGAAGTACTCACGCCCGGTGTCGACGCGGTCGCTGGGGTGCTGTTGCGTGAGCGCGACCCGGGAACGATCGACTCCGCCGGGGTCGTCGCCGATTCCACCCTGCTCGGCTTCGACCATCTGTGCGGAAAGCCGATCGCCGCCCTGGCATCGGCGCCCGACCCGCTGGGACCGACCGGCGGCGCGGCCCTTTTCCGGCGAGAGGCATTTGAGCGGGTCGGCGGCTTCGACGAGCGGATCTTTCTCTACTACGAGGATCTGGACCTTGCGCTGCGCATGCGAGTAGCCGGGATCGCTTGTCGCCTCGCGCCGGCAGCCCGGGGCCTGCACGCCTACTCGGAGACCCTCGGCGCCAACACCGCCCGAAAGTACGCGATGACGGGCTGGAGTCGCGGATACATGCTGCGCGCCTACGGCCTCAGACGCCACCCCGCGCTACTGGCGCGCGCGGTCGCCGCCGAGTCGGCGATCTGCGCCGGCCAGCTCCTCTTCGAGCGAACCGCGGAGGGCCTGATCGGAAGGCTGAGGGGGTGGCGCGACGGTCGGGCCTCGCCGCAGCGCGAAATTCCGCAAGACGGCCTGCTCGACATCTCGCTGCGCTGCGCTCTCGCCTTGCGCAGGCAGCGCCACAGCTCCTGAGAGAGACGTGAGGGTTTCAGGCTCGATCGAGCACAGCGATCTGCCGGTAGGCCGGCTCCCGATCGCCGCCCCGCAGGATCGAGAGCCAGCGGCTCGCCAGCGGCGACTTCCGGGCCCCTCCATCGGGAATCCCAGCCTTCAGCTTCGCCGCGAGTCGGAGCGCCAAGCGGGCCACGTAAGGCGTCCCCTCCAGCAACGAGACGGCAAGGTGGGTGCCGACGCGCTCGTTCGGGAAAATCCGGACCCTGCCAAACGGCGAGAGCGCGGCGACCAGGAGATCGGCCTCCGGAAACCCGTTCTCCAAATGCTCGACCAGCCAAGGCGGGACGGGCCGCGGTTGTAAAGCGTAATAGCGAGCCAGAGCCCGATCCGCCTTCAGCGCCCGTTCTCCGCATGGACACCCGACGATCAGCTTCCCATCCGCAACTCGAGCCAGCTCACTCAACGCGGTGGGGCGCAGATCGGCGCGCAGATGCTCCAAAAGGTCCAGGGCCAGTACCACGTCGAACTCCCGGTCGGCGAACGGCAGTGCGGTCACATCGCCCTCGACACGCCGCAGCCCGTCCTCGGGGATTGCGACCGCACCGTAGTCGGTGAAGTCGCGGTCGCAGGCGGTAATCGACCAGCGCCCGCCCGCGAAGCGAGCGAATCCCTCGCTTCCGCTGCCAACCTCGAGCAGCGTGCTGCCCGAGCTCGCCTCGATCGTCGGCGCCACTGCGCTGTAGCGAGCCAGCTGGTTCAGCATCGCCGGGGCAAGTCGGGCCGGGCTCGGATCGAGGTTTCCTTGCACGCGTCCTTGAATATCAGTGGGGAGGGGTTGGCGGCAGCTAGCATCGCGGAATGGCGGGCAGAGGGTGGAAGGCGCATCTGAAAAAACGCCTGCGCAGCTTGGGCCTCGAACTGCAGCGATACGACCTGGACGGCACGTATTCAAAGCGGCGCCGGCGCCAACTCGAATCCGAGCGGGTTGACCTTGTTCTCGATGTCGGCGCCCACGCCGGGGAGTTCGCTCAAGCTCTGCGCCATGGAGGTTACGAAGGGAAAATCGTTTCCTTCGAGCCAATCCGGGAGCACTACGAACGACTGGAAGCTCTGGCTAAAGCGGACCGAGACTGGTCATGCCAACGCACTGCGATCGGTGACCACTCCGGTGAGATAGAGATCTACATCTCTGGGAACGACGGGTTCAGCAGCTCGGTTCGGGAGATGGCGAGCGCCCACGAGACTGCCGATCCATCTTCCTCCTACGTCGGCTCGGAGATGGTCGAGGTGACGACGCTCGACCGCTTGCAAGGCGAGATCCTTGACCCCGAAAGCCGTGCCTTCCTCAAGGTAGACACGCAGGGTTTCGAGTCAGAGGTTCTTGCCGGTGCAACGGAGGTCCTGCGCAGCTGCCGACTCGTAGAGCTGGAGCTAGGTTTCGTCGAGCTGTACAAAGATCAGGTGCTCTTCCAGGAGTTGGTCCAGAGGGCGCATGATGCCGGCTTTGCCCTGACCGACCTTGAGCCTGGTTTCCGTGACAGCCGCACCAAAGAGCTGCTCCAGATGGATGCTCTGTTTATACGATCGGAGATCCGGGGGTGTCAGGGCTAGGATGCCGACGATGCCATCGACAGGATCAACGACTTTCGCGCAACGAGTGCATGCCCCCTTACGCAGGACGTTGGAAAAGACTAAGTGGGGAAGTTCCCGCCTCGAGGCCAGGCGGAAACAGCAAGCGATTCACTTTTATAGCGAATTCCTTGAGGAGGATTTCCTCTGTTTCGATATCGGTGCAAATGTTGGAGATCGAACGGAACTATTCCGCGCAATCGGGGCGCGCACAATTGCAGTGGAGCCCCAGAAAGCATGCGTACGAGAGTTGCAGAAAAGATTCGAGGGGGATCCAAAGGTAACAATCGCCCCAGTGGCGGTTGGCAGCAGACCAGGGACAGCAGAGATCGCGATCTGTGACAACGACCCAACTATCTCCACGATGTCAAAGACTTGGCAGACCGACGGTCGCTTTGCGGACCGCGAATGGTCCAGAAGCGAATCGGTGCCCGTAACAACCTTAGATCGCCTTATAGCCGAGCATGGCATTCCGAGCTTTTGCAAGATCGATGTTGAGGGCTTTGAGCGACAGGTGCTAGAGGGGCTTTCCTCTCCTCTGCCCTGCGTGTCATTCGAGTTCACGCAAGAATTTCAGGATGAGGCTAGGTCCTGTCTGGAGCTACTGGAAGCCATCGGGCCAATTGAGGCAAACATCTCAATTGGGGAGTCCATGCGATTGCTGGGTGAATGGATCCAGCCAGGTCAGGTCTTTAAGGCTATCGATGCGCTGCCTCGCCAGTCGAATTGGGGCGATGTCTATGTGCGCTCGTTGGGGCCCCTCATCCTGAGCACATCAGGTCGGCGCACATCGTGACTTCGGCTTACGGTGACTGCCACTGCAGACTTCGTTCTCTTTTCTCGATTTGTGCCTAAGATGTCGCCGATGCCCCCGCCAGGCTCAGGAAAACCGGTGCTCATCACCGGCGGCGGCGGATTCATCGGCGGTCATCTCGTCGGTGAGCTGCTGCGACAAGGACACGAGGTGCGGTCGGTCGACTGCAAGCCGCTCGAGGAATGGCATCAGCTCTTCGAGGCGGCCGACAATCGCGTTCTCGACGTCTCCCTGCTGGAGCATGCGCGCGCAGCCGTCGATGGCGCGAATTGGGTCTACAACCTCGCCGCCGACATGGGCGGCATGGGCTTCATCGAAGGCAACAAAGCGCTTTGCATGCTTTCGGTCCTGCCCTCCACTCACGTCCTGATGGCCGCCCGCGACGCGGGCGTGGAACGCTTCTTCTACTCCTCCTCCGCCTGCGTCTACGCCGCCGAGAAGCAGGAAACGCCTGAGGTTCCCGCGCTGAAGGAGTCCGACGCCTACCCGGCAATGCCGGAGGACGGCTATGGCTGGGAGAAGCTCTTCGGCGAGCGGATGTGCCGCCACTTCATGGAGGACTTCGGCCTGGAAACCCGAGTCGCGCGCTACCACAACGTCTACGGGCCCGAGGGAACCTGGACGGGCGGCCGCGAAAAGGCGCCGGCGGCGATCTGTCGCAAGGTCGCGGAGGCCGCGCTGAGCGGATCCACCGAGATCGAGATCTGGGGGGACGGTCAGCAGACCCGCAGCTTTATGTACATCGACGACTGCGTGGAGGGAACACTGAGGATCAGCGAAGGTCCCCGCGTGGAGCCGATCAACCTCGGCTCCTCGGAGCTGGTCACGATCGACGGCCTGGTCGACATCGTTGAGGAGATCGCGGGCGTCGAGCTGGAGCGCCGCTACAAACTGGACGCGCCTCAAGGAGTGCGGGGACGGAACTCCGACAACACCTTGATCCGGACAACCTATGGATGGGAGCCATCGATCGGCCTTCGTGAGGGACTCGAGGAGACCTACTCGTGGATCTTCGCCGAAGTCAAGCGGGAACTCGCCACTTCGGGGGCTTGAGAGAGAGCTGGCGAGGAGGTCGGCGGTGTATCTCCGAAGGCTTACCGCAATCTCGTTGACGCTCTGGGCGATGGGAGCGGCTAGCGCCTCGGCGATCGCCCTGCATCCGATCGGATCCTTCGACCAGCCGGTATTCATAACTTCGGATCAGGGGAATCCAGAGCGGCTCTTCGTGGTGGAACGGGAGGGAGCCATCAGGCTCGTCGAGGATGGAAGCGTCAGCACGTTTGCAGACCTCAGTCCCGTCGTCCGATGCTGCGACGGCGAGCGGGGGCTGTTATCGATGGCAACCGCTCCGGACTTCGCCACGACCGGAAGGTTCTACGTCGATTACACCGACAACGACGGCAACATCCGCGTCGACGAGCTAACCGCGACCGGCGACGTGGCCGATCCGCTCAGCCGCCGGTCGGTATTGAATATCCCCCACCTCGAATCCGCAAGTCACAACGGCGGCCAGCTCCAGTTCGGGCCGGATGGCTACCTCTACATCTCAACCGGCGATGGAGGAGGCTCGAACGGAGAGTTCCACCACGCCCAGAATCTCAACAGCCCCCTGGGGAAGATCCTGCGGATCGATCCCGATCAGAGCGGGCTGGATCCGTACTCGGTGCCGCCTGACAACCCGTTTGTCGGGGGATCGACCCAGGACGACGCCATTTGGAGCCTCGGCCTGCGCAATCCCTTCCGCTTCTCCTTCGATCGCCTTACCGGGGGGATGGCGATCGGGGACGTCGGCCAGGACGCGCGGGAAGAGATCGACTGGGCGCCGAGCGTCGCGCCTGGTACCGCCGGAGGCGGCGGCGCCAACTACGGCTGGAACTGCCGCGAGGGTTTGCTCGCCGGCCCGGGAACCGACCCGGAGTGCTCGACGCTGGCGCTGAGCCACTTCACCGACCCGGTCTTCGAGTATCCGCACGAGCCCGTCGGCCGCGGAGCCTTCGGCTGCTCGATCATCGGGGGCTACGTCGTGCGGGATCCCGACCTTGGCTCTCTCAACGGCCGCTACGTCTATACGGATTTCTGCACCGGCGACATCCGCTCGCTCCAGCTTCCCGCGACATCAGGCCAGCCGGCCGTCGGCGACTGCTCCCTGGGAGTACACGTCGACAAACCGACGTCGTTCGGCGAAGACTCCGCGGGACGGCTTTACGTCGCCTCTGCCTCGGGTGGGGTCTATCGCCTGGGCGGCCTGCCCTCCGCCGGCTGCCCACCTCCTTCGCCCAGGGAGCCGTCCGGCCTCCGACCCCTGCCGAACGTCGGCATCAAAGCCGAGCGGCGCAGGGTCAAGCGCGGGAAACCGGCGCTGATCGTCGCCTGGATTTCCCCTTGCGAGGGACATAAAGGCCAACAGATTCGCCTTCTGCGAGGGGGTCGGTCGAATGGGTCGAGATTCCTCAGCCGCGCCTGCACCGCCCGCTTCCACCCGCGGGTTCGTCGTCGCACCGTCTTCAGGGCGACACTCCTCCCCGAGGGTGAAAGCTCGGATTTCCTATTCGCGGAGTCGCGTCGCCTCACGATCAAGATCGACCACCGTCGGCGACGCTAGGCATGGAGCCGGCGACAAGCTGGAGAACGGAGGAGCACCGGCTCCCGGCGCCGGCTCGCGAGGTGCATGTCTGGCGTTCGGAGCTCGAATGCGAGGAGTGGCCCGCCGCCGATGGTTTGCCGGTCGACGAGCGCCGGCGCGCGGCGCGACTGATGATCCCCGACGCCCGCCGGCGTTGGGTCGCGGCACGCTGGATGCTGCGCGGAGTGCTGGGCCGTTACCTGGAGACGGATCCGGCGAGAGTCCAACTGCGGCTCGGCGACCGCGGCAAGCCGGCACTCGCCGAGCCCTCCGCCCCACTGCGCTTCAGCCTCAGTCATTCCGGCGACCTCGGCCTGATCGCGGTAGCGCAAGAGCGGGAGGTCGGCATCGACGTCGAGTGGATCGATCCCGTCCGCGACGTAGTCAAGCTCGCCCCCCGGGCCCTCGATCCGATCGACGCGGCTGCCGTCCGCGCCGCCTCTCCCGACGACCGATCGGTCATTTTCCACCAGGCTTGGACTCGCCGAGAGGCCGTTGCCAAGTGCCTGGGGGGCGGCCTCACAGCGCCACTCCCGCCAGACCCGGTCGCCGTATCGGATCTCGACCCGGGACCAGCCTTTGCAGCGGCCATCGCAGTCGCCGGCGGCGACGTCCCGCCCCTACGGCTGTTCAGTACAGGGCCTTAAGGCCGTGCGCGGCCGCCGGTCAGATCGACGAAGGTGTGCCAGGCGGGCTTTGGCTTGAAGCGGGGGCCCTGGCGGAAGAGGCCAACCGAGTCGCAGAAGTTGCAGGAGCCTGGGACGTCCTTCCAGGAGAACCAATAGGTGGCCTTGAGGTTGAGGCGCCGGCGGTTCGCGATCAGGTAGCGGTAGGAATCGCGCAACTGGCGGGCCTGGCCGGCACGGCCCTGCTCGAAGGCGACCTGCCTGAAGTTATTTTGGGAACCCCAACCCAACTCGGTGAGGTAGAGGCCGGCCCCGGGGTCCCGGTTCTCGCGGATGACCGTGCGCATTCCCTCGGTCAACTCCTCCAGTGTGTCGGCATCAACCGCATAGGGGTGCAGAGCGACCCCGTCGAACTTGGATTTGATCCCCGGCACCCGGTACAACTCATCGAGGAAGTCGGCCGCAGCCATCCCCCGCCTCCCGCGCTCATCGGGGTCGCCGAAGAGGCCAGAGAGGACGACCTTGCCCCCGGGATCGGCGCTCTTGATCGCCCCGTAGGAGAGCTTCAGCAAACGCGCGTAGCGGGTCGGGGAGACCGGGAAGGCGAAGTAGAAGAAGTTCGCCTCGTTCCAGATCTGCCAGGTGCGGATTGGAGACGGGCTCGGGATCGCCGGTTCGTACTTGACCACACCAGGCGCATGCTCCGCCCAGAACTCACCGCCTGGCCCGTAGCGTTCCACCGCTGCCTTGACGAAGGCCACCCAGGCCTGCCGTGCCCGGCCGCTGTCGATCGGCATAGCGGTCGGCTTGCCGGCGAGCCAGCGAGGGGTCCCGTAGAGGAACGGGAGGACACGCAGCCCCCCACGCGCGGCGGCCCCCACCGCCTGGTCGACGCCGCTCCAGTTGTAGCCGCCCTTCGCAGTCGGCTGCACCACCTCCCACGGCACCGCCAACCGGATGCTGCCGATCCGACCGGCCCTCATGTACTCGATGTCGGTGTCGGTCAGGGTCGTCTGCGGCGCGACGCCGAAGAAGTCCGGCGGAAGCGCCTGGGCTCCGGCCGGAGCGGCCAGCGCGCCCACGAGGGCGAGGAGAGCGAGTGCGGTCTTGGGAGTTCTCATTCGGTGCGGCAAGGCACGGACGTGCGGGTCACTTCCTAACACGCCGCGAGCGCTGCGGTAGCGCCGGGAAGTTAACGGCTCAGTAGGTCCCGCCCAACTTGCGGTGATCCCAGCTGGCGACGCTCACCGGCTTGAAGTGGATCGCGACCCGCTTCGGCGCCTGTGCCTCCAGCGCCGCCTTGGCGTCCCCGTCGACCGAGGAAATCCCCTCTGCGTAGCGCAGCGTCAACTCCTCGGCGAACCCGATCACGGTCTCGAAGTCCCGATGGACCTCCGCCCTGGCTTCGATCATCGCGCCGCGCAGCTCGCCGTACTCGTGACCGGTCTCGATCAGGACCGTGGCCCGCTGGTCGCGCTCCAGGTTGCGCACCTTCTGGGACTTCGCGTACGTCCAGATCCAGACGTCACCTTCACGCGGGACGAACCACATCGGCATCGAGTGCGGCCAGCCGCGGGGGCCGAGGCTGCTCACCACGGCGATCCGCTCGGAATCGAGCAGCTCCAGCAGCTCGCCCTCGTTCAGCTTGATCCGGTCTCTGCGGCTCATCGCTCGCCGGAACTCTAAGCCGTGACCGCCCTCAGGCGGCTACCGCACGAAAGGAACGACGGTAGGCGGTCGGGGTGGTGGTGGTGACGCGCCGGAAGTGCTCCCGCAGGGAAGCGGCGGTTCCGAAGCCGACCCGCCAGGCGACATCGTCGATCGAGCGGTCGGTTTCCTCGAGCAGCCGCTGGGCCTCCAGCACCCGCCGGGTGAGCAGCCACTGCAGCGGCGTCGTCCCGGTTTCCTCGCGGAAGCGCCGAGCGAAGGTGCGCGGGCTGACCCCCGCATGGCGAGACATCGCAGCGACGTCCAGTGGCTCCCCCAGCCTCTCTGCGGCCCAGCGCCGCGTGTCCTCCAGCGAACCCTCGCCTCCAGCCGGCGTTCGCTCGATGAACTGGGCCTGGCCACCCTCCCGGTGGGGCGGGGCGACCATGTGGCGGGCGACGCGCTCGCCGGCGGCGACGCCGAAATCCCGGCGAATGACGTGGAGGCTGAGGTCGATTCCGGCGCTGAGCCCGGCCGAGGTCAGCACGTCTCGCTCGTCCACGTAGAGCGCGGCGGGGTCGACGTCGACCGCCGGGAAGCGAATGGCCAGCTCCTCCGCGAGCGCCCAGTGAGTGGTCGCCCGGCGCCCGTCAAGCAGTCCGGCATAGGCGAGGGCGAAGGCGCCCGTGCAGACGGAGAGCACTCGGGCCCCGCGACCCGCCGCACGGCGCAACGCGACGATCGCATCCTCCGGAGGTGGAGTGAGCACGGCCGCATAGCCCGGCACAACGATCGTGTCTGCAAGCGACAGCGCGTTCAGCCCGCGCTGTGCCGTCACCGCGAATCCGGTGGTGGTATGCACCTTCGCCCCGCCCGGCGAGCACGTAGAGAACTCATAGAGCGGAGCGCCATCGGCCTGCGCCGCCAGCGTGAAGGCCTGCGCCGGCGCGGCCAGATCGAAGGCGACGAGGCCATCGAGGCAGAGCGCGGCTACCCGGTGCATGGCAGAAATCTAGCGAACATTGGCAATCCTGCCACTGGTATCGAGGCTGGGCGGCCGGGATGATCGACTCATGGAAATCGCGATCCTCATCTTCGACAAGCTCACCGCCCTCGACGCAATCGGCCCCTACGAGGTGCTCCGCTCGGTGCCCGGCTGGGAGGTGAAGTTCGTCGCCTCCGCCAAGGGCGAGGTGCGCACCGACAGCGGGGCGCTGGGGATCGGCGCCGACTACACCCTCGACGAAGTGACCGATCCGGAGGTCGTCCTAGTGCCGGGTGGCGAAGGCAGCCGGCACGTGATGGAGGACGAAGCGGTCCTCTCCTGGCTGCGCTCGGTCGACGAGAGCGCCAAGTGGACGACCTCGGTTTGCACCGGGTCGCTCGTTCTCGGCGCCGCCGGCCTGCTGAAGGGCAAACGGGCAACGTCGCACTGGCTCTTCCTCGACCAGCTGCGCGACTTCGGAGCCGACCCCGTCGGCGGGCGTTTCGTTGAAGACGGCAAGACGATCACCGCCGCCGGCGTCTCCGCGGGGATCGACATGGCGCTGCACCTGGTCGGCCGCGAGGCCGGGCCGGAGGTTGCTCAGGCCGTCCAGCTTGCCATCGAGTACGACCCCCAGCCACCCTTCAACGCCGGATCCCCCGCCAAAGCCCCCACCCCAATTGTCGAGGCGGTCACGGCTTTCTCCGCCTCGACCGACGAGTGGCTCGGCGGCAGGTGACCGCCCGCTACGGCAGGCTCTTGTAGGCGTTGAAAGAGGGCTTTTTGGAGCCATCGGCCCCCAGCAGGCCCCATGCGGCGCCGCCATCTTCGATTGACTGGTCCATGAGGGTGAACCAGCCGAGACCGGCCACGTAGGGCGTTCGGCTCGCGATCTGGTAGGCGGCTTTCAGCCGGACCGCCTGCTCGCGCCGCGATACGAAGAAGCCGCTGAACAGGTCGAGTGGACGGTCGGAGACGATTGTCCACTCGGAGAGCCACAGCCTCGGCACCTTGCGGTGTCCAGCTAGATAGGCAGCCTTGATTTCCGCGAACAGGGTGTCGACGTCGTTGAACCCGCGGAAGCGCCCGAGCGGCCCGTCATGCAACCGCGGGAAGCGTGCGTCGAACGGATTGTGTCCCCACAGGTCCATGCGCGGGGGGCGTCCGTTCTTGAGCTTCATCGCCCGGATGAAGTCCGGCGCCATGATCGTGCCGCCGTTCAGCGTCATCCCGCCGATCACCACGTTGCGCGGGCTCGCCCGCTTCAGGGCCGCGTAGGCGGCATCCAGGAGCGCGGCGTATCGCTGTGGCCCGCGAGGCTGCCCGCGCTTCATCGGCTGGAAGTTGTCGCTTCGACTGGGCTCGCCCCAGATCATCCACGTGCGGATGCTCGGGTAGCGGCGGCCGGCGGCGTAGAGAAAATCCGAATAGGTCCTGGGACTGGTCGGCGCCCATATCGCCGAGCGTGCCCCATTCGCCCATCCCGGCGCACGCTGGACTAACGCGGCGGGCTGAATTCCGTACTGGGCAGATTGCTCAACGATCGTGTCGATCGACCCCCATTTGTAAGCGGGGTCATTGGGATCGCGGGGCTGGAGGGGTCGGGTGGGGGCGATCTCATCCCAGTGGATCTGGAATTGGAAGACATCGACTCCGAGTTCGCGATAGATGGGAAACGCCGAACAGGCTTGTGTTGTGGTCGGGCACGAAGCGTCGCCGGCAGGAAGCTCGTAAGGGCCCCAGATCGACTTCAGGAGCTTGGCGTGCGCCACCGTCGGGGCTGCCAGTGCAAGTGCGCAAATCAGCGCCGCCCAGATGGCACGCTTGGCAAAGATCATCGGCGGCATCTTAGTCAGCGGCCCCCCCGCTCAGTTCCCGCAATCCGACATCCTGCGGGTTGAGCGCCAACGCACGCTGGTAGTGCCGTCGGGCGGCGGCGGCGTTGCCGCCACGCACCTCGAGGTCGCCGAGGAGGCCGAGCGTGACGAAGTTGGTGGGCTCTGGGTCGAGCGCATCCTGCAGCGATTGCCTAGCCGCTGCCCGATCCCCCTGAGTCTCCAGCGCAGAGGCCTGCAGATACAGCGGCGTGATCGATACCGGATTGAGCCAGGCGGCCGTGCGCGCGGAGTCCAGCGCTGCCTGCGATGAGCGGAAGGCATCCTCTCGCGCCTTGCGAACGTAGAGGTCGGAAAGGAACAGGAAGGTAACGCTGACCAGCGCCGCCGCCAGCGCCGCGGCCCCGGCGATGCGCCCAACCGACCACCGCGACCGGCCACTCGCGACCCCAACGCCCACCTCTTCGTCCTGGTCGCCAGCCGCGGCCAGGCTCAGCGCCAGCACGCTCAAGCCCAGCAGACCCGGAAGGAGCCATAGCCAGTCGGTAAGGCACTGGGCGAGCACGGTGGCACCGGCGGCGGCCAGGCCAGCTACCCACATTCGGTCCCTTGGCGTCACGGCTCGCGCCCGGCGAGCGATCGCCATCCCTACGGCTCCCAACCACACGGCGAACAGCGCGAAGCCGATCAGCCCGGTCTCCGACAAAAGCTTCAGCGGCAGGCTGTGGGGATCGCTCAGGTTCCTGTCGGTCTGCCGATCGCGGTAGTAGGCGAACTGGTAGCTGCCCGCTCCCATGCCTGCCAGCGGATTCTCGCGAAACTGGTCCCAAGCCACGCCCCAGAGGTCGGAGCGCTGACCGCTGACGGTCCCGAGGCGGGTGGAGCCGGTGACGGCCTCCGGCTCGATGTCCTCGAACTCTTCGAGCTTGTCGTTCACATAGCTGACCGGGTTGCCGATCCTGGCCACACCGAGCGCTCCCACGCCGATCGACAGGATGACCAGGGCGCCGGCCCCGAGTTGCCGCAGCCGCAGATCGAATGCCGGCGAGCGCAGCCCGTTGTCGAAGACGAAAACAAACAACCCAGCGAGAAAGCACAGCGCCGACGTAACCGCAAGCGCGGTCGCCGCGGTGCGAATGTCCGCCTCACTGGCCACCCCGGCGCCACCGTCGAAAGCGTCGAACGGCGTCAACATGGAGCCGGAGGCGACCCCGATTGCGCCGACGGCTGCAATCGCCGCCCAGGAGCGCCGCAACCGATCGGGACCTATCGCCAGGGAAACCGCTGCGCCTGCGGCGAAGCCGATCAGCACGCCGCGCGACTGCGTGAGGAAGGCCAGTCCAAGGGCAAGCACGGCCACCGCGAACGCCGCCGCTCGAATGCCCGAGGCCAACCCCCGACGGGCCGCCACCCCGATCAGTGGCCAGACGGCGAATGCGAACAGCGCGGCGGTCCCGTTGCGGTAGCCGATCGGGGAGTCGAGCCGCCCGGCGAGAAAGAGATCGGCCCCGTCGACGAACAGGCCCGCCAGCGTCACGACCGCGACGACACCGACGCCGGCAAACAACCCGATGCCGAAACGGTCCCGCCACCGGCCGATGCCGGCGGCGATTACCAGCGTCCAGAGAGCCGCGTAGAAGGTCGTCCGAGCGGCGTCCTCCCAGGCCAGCGCCGCACTCTCAGACCAGGCCGCACTCAGCAGGACGTATCCGGCGAAGGCCCAGATGGCCACGGTTGCCACGGCCAGCGGGCCACGACGGGGAATCAACAGCCCGCCCGTCGCCGCTTGGGCGACAAGCATCGCCAAGGCGAGGATCGTCAGGGGCGCCCAGTAGCGCAGGTCAAAGGCGCCGTCCCACCAGGCCGAGACCACGAGCAGAACGCCAACTAGAGCCACCGGCCACGCTCCAGCGGCCTGCGGCGGGCGCGTGGATCCGTCTACCATGCGCGCTTCATGCTCAAGCGCTCCTGTTTGACCGGCGCCTTGGCGCTCTGCATGCTCGCTCATTCGGGCGGAGCATACGCAGCATCTGTCCACGCGGCCCCCGGCGATCCCCCTGCGGGGAGCCCCTCGGGACAGATCTATGAGCTGCCTTTCGAGAAGGGCCGCTCAGACGCCGCGCCGAAGGGCAGCGGCGGCACCAGCGCTGGAGGCGGGGGTGCCGCCAGCGCTGGAGGCGGTGGCGAAGCGACATCCCCCACCGACGATGCGTCAGTGGAGCCGTCGCTCTACAGGTCGGAGAACAACTTCGGCTCGTCGTCGCAGGTACCCGGGAATCCCTCCCCTGAGAACAGCGCCTCAGGTGGCGAGGGCAATGCGACGGACAACGGACATGAAGACGATGCTGCGGGAGGCGCCACGGGGACGGGGTCGAGCAACGGAGGCGGGCCTACGCGAATCGGAGTCGCGGCCAGTGGTGTCACAGGCTCCGGCAACACCTCCCCAGCCGGCAACTTCGCCCTGCTTGGCGTCATCGCCCTGATCGCGGTCGCGGTCGGAGCCGCCTCGCTCAAAGCGAACCGGCTCAGGGCACGGTAGCCGCGGAGCCGGCCCAGGCGACCAACTCCCGAACGCAGCGCTTCCCCGCCTCGCCGTCGCCGTAGATCGCGAGATCGGGCGCTTCGACGTCGCGGCGGCCGAGCAGTTCGGCCAGCGCTTGCGGGGCCAGGTCCGCATCCAAGCCGACCAGGCGGTTCCAGCCACTTTCGACTGTCTCCAACCACTCGGTTTCCTCGCGCAGGGTCAGACACGGGATGCCGGCGAGGTAAGACTCCTTCTGGAGCCCACCGGAGTCGGTCAGAACACCTCGCGCCCGGCGCACCAGGCAGGTGAAGTCGAGGTAGCCAAGCGGCTCGACCACGATCACTTGTGGGTTCGCCTCCAAATCGGTCATCAGGCTGGCCTCCCGGAGCCTTGCGCGGGTGCGTGGGTGCGCCGGGAAGACCAGCGGCCCATGCCGATCGGCGGCGGCTGCGATCACCTCCATCCCGTGCCGCAGCGCCTCTGGGTCGTCGACGGTCCCCTCCCTGTGCAGGGTGGCCACGAGATACTCGCCGGGGGTCAGATCGAGGCGATCGAGGATCGCCGACCGTCGCTCGGCGATCGGGCCGAACTCGAAGGCGACGTCGGCCATGACATCGCCGACAAGCCGGGCGCGGTCGCCGGCGCCCTCGGCGCGCAGGTTGGCCATCGCCGCCTCCGTCGAGCAGAGCAGAAGGTCCGCTACGCGATCCGTGACAATGCGGTTGACCTCCTCCGGCATCGAACGGTTGAAGGAGCGCATGCCGGCCTCCACGTGCACGAGGGGCACGAGCTGCTTCGCGGCGACGAGAGCGGCGCCCAGCGTTGCGTTGGTGTCGCCGTAGACCAACATCGCGTCCGGGGGGTCGGCGATCACCAGCGCCTCCAGCCCGGTCATCGTCGCCGCCGTCTGCTCGGCATGGGTTCCCGATCCGACGCCGAGGTTCCGATCGGGAGGCGGTAGCCCGAGCTCTTCGAAGAACACCCCGGAGAGCTCATGGTCGTAGTGCTGGCCGGAATGCACCAGGGTCTCGGTCGCGTGATCGCGCAGGTGTCGCGACACAGCCGCCGCCTTGACGAACTGGGGCCTGTTGCCGACGACGGTGAGGACCCTCATCGGAATGCGCGGCACTCCATCAGGCGCTCGCGTCCAGGCCGGCGACCGCTTGCGCGACCTCGCTCACCTGCGCGTCGCTCAGCGCCGGCCCCATCGGCAGCGCAAGCGACTCGGCCGCGGCCCTCTCGACCCCCGGCAGCGAGGCATTCGATGCATAGGGCGCCATCGCCGGCTGGCGGTGCAAGGGCGTCGTGTAATAGGCACGCGCGCCGATTCCCGCTTCGGCGAGCCCGGCCCGTAGCCGATCCCGCTGGGCGCTGCGCACCACGTAGAGGTGGTAACAGGACTCGCCCCCTTCGGTCTCGAGCGGCAGCTCGACCAGGTCTCCCAAGCCGCTGGCGGCGTATGAGCGCGCAGCCCGTCGCCGCCCTGCCGTCCATTCGCCGAGATGCGGCAGCAACACTCGCAGGGCGGCAGCTTGGAGCTCGTCAAGACGCGAGTTGTAGCCAACCTCGGTATGCAGGCGATTGTCTTCGGAGCCGTGGTGGCGCAACCGCCGCGCAGACGCGGCCAAGTCGTCGTCGTCTGTGACGATCGCGCCGCCGTCGCCGAACCCGCCCAAGTTCTTCGATGGGAAGAAGCTGAAGGTGGCGGCGTCGCCCAGTGCCCCCGCCATCTCGCCGTGAAGGCTTGCGCCAGCCGCCTGAGCGGCGTCCTCGAGCAGGCGCAGCCCGCGGGATTCGGCGAGCGCTCGCAGCTCGCCGATCGGCGCCGGGTTGCCGAACAGGTGGACGGGCAGCAGCACCTTCGTGCGCTCGCCGACGGCCGGTTCGGCCGCGGCCGCGGTCATCTCGAACGTGCGCGGGTCGACATCGCAGAACACAGGGCTCGCCCCGGCGTTGACCACCGCTTCGGCCGTCGCGTAGAAGGTGAGCGCCGGGACGACGACCTCGTCTCCCCGCCCCACCCCGAGGGCACGCAGGGCAATCGTCAGTGCGTCGGTGCCGCTGGCGACGCCGACACAGTGCCGCACCCCGACGTACGCGGCGAACTCCGCCTCGAATGCCTCAACCTCCGGCCCAAGGATGTAGCGGCCGGACTCCAGCACCGCGCGCTGGCGGTCGGCAACCTCCGACAACAGTGGCTCGATCGCAGGCCGGGTCGCAAACAGCGGAACGCTCATCAACCGAGGAACCCGGTCCTCGCCCGCTTCATCGCCAATGCTCCAGCAAGTCCTCGTCGAGGACTTCGCGAACCTCGCGGGCGGGAACGCCCATGACGACGGCCCGCGGCGCGACGTCGGCGCTGACGACGGCGCCCGCCGCGACAAAGGCCTCTTCCCCAATCTCGATTCCGGGACAGATCACGGCGCCGCCGCCGATCCGGCAGGCGCGCCCCAACCGTGGGCCCCGCAATTGCTCCCCGCGTCGGTGCCGCCCCATCGTGTTGTCGTTGGTGAGCGTCACGCCGGGGCCGATGAAGACGTCGTCTTCCACAAGCGAGCCCCCGGCGATGTAACAGCGAGCCTGCACGCTGACCCGCTCACCGACGACCACGCCGGGGTCGACCGAGCCGAAGCTGCCGATCGTCGAGCCGGCGCCGATCTGGGCCCCGTCGCGAATCTGAGCGAAGTCGCCGATTCGCGCTCCAGCGGCGATGCTCACCTCCGCGTGCATCACGACATGACCGCCGATCAGCACCTCGTCGCCGATCTCGACCCCGGCGCCGACCAGCAGGCCCGGCGCCAGGTCGGAGGGCTGGAGCGCCGCCCCGCTCACGCGAGGGCGCCCCGTGACGCGAGCTTGACCGACGTGCCGCCCGACTCCACCGATGACTGCAGCGCCTCCAGCACCCGCACCACCCGAACGCCGCTGTCGCCATCGGAGCGCGGCTCCCGTCCGTCGCGGATGCAGCCGACGAAATGCTCACACTCGGTGCGCAACGGCTCGCCGCCGGGAACCGCGGGGTAGCGAGACTCGCCAGAACGTGCGACGTACTCACCGGCGGAATCGCCGTCGGGGTCAAAGCCCTTGTCGTAGACCATGAGCTTGCGCTCAGCCGCCATGTCGTCGAAGGTCGCCATGCACTTGGAGCCGACGACCGTGAAGCGCCGCTCCTTGTGTGGGTCGAGCCAAGAAAGATGCAGGTGGGCCGCCACGCCGGACCCGAAGGCAAGGTAGGCGAAGACGACGTCCTCGACGCCGTCTCGCACGTAGCTTTCGCCGCGGGCGCTGACCTCGACGGGGACCTCGCCGGTCAGCGCCAGGACGACCGAGACGTCATGCGCGCCGAGACTCCACAGGGCGTTCTCGTCAGCCCGAAGCTTGCCGAGGTTGAGGCGCTGGGAATAGATGTAGTGGACCTCCCCCAGCTCCCCGGAGTCGGCAAGCTCCTTGAGCGCCTCGACCCCAGGGTGGTACTCGAGCAGATGGCCGACCATCAGAACTCGACCACGCGCCCTCGCAAGGGCCGAGATCCGTTCCGCGTCGGCAACGCTCTGGGCCAGAGGCTTTTCAACGAAACAGTCCTTGCCGGCCTCGATCACCCGCTCGGCCATCGCAGCGTGGGTGGAGACCGGCGTGGTGACCGCCACCGCGTCGAGCCTCTCGTCGGCGAGCAGCTCACCAAGATCGTCCGTAAAGCGCACTTTTGGAAAGCTCGAGCGCGACTGTTCTTCGCGCGAGGCGTCCGTGTCGCAGCACCAGGCCAGCTCACAGCCCGGGATGAGATCCAGGTTGCGAGCGACATTGGACCCCCAGTAACCCAAGCCGACAACGCCGACCTTGATCTCCCGCGCCGTCAGCAACCCGATCCCGGCCCTGCTAGCGCGGGGAGCCCAAGCCCAGCGCGAAGATCAACGGCACGATCGCGATCGCGATCCCAACCCCGGCGTAGACAACCGATCGCCGCTGCGCCGGGGACGACGCCTTCCCCTGTATGCGCTGCCAGCCAAGGATGGCCGGCAAGATCAGCGTCTGGCACAGGACGACGAAGTCCTGAGCCAGCGAACGCGACCGCGCGTAGACGAGATCGAGCGCAACCTTGTCCGGCAGCAGCTGATCCCGGTAGTAGGCCTCCGGGTCGCCATGCAGGCTGAGGAGCCTCGCTTCCACGCCTGCGTACCGCAACTGGGTGGGTCCGGTGATGCCCGGGGGCACCGCCAGGATCTGGCGGTAGTCCTCGGCGTGCATGTCCACGAACTCGTTCAACTCCGGTCGCGGCCCCACAAAGCTCATCTCGCCGCGAAACACGTTCCACAGCTGCGGTAGCTCGTCCAACCGAGCCCTGCGTAGGAACCGGCCGACGGGCGTGATCCGGAGGTCCTCTGCGCCGGCGATCGCGTTGCCGGCGACACCGATCTTCATCGTGCGGAACTTCAGCATCTCAAAGGCCCGGCCCCCCCTCCCGACCCTCCTGGCGCGATAGACGATCGGCCCAGGGGAGTCGAGAAAGACGGCGAGGGCGACCAGCATGGCCACCGGCAAGACAAATGGAACGAGCACGACAAGTGCGATCAGATCGAAGGCGCGCTTGGCGGACATCCAGCCCGCAGCGGAGACCGGAACGCCTCCCAGGACGGCGACGCTGGAGGCCACTTCCGGCTGCTGGTCGGATTGCCTCATCTGGTTAGCCGGAGGGTACTGAGGGAAGCGCTGGGAAAAACGTTGAACGTCTTCGGAGCAATCGCTACTGTAGATCATCGGTCCGGAGTTGGCTGCGGGCGAGAGGTCCAACCGCTTAGGGGGTACTGCGTTTGAACTGGGACGTGCCGCTGTGCCGGCCCGCATTTCGCGATGAGGAGCTTGCTGCACTGGTCGAGACATATCGGTCCGGCTGGCTGACCGTCGGTCCGCGGACAGCCGAACTCGAGTCGGCTTTTTGTGCCTACACGGGAGCTCGCCATGCCGTGGCTGTCAGCAGCTGCAGCGCCGCCCTCCATCTGGCCACCTTGGCTGCGGGGCTGAGCGAGGGAGACCAGGTCGTGGTCCCCTCGCTGACCTTCACCTCGACGGTGAACGCCATTACGCACGTGGGCGCGGTCCCGCGCTTTGCCGATATCGCCGACGTCACTCAGCCGTGGCTATCTACCTCGGCGGTGGAGGCGACGCTCGACCACCGCACGGCTGCCGTGATGACGATGGCCTACGGAGGGCATGTAGGCCAGGTCGTCGAGCTTGCCGAGCTTGCCGAGCGCATGGATCTGATTTTGCTCGAAGACGCGGCTCATGCATGTGGCTCCAGGATCGGCGGCCGCCACGCCGGCACCTTTGGCCTCGCCGGCGCCTTCAGCTTCTCCGCCAGCAAGAACATCGGCATTGGCGAGGGTGGGATGCTCGTCACCGACGACGACGAGCTGGCGGAGCGCGTCCGCGAAGGTCGTTGGCATGGGCTCAGCTCCTCCAATTGGGAGCGCCACCATGAAGCTGCGCCCGAATACGAGCTTGGCGATCTCGGTTTCAACTACCGGATGGACGATCCCCGCGCCGCCCTCGTCCACGCCCGCCTGCGCTATCTCGACCATGACAACCGCCGGCGGGGGGCCATCGATTCGGCCTACCGGGAGGCGTTTGCCACCTATGAGCTGATCGAGCCCACCGCACCGTCCCCAGCGGGGGAGCCGGCGAGCCACTGCATGTTCACGGCCGTGCTGGACGAGAGCGTCGACCGCGAGGCCTTCAGGAGATCCTTGGCAGACAAGGGGGTGCAGACGAGCGTCCACTACCCGCCGGTCCACAAGAGCGACGTCTATGCCCGGTTAGGGGTCTCGCTGCCGGTCACCGAGGCGTACGCGCGCCGCTCCGTGACCCTGCCGCTGTTTCCCGAGATGGAGAGCTGGCAGCAGGAACTCGTGGTGGAAGCGATTGGCAAGTCCCTTGGGCACTTGTCCCCGGCCACTATCGCCGCCTAGCGCGGAGCGGTGAGCCTGGATAGGACCTACCGGGACTACCTGGACAACCCCCGCAAGCGCCGAAGCTGGGCGGCGGATAACCCCGGCAACGTGGCGATCCGCGCGGAGCTCCTGGCTGCCGTACTCGACCTCGCTGCCGAGCGGCTGGATGGCGAAGGGAAGATCCTCGACGTCGGCTGCGGAGGAGGATGGCTGCTCGACGCGCTGGCCAAAAGAGGCGCCGAGCCGCGACGGCTGCACGGCGTCGACCTGATCGAAACGCGTGTGGAAGCCGCGCGGCGACGCCTGCCCGGAGCGGACATCCGCTTGGCGAACGCCCGCAACCTCCCGTATCCAGACGCTGAGTTCGAGCTGGTGGGGCTACTCACTTGCCTGTCCTCGATGCCCGACCGGAGCTCAATCGGCCAGGCCCTCGCCGAGGCCTATCGAGTACTCACCCCCACCGGGCTCCTCGTCTGTTACGAGCCCCGGATTGCGAACCCCTTCAATCGCGCGACCGTCCACGTGCCGCGACGATTGCTCGCCGAAGCTCTCGGGCCGGAAGCGGGCTCCCTCCGGCTGACGGGCTTTCCGCCGATTGCGAGACGTTTGGGACGACTGGTACCGCGGCTTTACCCGGTGCTGACGCGGGTGGCGCCCAGCCACCGCCTTACGGCTTTCGCTCAAGAACCGGCGAAATCGCGCGAAATGAGAAAGCGCTCGGTGACGACGTGAAAGAGGACGTCGGGCATCTCTAGCTCAATTGCCTCCAGCGGCAACGCCGAGGTCCAAAGGAAGGCCAAGCGCTGGAAGTGCTCGGCCAGCCAAGGGATCAACTGCAGGCAGGAAGAGTCACCCAGGACGACTGCGCGGGGCAATTCCTCGGCATCGGCGATCTCATATAGGTGAGGGGCGCGAGTCGGCGAGACTTCGAGGTGTTCGGGGGCCGGCATTCGCCGAGCGCGCAGTGTCGATGCGTCCACCTCGTCGACGTCTTCCTCCCATTGCTCGTGGTCGGCATCCTCGACAAAGCCGTCATCGACCAGCGAAACCTTCGGCTTACCGGCGAGATCGCCACGGAAGCCTGGAACCCTCACGAAGGTTGCCTCGGCGGGCAGCAACGGCTCCAGTGAAATCACCGCTTTGGACGCCTCCTTCAAGAGAGCGCGATACCCGAAGAACGCCCCGCGATGGTTCCAACGGGAGTCGGTTCGGTTAAAGACCTCACCATGGCGGCGCGCACGGCGTAAATCCGGCAATAGATCGAGCAATGCGCCGCCGTTGACGTCGCGCAGAGCGGCGTTGATCTGCGTCACCGGTCGCGTAGCGCTGATATGGACGCCGTCGGGAAGCAATTCGCCGTACACGCGCTCCTTCATCGGGACCACTGCGACCACAGTGGGGATGCCGAGCTCCCTCAAGCGAGCGTGACGGGCGGTCAGAGCTTCCTGCCGGCCCTCGATCTCCTTGCGGGAAAGCAAACGACGGCCTCGAAGCTGACTCAGCGTGAGGTTGCGATCGTCGCGAAGAAACAGCCATCTGTCCTTGCCAATCAGCGCACAGTCACCGGGGTCGGGGGGCTCCTCTTTCTCAGGGACGAAGGCCACCGCGGAGCGACCTTCCGGTGTGAAGGTCGTCTGATTCCAAGCGTCGGCCGGAGAGCGCACTACCGTCGAAAACGACTCGACAGCGACCACATCGGTCCTGTTTTGCCCGGCCAGCACGCGGATCTTGTGCGACGCGCTTTCGGTAAGGCTCTCGGGGAGCGAGATGTCGAAGCCGTGGCGCCCCTGGCCGATGCCTGCATCGGCAAGCGCGGGTCGCTCGACATCGGCCGCCCCCCTGGCCACAGACCGCCCATCGACTTCGATCTCGACCTCCACTGCCTCGCCCGGTCGCCCCGGGTCCCAGGCCCAGCCAATGGCACGTCCGTCGATGACGGCCTCGAAACGACCCTCTATCGTCGCGGCCGCTTTGCCGGTCTCAGTCTCCTCTACCTGCTGAACCACGCTCAAGCAGCCGCCCGGTCACGATCGAAACGGCGCGCATACTCCCGTGAGAAAAGGAGATACTCCGATAGAGCGGCGCGAGCAATCGAGTAGTGCGCCGCGGTCCGCCGTGCTCCCTCCTGGAGGTGCCGAACCCGATCCCGGTCGGTGACGAGCTCGGCGAGCACATCAAAGGCGGAAACGGGATCGAGTGTGTCGACCGCGCAAGCGTTCTCCCCGTCGACGACGAACTCCCATACTCCTCCAAGCCGGGGAACGATCGCTGTGCATCCACACGCCATCGCCTCCAGCGCGGTGCGGCCGAATGCCTGATACAGAGACATGTCAAGGAACACGTCGGAGCGGGCAAGGACCTTTGCCACATCCTGGCGAGTGAGGATGCCGCAATGGCTTTCGAGCAAGGCGGTCGAGTCGGTGAGGTTGGCCATCTCCTCGCCCGCGCAACCGAAGGTGACGATTTCCACCGTGGCTCCAAAGCGCCGGCGCAGCTGTTCCAGCACCGCCAAGGTGGCGGTCGGCTGACGCCGGGGCGTGCGCGGACGAACCATCGCCGCGACACGAAGGGGCCCGTCCCCGCGGACGATCTCAGGGGGGACGAACAGGCGCTCGTCGATGCTCGGCTCGACCTTTTCAACACACAGTCCGTGGTGGTGCCCGATGACGTTGCACAGCCAGTGGGTCTTGGCGAAGAGAAGGCAGTCCTGAATCGCAGTGTAGGACTCCACCGCCTCGCGCACGTCGCCTGATTCGTGTGCGGTGAGAAACGGCTCGTAGTCCTGGACGTAGTAGGCAGGAAGGAAGTCGTCGCGGCGGGATCGGATCTCGGCGAGCATGGCAATCGACTTGAAGTGGGTGGCGGAGATCACATTGGCGTCGGCGGTTTTGGCGGTGAGCTCATCGGTGTCGGCGAAGGTCTGAAAAATCTCACCGGCGTCGTCATAGGCAGCTTGAGCGCGCCGCTGGGCATGAGCGGCAAGCAAGATCCGCGCAGGCACTCCCAGCTCGCGCAGACCTTTCACCTCCTGGTAGATCGAATGAGAGCCACCCGAGCCTCCGTCGCCCAGACCGGGGAGGATGAAAACGACGTTGAGTGGATCGCGCTGCCCGACATCGAGCGCGGCAGCGAGAGATCTCGGGCTTGAAAGAGCGTCTCCGACCGCATTTCTCAAAGGGCCCAGCGAGGAATCTTTCTCCATGCCGCTCACCAGTGCCTGAATTTCCTCGCGGCCGTGTTTGTCGAGGAAGATCTCGTAGTTGCGTCGGGCGATTGGCTGACGGGCCTCGGCGGTATATGACTTCGACTTCGCGTGAAAGACGTAGCTGTCGTCGACGACCGCCAGCTCGAAACCGGCCTGGGCGGCGCGGTAGCTGAAGTCATTCTCTTCGCAGTAGCCGCTGGCGAAATTCTCCAGGTCGAAATAGCCGATCGCATCGATGACCGCACGCTTGATCACGTAACAGAACCCGTTGATGAATGGCAGGCGCGGACGCAGGCGAGGGGAAAGGCGGTCGAGGAGTTTCGTTATGCCGTCCTCCGTGACAAAGGACGGCAATGGGTTCGTCGCCCAGGCGCCATCGTCACGAAGGCGGGGAACCGACTGGTGGCTGGCGGCGTTGGAGAGAGGGCCGAGGATTCCGATCCGCTCGTCCGACTCGCCACAGGCGACGATCCTCGTCAGCCACTCGCTGGTCACGATCGTGTCGCTGTTGAGAAGCACTACGTAGTCCCCAGAGGCTGCCCGCATGCCAATGTCCGCAGCGATCGCGTAGCCGTGTGGCGGAGTCTGGTTGTCGATCAAGGTCATCTCTGGATTCGCGGTCGACGCTTCCTCGAGGTAAGCGGTTGTCTGCGCGTCGCTTCCGTCATTGACGACGATCAGGTGAAACGGATCGATCGACTTATGGATCAGCGACCACAGGCAGCGACGCACGTCGTCGAGTGCGTCGTGGACACAGACGACGACGTCAACGCTGGGACCGCCTGCCGATGGAGCGTCGTCGGCGCCAATGAGTATCCGGCGACGATCGCGCGAGGATGGAAGCGCCATCGGATCCGCGCCTGCCGCGGTAGCCGGGCGGTACTCCGTCGCGAAGCTACGCCTTGCCTCCCGCTCCACGTCGGTGGCACGCGCGTCGACTGCCTCAGCAGTGAGTGAGCGGCGGACCGGCTCCTCGATGTCGGCGTGCTCGGCAGCCGTAAGCCTGGCGGTCGCGGGGGACTGCTCACCGGCCGCTCCAAGCTCACGCAGCGTCACCTCGTGCAGCTTCGCCAGCTCGCTGAGCCGGCTTTCGAGCGCGGAGCGCTCCGCCTCCGCGACCTGGGCTCGGGCTCGGGCGCGCCCGAGCGCCGTTTGGAGATTTGCAAGCTGGGCGTTTACTCGCTGCATCACTAGCTCACGCTCCTCGAGCATCTCGCGCAGCTCGGCCGCGGCGTGACGCGCCGTGTCGGCCCCGGCCCGCACCTCGTCCACTGTGCGTTCGAGGCTTTCCTGCGCCTCTTCGAAGTCCGCCACCAGCCGCGATCGGGCGGCAACCGCCTTTTCAAGCTCTCGCTCCCGGTCGGCGAGCCTGCGCTCGGCCTTCTCTGCGGCCGCGGTGTTCGCACGGGCCGTCGCCCGGACCTGCTTCAGCTCCTCTTGCAGCTCTGCGAGCCGGTTTCGGTCGCGCGCATGCCGGTCTTCGGCGACCTCGACCTCTTCCTGGGCAACGCGCGCCTTGCGGCGTTCCCCGGCCAGCTCCTCCTCCAGGGCGAGCTCGCGCAGCTCGGCCGCGGCGTGACGCGCCGTGTCGGCCCCGGCCCGCACCTCGTCCACTGTCCGGACCTGCTTCAGCTCCTCTTGCAGCTCTGCGAGCCGGTTTCGGTCGCGCGCATGCCGGTCTTCGGCGACCTCGACCTCTTCCTGGGCAACGCGCGCCTTGCGGCGTTCCCCGGCCAGCTCCTCCTCCAGGGCGAGCTCGCGCTCCCCGAGGGCGTCCCGCTGCTTTTCGAAGCGCCGGGCCCGGCGCTTCGCGTCGTCCAGCTCGTCCCGCATTTCCCGCAAGGCGCGAGTCGCGGCCTTGGCCTCCTTGAGCGACTGTCCGCGCCGATCGTCCGCCTTGGCAGCCTCATCCTTGAGCTGGTCGAGCCCCGCACGGACTTTCGACCCGTCCCGCGTCGCCTTGACGCGCCTAAGCTCGGTGTCGATCCGCGCCCGTTCGAGGGTCTCGACGCGGGAGCGCAAGAACTCCGCCTCGCGTGTCGCCTCGAGCAAGTTTCGCAGGCCCTCGTGCTCTTCGAGCAGATCTTCGGTCGCGAGAACGCCCAGCCCGTGCTGTCCCGATATCTCATACAGGCGCCAGTCGCTCTTGCTCTGGCCGAGAAAGTCGTCAATTCCCCCGCGGACGCCACTGTGCTGCGCGGCTGAGACCGTCGCGTTGGCGAGATGGCTGTTCAGGCCGTCGTCGACCAGCTCGTCGGAGTCGGGATGAATGCCACGTCGCTGAAAGGGCCGGCGTTTGTCCTCGGGGATATTGTCGGGGTCGTAGTAGAGGTCCCGCCGCCCATAGGGCCAGGCGATGTCATGGAGCGCGACCAAAGGCGGCCGAGCTTCCTCGTCCAAAGCGGAGGACTCGAGGAGCTTGAGCTCGTTGAGAACCGTGTGCCAGTTGTGATCCCCGTCAACAAGGGCGAGGTCGACCGTCTCGAGGGTCGGCAGGACGTCGAGGCTCAGGCCTTGGTGAAATACGAAGGCTTCCGGGTGGCTCGCCTTCAGCTCCTCCACGTCGAACTGGGGACGTGGGTCGATCGAGTGCACAACAGCTCCGTGTGACTCTGCGTATTCGACGAGGGCCCGGGTCGTGATGCCCGTGTCGGCGCCGATTTCGAGGATCCGCCGCGGACCCAACGCATCGATGAGAGGCTGCAGGAGCACGTCCCAGAACGCCACCATCGACGGCCCGTGCGCAGGGTTGAGATCAGGTTTGGCCATGGCTCAACGCGCCCCTGGCACCTGCGGTTTGAGCGTCAACATGCCGCGCCCCGGCTCATCCGCGGCTGGCGTCCAATGACTCGGCGGCCCTCTGGCGGGGATCCGCAATCTCCGCTGCTTCGGAAAGGGGCCCGGGATCGCGCTCGGCGGCGGCAAGCGCGGCGTCCAGATGGTTGGGTCGGGGCTCGCGCCGCAAGCTGACCAGGCGGATGAGGCGTGCCATTCGCCGACCCACGCGAGCCCTGCGAGTCATCCCGGCCGTGCGCAGATGCTCGGCGACTTCGTCGAGCTGGGTGCGTGCCATCCGCAGCTCATCTCCCACGCGCTCCAGCTCACCGCGAAGACGCTCGCTGTCGGCCTCGGCAGCCTGTAGCGCGTCCTGCCGATGCGCCAATCGGCCCTGTGCCAGCTGCTCGCGCTCCACCGCGTCACGCAACTCGCGCGCTCGCCCATCGGCCTGCTCTTCCAACTCCGACACTCGGCTGCGCATGCCTTCCGCCGCCTCACGCTCGATGTCGAGACGTTGCCGCATGCCCTCGAGGAGAATCGCCGCTTCGGCTGCCGCCTTGCGCTCCTCATCCCGCTCAGCCGAGAGCTCCTTGATCTGCACCGAGCGACTTGCCAGATCTTCCTCCAAGCGCTTCAGCTGCCATTCGAGTGCGCCGCGCCGAGCACGGTGCTCGGCAAGTTCGGCGAGCACCGTCGAAGTTTCCACATCCGCTGCGGCCGGCGCGTCCGTGGCAGGGAGCGGCGCATCCGATTCGACGAATGCCTCCGGCGGCCCCGCGGACACCCCCTGCCGCAAGGCCGCGGCCTCAACCTCGACCGCCAGGCGCGCCAGCTCCGCCTGCCTGGCCTGGCCCCCGAGAAAGCGAGCGGATCTCAGTCGCCTGAACACGGAGCCGAGGGCGGGGTTCTCTTCGAGGACGCGCGCGTCGGCAAGCACCGCGACGCCGTGAAATCCCGGAATTTCGGCAATTCTCCAATCCCGCGTCGAAGCGGCGATCGCGTCCTCAATCCCGGTCATGACGCCCGAGCGAGGCTCGAAGTCCCGCTCGGCGCAGGCCGGCACGAGGCGAAGCCCGCCGGGGCGAGGCTCCCGATGACCCGGAACGAGACCAAGCTGCGAGTGCGCCCTCCGTTCCGCCTCGGGAATGGCGGCGGGATCGTGGTAGCCGTCACGGCGGCCGTAGGGCCAGTGGACATGGTGAACGACCACGACAGGCGCGGCGCGATCTGCACGCTCGGCCGATAGCTCGAGCATCGTCAGCTCGCTGCTCACGGTGTACCAGTTCGGATCGCTGTCGAGCAGGGCCAGGTCGACGGGGCCCAACCGACCGATCACGCTCACGCTTCGCTCCGCATGGACCCTGAGGCGCCCCCCCGATTCCTCAGGCAGACGCGGATCGAGCCGCGGCGACGGATCGATCGCATGCAGAACGGCGGTTCGGGCGCCTGGTGCGGCCAGCGCACGCTTCGTAAGGCGCCCGGCGCCGGCGCCTGTCTCTACGATCGTCCGCGGTTGGAGTGCTTCGATCAGAGGAGCAACAACGGATGCGAAAGACCGGTGCATCGAAGGGTCGAGTCTAGGCGGTTCCGTCGGCCCCGGAAGGGCTCTCGGGGCGACGGCCCGTGAGGTGGTGATAGCGGGCGGGCGGCTTCCCTGGCGCCCGGTGCGCTGACTTCACGTCCTGGAACCCGGCTCTCCGCAGTTCCCGCCGCCCCGCGCGCGGGGACGTCAGCCTTACGGACGAACGAGCGCGGCCACGGGCGGAGAGCCTCAATACCGGCCGCGCAAGCGGGGTGGGCAGTTGATGGACGAGCGGAAGTCCGGTGAATGGGTCCAGCGGGGAGGTGCGACTGGGATCGCGCGCGACCACCCATCCCCCCGGCCGGAGGATGCGCAGCACGTGAGCAAGCCCACGGCGGCGATCCTTCCGATCGGTGACGTAGCAGAGGGAGTTGTTGAGTAGGACCAGATCGAAATGGCCATCGGGGAGCGCCATCTCCTCAAGCCACCCGCGGGTAAACGAAGCGTCGAGCCTGAGGCTCTCGGCGAGCCGGGCTCCCACCTGAAAGCGCTCCTCGTTTGGATCCATCCCGACCACCCGGGCGCCTGCGTTTGCGAAGTAGAGGCTGATCGCGCCAAACCCGCATCCCATGTCGGCAACGGTCAGCCCCTCGACCGAATCCCGACCGGTGCGCCCGGCGTATAGATCGAACAGCAGACCTGCGCGTTGCGGCACCAGCGTCGAGTTCGTGTCCAGCGTCCGCAGGCCCTCCTCTCCCTCAATCGATTCGCCGCGCACTCGGTAGTACTCGATGATCTCGTCCCTGAGGCGACGAACGACCCGCGCGAAGTCCTTGTCTCGCTGCACGGCGAGCATGATGGTCGATCGCCGTCTCGCCGAGGCTCCCCCGCTATCGTCGGCGCCGAAAATGCGCGCTTTATGGTCTTCGGTCATCGCCCCGCTGCTGGAAGCGTGCCGACCTGCCGTGGTTGTGGATTTTGGCGGTGCAGGCGAGGACCTCCAGGACGCGCTGGTTCAGGCAACGCGCGAGTACGAAAGCGACGTGCGCGACGTGCGCCACCCAAACCTGGACCTCGACGCCGCCCCCCCACCGGATCTCGCGCTGGTTCACTGCGAGCCGAGCTGGTACGCGGTAACGGAACGGCTCGACCGCCTCGCCGAAGCGGCACGCGCCGGGGGCGCTCCGCTGGCGTTGACGCTGGTCCACGGCGTCGATTGGCCCACGGGCCGTCGCGATGGAGTGCTGACTGCGGTAGAGGACTTCCTCAATCGCGGCGACGATGGCCTCGAGCTCGTCCATCTGCCCGGGCTTGGCGGGACCGGGATCCTGCTGGCGAAAGAACGGCTCGAGGGGAAGAGGTCGGAAGAGCTGGTCAAACTGATCGAAGGGTGGCGATTCAGCCCGCCAGCCCTGGCACAGCTGGCAGCCGTGGATGCCGCCCGCGTGCGGGGCCAGGCGGGGTTCGTCGAGCTGCGATCCGAGCTCGAGGCGATGCGGGCGGGAATGGCGACACAGGCCTCAGCGGAGACCGCGGAGTTGCGCACCCGGGTTGAGGATCTCGCGGCGCGGAACGCGGCGCTGGCCGAAGCGCTGGCCCGGCGCGACGCACAGCTCGCCGGGGGTGAGCCCGACGATGAGGTGGGCGTCGGCGGCGCAGATCGATCGCCTCTTGAGCAGCTCGAAGGGCAAGCGCGCCTCGAAGGAGTCGCCGAAGCCTGGGGCCCGATTCCCCGGGATCGCCGCAACGTGCTGCTCGCCACAGACGAGGCGGGACTACCAGGAGAGCCGGAGCCGTTCCACGCAGTCGTCCGGGCTGTCGCGGGTGCCGAACAGCTCTGCCGTTGTCTGTGGTCCCTGCTTGACCGAACCGACCGCAGGCTGAGGCTGACGCTCGCGATCGACAACGAGACGACCGCGGAGATTCGGCGTCTGGCAGATGCGATCGCGGCCGCGGAGCCGGCGGTGGGCATCGTCGAAGGGGCCGTCGACGGCGCCTCGGGCTGGCGAATGCTGGTCGACTCTTCCGTGACCTTCGGACACGGAACCATCCGCAGCCTCTTCAGCGCAGCGGCCAAGTCGCCGTCGAAGCCCGTTGCGGCAGCATCGGCGGACACGCTCGGCACTCCTCGGTGGGCGGGGCCGGACGCGCTTGCCCTGCTGCTTGCCGGAGCCGTCCACGACGGCCCCGGCCTGTCAGATCTCGCCGCGCCGTGCGCCGTCCTGCCACCGGCCGTGCCCATCGCCGAGCCAGAGCTCGTCGCGCTGGGAGCCGTGGTGGAACAACCTGGAGCGGCCCGCCACGGCCTAGTCCCAACGCTTGGATGGCTTGACGACGCACTTGGCGACGAGCAAACGCTCGCGGAGGCAATACGCGAACGGGTGCGCGAACCCCTTGCGATCGCCTACGTTCTGCCTGGCCTGCCGCCCGAGGGATCCGGCGGATCGCATTCCGTTTTCCAGGAAGCCCTCGCCCTGCGCTCCTGTGGAATCCGCGTCCGAGTTGCGGTCGAGAGCGAGTTTGCCGGGGGCGCGGCCCTCCTCTACCCCGCTGCCGCCGACCTGATCGAGGGCTACGACACGCCGCAGGCGCTCGAAGCCGCGCTCGACGGATTTGACGTCGTCGTGGCAACCGAGGCCCCATCAGCGTGGCTGGTGGCCCAACACGCCCGCCGGCACCCGGATGTCCTAGGCGCCTATTACGTACAGGACTACGAGCCGCTCTTCTCGCCCGAGCGAGGGCCGAGCGCCGATGCGGCCATGCTCTCCTACCGGCAGGCGGCAGACTTGCTGCTCTTCGCCAAGACGCATTGGATAGCGAATGTCGTAGGCGCCGCTCACGGCGTGCCGGTGGCGAAGGTCGACCCCAGCTTGGACACCGAGGTCTTCCACGCCCGCGGCCGACGGGAGGCGCCCACCGCTCCGATACGCGTGCTGGCGATGATCCGTCCGCGAACGCCACGACGGCAACCTTTGGAGACCCTCGGCGCGCTGGAACGCATCCAGCGTCTGCTTGGCGATCGCGTCGAGTGCCTGTCGTTCGGCTGCCCAATCGACGAATTCGACGAGCTACAGGGAAAGGTCGACGCCGTCAATGTGGAGCACTTGGGGGTGCTCGGTCGCGAAGAGGTCGCGGAAGCCCTGCGGCGCTGCGATCTTTTTCTGGATCTATCGATCTACCAGGCCTTCGGCCGCACCGGGCTGGAAGCGATGGCTTGCGGGGCGGTGCCGATCCTGCCGGGCAGCGGGGGGACGCGAGAGTTCGCCGTCGCCGGCTCAAACAGCCTGCTGCTCGACGACACCGCCGACGAGGAGGCGGTCGTGGCCTCCGTGGAGGCCCTCGTGCACGATCCGGAGCGTCTCGGGCGCCTGCGTGCGAACGGCATCGAAACTGCCCATTCCTTCTCCGTCACCCGAGCCGCTCTGAGTCAATACGCCTGCTTCGCTGCACATTTCGCGACAAGGCGATCCGCGTCGTGACCGAGGATCCATTTCTGAGCGGCCTGAAAACGCGGGCTGAGGCAAAGCGTAGAGCGGAGTCCGACCAACCACAGCCCGCTCACCAGCCTAATCCAGGGGCCCCGCCGCGGCCAGCCTCAGAGCCCGACCCTCCGCAGCAGGCGTCGGGGCCCCACCGAGACCGACGGTCCCTCGCCTTCTGGCAGAGCCCGGTGGTGACAGCCTTCATCGAGCGACGCATCTGTGGGACGGATGGCGTCACCCCACCGCAGCGCTTCGCACGGCTGATGGGCGATTCCCCGCGTGACGGCGTCGCACTGTCGTTGCGAGCCGGTAACCCTGAATTGGAGTGTGAGCTGATCCGAGCCAAGGCGTGCGAGCGCGTGATCGTCGTCGACGGCTCAACCGAGCGCTTGGAGTACGCGCAGGCACGCGTGCCTGCGGACCTCCGCGATCGCGTTGAATTCGAGCAAGCCGACCCGTTGGCTTTCACGCCAACGGAGCCTCTCGGGCTCGCCATCTCTCACAGCGCACTTCACCGCTTCTCCGACCCAGATCGGGTGATTGCGCACATCGCGGAGCTACTTGGCCCGCGCGGCATGGTCTATGTGGACGAGTTCGTCGGCCCCGACCGGTTTCAGTGGTCCGACGACCAACTCGAAGTCGTCAACCGCCTGCTCGACTGCCTGCCGGAGGAGCTTCGAGTCGACCTGACCAGCGATTCGGGCGATGTCAAGCGCCAGATCGCCCGCCCCGACCCGGAGCGCTTCGCCGCCGATCATCCGGCTGAGGCGGTCGCCGGCAGCCGCATCCCGGCCGCGCTGGACGCTCACCTCGAGCCGGTTGAAGTCCGCCCCTACGGAGGCGCGGTTTACCATCAGCTCTTCTCCCGCATCATGGGGAACTTCTCCGGCCACCCTGAATTGGTCCGGTCGATCCTCGAGTTCGACGCGATCCTCACGGATCGTGGAGTGGTCGCCTCGGACTACCTCTGGGCCGCCTACCGCCGCCCAGCCTAGGCGTTTGGCGGCTCATCGCCTGCGGTGCGAACGATCCGAGGGGACATGCCGGGCCTCGGCCGCGGTAGCGCCGCCGAAAGGAGGCGATCCCGCCAGAGAGACCCGCCGGACACCCAGTTGTTGGGATGCGTAAGGCAGAGGATCGGCGTCTCGCGGGCCTCGATCAGCCCGAACGGGTCGAGTCCCTCGCTCCAGCCCCCTTCGGCACCGCTGCGATCGGTCAGCCAAGCCGCCAGTGGGTGGCGGCGCATGGTGTCGTTGGCGTCGTAGGAGATCCCATAGCGGCTCCATTCCTGGTCGCGAAGCAAATCGGCGTTTCGCACCCCCGGCACACGAGTGTCGCCGTGGGCGGCGACACTGCGGATCGGGCCGAAGAGACGCTCGAAGGCTTTGATCTCCTCTTGCAGTCGGACCCGTCCTCGGGCAACCCTTTCGGGCCACTCACGGGCTTTGGGCGCTCCCATCCGAAGGGCTTCGCGGGTCAGGGTCTCGTAGTGCAGCCCAATCTCCGAGCCTCGCTGCCGCAGCTCCGCAATGACCGCCGGATGGGCGGTGCGCCAGCGGAAGTACCAAGTGGAGCGCACCCCAAGCCCGACCTCGATACTGGACATCGTCAGGGCGGAGCTCGGGTGCTGGTCAACGTCGTGACGGAGCACCAGCACCGGTCGTTCGGGAGCGACTACCTCTTCGTCGAGGAACCTCTCCAGGGTCGTCACGACGTAGCCGGCGCTGAGTGCCGCTTTGAGCAGCCGGCCGTATTCCGGCCAACGCGCCCGGGAGAACGTACGTGAGAGGCGCCGGCGAGTCGGCACCCGCACAGGCGGGTTAGACTCGCCCGCCTGGATCGAATCCACGGCCGGATAATAGGACGGCGCGCGCCCTTGGCAGCACGCGACTACACATGTCAGATCCTCGCCTCTACGAGCAGCTCTTCGACGAGAACCTCAGGTCGACCGGAGGTCCCACTTCGCTCGCTCGCCTCGGCGCGTTGGAGCAGCAGGTCGCGCAGCTGACGGAGGAGCTCGCCGAGCGCGAACAGGCCCTTGCCGAGGCCAGGACCGAAGTCTCGGAGGGTCGACGCGATGACGAGGCGCGCGAGCGCCGATCGCGAGCGCTGGAGGTACGACTCCAGGCTGCCGAGGACGCGCTTCGGATCGCGGCTTCCGAACGCGATGCGGCCTTGCGCGAAATCGATCGCAAAGCCAACGCAGCGAGCAAGCTCGGCGAGCGGGTCCGCGACCTGGAGGGCGAGGTCCCCCAACGGGAGGGCGAGATCGGCGAGCTGCGCCGCGCTCTCGGCGAGGCTGAGCTGCAAGGCCGGCGCACGGCATCCGAGTACGGCGCCCGGATGCGGGAGCTGGAACAGCTGGTCTCCACGCTCGCGGGCGGGCTCGCGCAGACGAAGGAAGACATTGACCGTGCGGCCGACTCGCGTGCCTGGCGCTGGGGTCATGGCGCCAGCAGAGCTCTGCGGCGGTTGGCTCTACGACGCAATGTGACCGAGGGGGCGCTGGCCAGGTCGCTGAAGCGAATCGAGCAGATCCAGCAGGCAAATCTCGCCCTTCGTCAATCGGCGAGCACGCCACCGACTCTTGAGTCTCTCGTCATCGAGCCCCTTGCCGAGACGAGGCCCGCCGACAGTCGCAGCGAGGCCGAACGGACAAGGATGAGAGCGGAGCTGGCCTTGGAGATACGGGAGCGCCTCGGGTCTACTCCCGAGAAAAAGTCCTGGCCCGGCGTGTCGATGGTCGTGCCGACACGCAACGGACACGACCACATAGAACGCCTTGTGACAGGGCTCGCCGAGCGAACCGACTATCCGGAGTTCGAGCTGATCGTCGTCGACAACGGCTCCGGCGACGGAACGGGGGAGTATCTAGGCCAACTCGGCGTGCCCTTCGGAGTATCGGTGGTTACGAACGCTGAGAGCGTTTCCTTCTCCGCGGCTAATGCCCAAGGCGTCGGGCGCGCCCGTCATGACCTCCTCCTCTTTCTCAACAACGACATCGAGCCGTTCGAGCCCGGCTGGCTTCGCGAATTGGTTGCGGCCCACGACCGCGAAGGAGTCGCCGCGGTCGGCGCCACGCTGCTTCGCTCGGAGGCGGGCGACGACCCCTCGACGCGCGATCGCACCGTCCAGCACCGCTCGATCAAGTTCCGCGCGAGCGCCGACAGCGTCCGCCCTTACAACTCGAGTGATGGAGAGGACCTCTTCGCGGCCCGGTTCGGAATCGAGGATCACGCGCCGGCGGTGACCGCCGCCTGCCTGTTGATCGACCGGGCCAGCTTCGGGAGCGCGGGAGGCTTCGCTGACGGCTACCGCTACGGAACCGAGGACGTCGATCTCGGCCTCAAGCTCACGGCCTCCGGTGGCGTGGGCGCCGTGGTGGCCACCGGGCGCTCGATCCTCTACCACCGGGAGTCCGCCACACAGGATGCCGAAGGGCGCGATTTCAAGCACAACAACAGGATGGCGAACCGGCGCCTGTTCCTTGAACGCTGGGGACCTCGGGTGCGACGCGACTATCGCCTCGGCCGGCTGCGTGGCGACCCGGCCTGGACCGACGGCCAGGGCCCACACATCGCGATCACGGTCACCAGCCTCGATCCCGCCGACGGCTGGGGCGACTGGTACACCGCAAACGAGATGGGCGATGCGCTGGCCGACGTCGGCTGGCGGGTCAGCTACATCGAGCGAAAGGGCGACGCCTGGTACGCGCTGCCGGATGACCTTGACTACCTGCTCTCGCTGATGGACCCGTTCGACCTGCGCCGGGTTCCCGACGACGTAACCATGATCGCCTGGGTCCGCAACTGGACGGAGCGCTGGCTCGAACGGCCCTGGTTCGAGCGCGCTGACGTCATCCTCACCTCATCCCAACCCTCAGCGGAGGCCATAGAGAGCGCCACCGGGCGCTCGACAGTGCTGTTTCCGCTCGCGACGAACCCCACTCGTTTTGCGCCTTGTCCACCGGACCCGGACTTCGATGCCGACTACGTCTTTACCGGCAACCACTGGGGGGAGGACCGCGACATCCAAATGGGCCTGCAGCCACGAAAGGACGAGCGGTTGGATGTCTACGGCAGGGGATGGAGCGAGGTGGCCGGACTGGCCGCCTATGCACGTGGCTCGGCTCCTTACAGCGAGCTTCCCAAGATCTACTCCTCCGCGAAGCTCGTGCTTGACGACACCTCAGGTCCGACGCTGCCATACGCCGCGGTCAACAGCCGCGTCTTCGACGCCCTCGCCGCGGGAACGCTGGTGATCACCAATTGTGAGGCGGGCGTGCGCGAGCTCTTCGACGAAGAGTTCCCGGTCTGGGACTCCGCCGGCAGCTTGCGCAGCCAGCTCGACTCGCTGCTCGGCGATGAGCGGCGGCGCACCGATCTGGCCCAGCGCTATCGCAACGAGGTGCTGCGCCACCACACCTACGCCCACCGGGCCGGTCAGCTCGCCGAGATGCTCGAGGACCACGAGCGGAAGCTCTCCTTCTGCTTGAAGATCGGCGCGCCGACCTGGGAGGAGGCCGAGCGCTGGGGCGACCTGCACTTCGTCCGCGCGCTGGAGCGGCAGCTGAGGCGCCGCGGCCATCGGTGCCTGATTCAGGTGCTGGAGGAGTGGGAGGACAGCGCCGGCCTCAGCTATGACGTCGCGGTGGTGATCAGGGGCCTCAGCCGGCACCATCCGAAGCCCGGCCAGTTCAACGTGCTTTGGAATATCAGCCATCCGGCTGACATGACAGGCGAAGAATGCGATGGCTACGACCTGGTCTGCGTCGCCTCGGAGCAATTTGCGGCAACCCTCCGAGAACGCACTGCCACACCAGTCGTCGTGCTCGAACAGGCAACCGACCCGGCGATCTTCTACCCCGATCCCTCACCGGAATACGAGCACGACCTCGTCTACGTCGCCAACTCGCGAAATGTTCTGCGACCGATCGTCCGCGACCTCCTGCCCACCGAACATGACCTTGCGATCTATGGCGCCAACTGGGAAGGGCTGATCGACACCAAATACGTCGTCGCCGAGCACATTCCCAACGACGAGCTGCGCAAGGTCTATTCCTCGGCCAAGATCGTCCTCTGCGACCACTGGGACGACATGCGGGAGCACGGATTCATCTCGAATAGGATCTACGACGCATTGGCTTGCGGGGCGGTGGTCATCAGCGATGACGTGCGCGGTCTGCGAGGAAAGTTCGGGGAAGCGGTTCTTACGTACACGACGCCCGATTCGCTGCGCGAATTGGTCAATAGGCAGCTTGCCCCCAGTGCAGCCCCCACTCGGCTGGAGCGCTCATTCCAGCCGAGCAACGGCTTCGCCGATCGGTGTGAGCGCCTGCTGGAATGCATTCACTTGCATGACGACGCGTCGAGCCGTTCGAGCAGCGCGCCGGCTCTCGCATGCCCCCGCTAGGCCGCCCGATCGAAATTCACCCGCTCTCCGATCAACCAAGCCTGCGCATCGGGGGTCTTCTTACGCCGCGCGCCGCCGATCGGCGGGATCTCGCCGTGACCGAGATTCCGCACGACGCGTCTCGCCAGCTCCAACCTCCGACCATCTCCCTTGACGAGGCCGGGCACCAGCGGCCCCTTGCGACGGCGACGCCGGCAAAATCTGCTTGCCCGCTCTACTTTGCGAGGCTGAGCGATGGCGTCGTAGCCGTGCCGCCAGCCACAAGGCGGTGCTATCTGTTGAGTGGGCGGGGAGAATTGGTCGCCGACTCGGTCGATGACTCGCCGAACGTGTACCGGCGGGCGGTCAAGGACTGGGCACGTCTCGCGGAGATCGACGCCGAGCCGGCGACGAATCCGCGCGAAGTCATGCTGGTGGCCGGGCAGCGCAACGGCTACTGGCACTGGTGGGTCGACATTCTCCCCCGCATCTGGCTTCTCGAGGCATGCGGGCCCGCGAGCACCGGGGCCATGCCACTCGTCTTTCCTGCGTTTGCGTCGCAGTTTCAGAGCGAGTCGCTCGACGCACTAGGGCTCTCGGCGCGAGTCGAGCACATTGCCCCGGGTCTCTCTCGGTTTAAAAGCGTCACATTCACGCCGGGCCTCACCGCCGGGGGCTCCAGATTTCCATCCAATCGTCTCTACGACTATGCACGATGGCTGCGCGCGACTTTGACACCGCAGGGCGCGGCGGGCGGTGGCCCGGCCCGTCGCATTTTCGTGAGCCGGGCGGATGCAGCGTCACGGCGGATCGCCAACGAAGCGGAGATCGCCACGCTGCTACAGAAGCACGGCTTCGAGGTCGTCGAATGCGCGCGGATGTCCGTCCCGGAGCAGATCGCAGCGTTTGCCGACGCCGCGATCGTGGTCGGGGCGCATGGGGCCGGCTTGACCAATCTTCTTTTCTCCCGGGCAGGTACCCATGTCGTTGAGATCTTTGCGTCGACTGCCGCTCAGGAAGTTTCGAACTATCGTGTCCTCGCTTCCCACCTGGGGCTGACCTACAGCAGGATGCTGGGGACGCCCGTGGAGACCACACGGCGCTCCAAGAGTCCCCACGACCTGGACATCAAGGTCGATGCCAATCACCTGGCGCGTGTGCTCGCCGTCGCCGAAGACTAGGAGCTGTCCAGGTGCTTCCAGCCTGAGAGATCCCGGTCCAGCATCTGCTCCAGGCGGTCAACATCCTCCCTGAAGTACTCCGCGAGGGCAAGCCGCTCCCGATCTGTCAGCGACCGCTTTCCCTTGCCGGCCTGCCAGTAACGAGTGTGTTGCGGCGGAACGCGACTGAATACAACTTCGGTGAGCGCGGCCGGAACGAAGGAGCTGTCAACCCCCAGCTCGCGCAGAGCGGTGGAGTACACCGTTTCCGGATTCGATCGCGCATCCTCATTGAGGATCACGGTCAGCTGCGGCCCGAAGCGCTCCACATACGGCTCAAGGCTGCGGGCATACCAGCCTCCCGCCACCAACTGGAGTGGATCCTCCTCCGGAGCGACACTGCGTACGCGTTCGACGATGTCTTCGTCCGGGGCTATCCGCTCGCGCCTCATATGATGGATGAAGGCCGAGTACAGACGATCCACTGGATCGCGTAGAACCGCGAACAGCCTCACTGCGGGGAGATCCTTGTGTATCCGTTCGGCGACGACGCTTGGCTGATGACGCCAGATCATGTATCCGGGGGTCGCCTCTCCGACAGCGCTCTCTCCATTCCAACCCTCGAAGCCCCGGCGGTAGTGGGTTAGACCGCGCTGGTACTTCGTCGTGTTGAAAAACGACAGCTCACTTTCAGGCGTGAAGATCTCCGGATGCCGCCCGAGGTTGAGTCGGAGCCAACGCGTGGCCCCCTTCTGGGCGCCGATTATGAGAAACGAGGGAAGGGGTGGAAGTTGCCCTGACGCAGCCCCCTCATCCCGGTGGCTGACGCCGATCATATTCGTGTCACGCCAACGGACCGCTGGAGCTCGAAGCCCCTTACCCGGCGCAGGATGTCCTGTAGATCGACATTCCCGAGAGCCGCGAGTACGACGAAATCCCGGTGCAGCGGCGGTTCGAATTTCACCTCTGGCCGGGGAGGGTCGACTCCCTCCTGCCAGTGCGATCTATCCGGTGGGGCGCCGGCCGGGTGAACCCAGCGGCTTGACGAGTCTTCGATCGGTCGCATACCGCCCTGCACGTACCGCGTGATGCCGACACCTTCGAGAACTGCAAGGAACTCGTTGATCGAAAGGCGGCAAGTATGGCCGCGCATCGTGAAATGAGCAAGGGTGACGCCGTGTTCGTCGAGCCTTTCCGCGTAGTCAAAAATAGGTTGCTCGATGTAGATGAAGTCGGTGCACATCCCCGAAAGTTTCCAAAGGATGAAGCCGACTACGTATCTATTCGGCATGTGCTCGAGCACATGCCGACATACGGCGAAGCGGAACTGCAGTCCATCGGTCGGAAACGCGGCAATGTCGCCTGTGTACACCGGAAAGCCGGCCGCCAGCGCCTTCTGCGCCCGCTTCGGGTTCATCTCGATCCCCAAGCCGCATGCGCCGCCAAGGCGGTTGCCCCATTTGATGCCCCCACCGCGATGCGTTCCGAGGTCGACAAAATCAAACGCGCCATTACGGGCCAGCTCCAGCAGTTGGGCGTTCCGAACATCCACACGTTCGTTTGCCAGCTGGCTTACGAGCTCGGGGTCCAAGAGGGTCGCATCGGTACTCATCGGCGAAAGGCTAACAGTCGGGAAGCGCTGGGCGTCCGCGAGCTCCGGCTGTAAACGGGGCTATAGCCGGGGACCGTGTCAGCGCTCCAATCCTGGTGGCCTATTCTTGCGCCGATGCCCAAGCGACAAGATGTCCACGCCCCGTCTGCGCCGGCTCAGGCGAGCTACGCGATGACCCTTTACGCGCAGATGATGACGCGGACCGGGACTGTTTTCGCATTTGGACTTCTGGCAATCGTTCCGTTCGGAATTCTGAGCATTGCCGTCACCACAAGATATCTGGCTCCTGCAGACTATGGGTACCTCTCCATTTTCTTTGCAGTCGCGTCGGTGGTAACAGTATTTTGCGGCGTCGGGTTTCTCCAAGGAACGATGATGACCGTGTATGGACTTGCCGACGATGGCGACGGTGGCGACGCGGACGGCCTCGGCGGGTCTGATGTTGCCGAGATCGGTCCTATCGACACGGCGGCGAAGAGCGGCGAGCAGAAGCGCTTGCTTGGCTCTGGTCTGCTGATCGTCACTGCAATGAGTACGGCGCTATGCGCGGCTGTGGCGCTTTTCGGCAGCATGGCTGCCGCTGCGTTGTTCGGCGGCGAATGGGCTGTCTCAGTGCTGTGGATGGCGGCTTCCGCCTGGGCAGGCGGAGTCTGGCGGATGATGCACCAGGTCCCACGGATGGAGCGGAGGGCGATCCGATGGGCGGGACTGCAGTGGATACGCCCGGCTCTGGTGGTTATCGGAACCCTCGCCGCGCTCTCAGCCGGGCTGGGCATCAATGGAGTTTTGATGGCCACGACCGTTGGCACCGTCGTGGCAACGGTCGTGGCCTTTGCGATCTCGCGCCACTCGTTCCGCTTCGATCCGCGGCGCGAGGACGTCGCCGTAATATGGAGAGCAGGACGAGCTTGGGTTCCGCTGACCATCGCGGTTGCGCTGCAGACGAACACCAGTGTCCTTCTACTCGGAATTCTCGCAACCCCCGCCAGCGTCGGGCTCTTCCAGGTCGCTAGTCGAATAGCACAGTTTCCTACGTACTTCGCCGACGGCTTCATCACGGCCTGGCCAGCTATGGAGCGTAGCCCGATCAGCCTTGCCGCCAAGGAGCGAAAGGGGGTTCGAGAATACTCTGCGGCGGTCTTCACGCTACTGGCCCTATCCACAATGGGTCTGCTGGTAATGGTCAGTCTCTTCTCCGACGCGCTAATTCACATCGCAGCACCGTCCTATCAGGACGCGGCCGGGCTGATCCCGATAGTTGCGGTTGCAGGCGCGGCACACGTCGCCTTCAGAGGTGTCTTCCGCGCCACTGGCTTCCCTAGGCGGCGGTACTGGTACACGCTGCTTCACCTTTTGTGGATTGCCCCCTATGCAGGGGTGAGCGCACTTTTGATCCCGCTGAACCCAAGCTATGGGGTGGCGATTGCCCAAGTCGCGGCGGGGATCGCGGTAACCGCTGGCTTCGTCGCCTTGGACAAGCGAAGCGCCGCTCCCACCCCATTTCAGTGGCGGCGACTTGGCTTGGCGCTTCTCATTGCGACCGCCTGCGTAGGGCTGGCCCAGCTTGTTCCCGGCCACGGGGCGGTTCATGCTGGCTTGTCAGTCCTCGCGTTTGCGGCCTTCCCGCTATTGCTTCTTGCGATTCGCGCGGTGCCCAGGGATCAGATCGCCGTGGTCAGAACGATCATGGGATCCGTCCTGCCACGCCACATCTCCGCAGCGGCAACAGCGCGTCGCCTCGCCGCGATGCCCGACAGGGAGCGAGAGGCGTTGTTGGGGGTTATCCGCGAATCCCGAAATCCCGAGGCGGCGGCGAACGATCTCGGACTACCGGAGCCCCTGCTCCTCTCGCGTGCGGTCCGCGGCCTGCGCCGTGTCGCCGATGGGGAGGCGCCGGCCACACCGATCGACCACATCATCGGGGAGTACATCTTGCATAACGGGACCACGCTTGAAAAAGACGTCCTCGCCGCGCACCTTCGCGCACTCGGAGTTGATTTATTGCAATTGCATGTTCTCGATGACGCGTTTCGCACGGTTTCACGGGCTGCTCGTCGATCTCGTGCTATGAGGATGGAGCTGTGATCACGCCAGCGCAATGATGAGCCGGGCCGACCAGTGGCCGACACGCCTTATTCCAAGCCGCCGCGTAAGCGTGAAACCCAAGGGGGCTCGAATCCGAGGCATTTCTCGAAGACCTCGGCGTCCGCAAGGTAGCGTGCCGAGAGTTCTCTTCGGAGGTCAGCCGACATTTCCATCCCGAGTTGGTCCGGCTCACAGTTCCAGATGTGACGCAGCCACCATGCAAAGCCACGCTTGGCATTGTTGCTGTCTGACCACACGCCGCTGCGATCGAGCTCCTCCAACAGCTCGTTGAGCGCCTCAGCGGTTACGCGCTGTGTGGTTCCGCCAACGTGGATTCGCGGCGATCCCGTGGCGTGGCTCGCATTCACACCCAAGAACTCGAAGACACGACGGTAGAACAGATCGGGTTCGCGATCGAGATCCTCGGTGAAAAAGACTTTGACCTGATCGCGATCGAACTTGGCGAGGTAAGCGCGCAGTATTCGCCCATAGTCTCCCGCTTGCACGAGCGGAATCTTTCCCAATCCTCCACGCTTTTCCGCCATGCGCCGCATAAACGCCTCAAAATCTTCGTCTTTCCCCCTGGCGATCTTTTTCATGCGCCGAAACTGGGAAACCGCCCGCTCGATGGGATCCCGCAGTACCGCAAGCAACTTGACGTCCGGACAGGTCGTCGCAATCCGGTCCACTACCTTGTCCAGTGTCCGGGGATGCGGTGGCATCAGTTGTGGGGTAACCGTGCCCAGGATCTGATCGTCGGTCGCGCTCTCGAACGTTCGGGCCACGTACTCGTCGATACCCATCTCGTAACGGGCGTCGGAACTGAAGAACTCCCGTTCCTTGTCTGACGGCACGCAGATCTGGGGGTGCGAATCCAGAGCACGCCAGAGACTGGTCGTACCTGATCTTGCTGCGCCGATGACCAGGAATTCCAAGTTTCGCGTCCCCGAGCGGCCCCGGCCAAGCGGCTCGGAGACCGCGGCTTTGGGCTCGGCGGGCGTCATTCGGCGAGTTTAACGCTCGCGTTTTCCTTCCGAGACTCGGGGGCCAGACTCACGGACCCGAGCCCTCTGAGCGAGATACACTGCGCGACTGCGCCGGCGCCTCATACTGGTTCCACGGCCCACGGCAGGATCTATGAATGCTCACGCAATCACAGCGCCAAGGTATGTCCTGGTAGTCACGCTGGCTGTAGCGACGATGATCGCCACGGGCTGCGGAACGTCCTCTGACCCTTCAACATCCTCGCCAGATCGCTCGCGCACAGTCGCGTCTAGCGATCCTTGCGAACCGGTTCCGATTTCACGCACCATTCGCCCGTCGAGCACCATTGTCAGGCAGGGCGAGGCAACCCCGGTCGAGATTGGGAAGACCACGGCATCGCTCAAAATTCTCCAAGCGGCTTCTCCGAAGACGATTCGACTTCGCTTTGACGAGAAGCGTAAATTCGCCCCTCCCCCAGGCTCTATCCTCGTGGCTGTCACCTACCGGGTGAAGAACGGTGGCCCAGGGCAGCTGAAGCCTTCCGAAGATCTGAACAGCCGGTTGTTTCTTCGGGTATCCGATGAGCTCTACCCATACGCTGCGAATCTTCCCTGTGGGGCCCCCGTTACCGCCTCCTGGGCAGTCGCCCGGCAAGGAAGTAACCCGGCATTTACGACGCCTGTCGGACAATCGGCAACTACCGCTGCCGTCTTCATCGTGCCGACGCCCAAACAGGCCGAGGCGCTTGAGCTCTTCATATCTGACCAGGCAGTAGTGAATCTCGATGTCAAGCAGTAGCTGGAAGTGCCGGGTGAGACGATGACTTCTCCGCACACCGTGTAGGTACCGGGTGAGACACCCTTGACGCCCACGGTTGCGGCCGGCGACACCCCTCCATGCCCCTTCTGTGGGTGCCTGGAGCGACGCCCGGTGCGTGGCCGGCCAGGCGCGCTCTGTCCCGGCTGTGGAGCGTTGGAGCGTCATCGAGCGTTGGCCCGAGCATGCGCCGACAGGTTTGCTGACGGTGAACGCCGTCGATGCCTGGAGGCGGGCCCCGCGAACCGGCGTGTGTTTGGCGGTTTCCTCCGCGACCGTGGCTGGGAGTACCAGTCCGTCGATCGCTGGCGGACGGGAAACCCGCACGATCCCCGTGCTGTCGCCTTCGTCGACCACGAGGCGGATCTCTGCGATCTGTCGATGTTCGGCGCCCACGAATTCGACCTCTTCATGGCCCAACACGTGATCGAGGAGATCGAGGAGTACGAGCAGGCGCTCGACGAGATCGCGCGGATATTGCGCGCTGGTGGGACCGCCCTGCTTGAGATCCCGTTCGATCCGGCCCGCAAGGAGTCCGAACGCCAGCCACCGGACCACTTCGGGAACGTGTGGGTGTTCGGAGTCGACCTTCTCGACCAGCTGCGCTCGCGCTTTTCGAAGGTTGACTTCCTGCCGCTGGCCGAAGGGGAGTATCGCGGAACGATGTTCGTCTGCACAGCCGGCGCTCGTGAGGCAGCGACGGCGGCGCAGCCGTCACGCTCGTCCCCGTCCATCGTCGAGAATGCTCGTGACGGCGACGGCGACTGGTGGGCCGGCCGGCCTGCCCCCGCCCATACGATCGAGGGCTTCGCCTCTTGGCCGAGCGTCAGGCCGGGGGGAAGGCTCGAGCTATGCGTAAGCACCCGTCCCGCGGCGCGCTATCGCGTAAGCATTCACCGCCTCGGCTGGTACGGGGGCGCCGGCGGGCGAACCGTGGCCAGGCATCCGCGCTCGGGAGACCTCCAAGGGCTCGCGCGTGAGATCCCCGAGCCCGCAATGGGGCCGACGATTATGTCAAGCGACTGGCCGGTCACTGACGTGATCGAGGCGGGCGCCGACTGGGTGAGCGGCCAGTACGTCGCGCGGCTCGCCCTGACGGACGGCGAGCACGCGGGGGGCCGCGCGTTCGTTCCTTTCGTCGTCCAGGAACCGCTGGATCGCCGTGCCGACATCCTCGTCCAGATGCCGGTCACCACGGCCCAGGCCTACAACAACTGGGGCGGGAAGAGCCTCTATACCTCGAACAGCAGCGACGAAGTCGCTGCTGTCAAGGTCACCTTCGACCGCCCGGTCCCAAGCTGGCACGAGGCAAACCTCAATACCCGCTGGCCCTTCGTCTGGGACATCCAACTGCTTCGCTTCCTCGAACGGGAGGGCTACGACGTCGCCTACACCACCGATATGGACACCCACCGTGAGCCGTGGCGCTTGCTCGGCCATCCGGTCGTAATGACTTCCGGGCACGACGAGTACTGGAGTCGGGAGATGCGAGACGCCTTCGATGCCGTGCGTGACAGCGGCGCCAGCCTCGCCTGCATGGGCGCCAACACCAGCTACTGGCAAGTCCGTTTCGAGGACGGCGACCGCACGATGGTCGAGTATCGCCGTCACGCCGACGACCCCGAACCCGACCCGTCGCTCAAAACCGAGCTCTTCCGCGATTTGGATCCCCCGCGGCCAGAACGCCTGCTCTGGGGAATCCAGTACCAAGATGGCCTGACTCTTGGGGGCCAGCCGCCTCTGGCCTACTGCCTGACGGAGGAATGCATGGGAGACCCGTGGCTCGAAGGCACTGGATTCGAGCACCCCGCCACACTCGAGGGCCTCGTCGGATATGAATGGGATGCCCTCCAGGAAGGCGCCGAACCGGGCGATGCCACCGTCTTCTTCCACTACGACAACGAACTCTCAAACGCGGACGCGGTGCGTCACCTAACTTCTGCCGGGGGGGTCGTCTTTGCCGCCGGCTCACTCCAATTCAGTTGGGGCCTGGATGACTGGGCGCATCCGGGTCACGCCGACGGGCGGCTTCAGCGCTTCATGCGCAACGGCCTCGATGACATGATCGCCAGCGGACTGGCGGCATTTCCCTGAGAGCTGGCGTCGCGGTTCTTCCGGACCTAAGATCGCCACTGTGGCTGCCCCGATCGATTACGGCGTGACCGGCCGCGCAATTGCCGATCGCCTCACCGGCTATCGCTCTCGCGTGGACACCACGATCGCGCCCGATGACGCGATGTTCCAGGGCGACCTCGACGACTACCTCAGCGTCAGCTATTCCGCGGTTGCCCAGATCGCACACGCGATGGCGATCTCCGGTCGGACATCGTTCGCCCGCATCCTCGACTTCGCATCCGGTCACGGCCGAGTCCTCCGGGCGCTGAAAGCGGCTTTTCCCGAGGCTGAGCTGACAGCGTGCGACGTCAATCGGGACGGCGTGGACTTCTGCGCGGCCCAGTTCGGCGCCGTCCCGGCCTACTCCGAGACCGACCCCTCTCGTGTATCGCTCGATGGCAGCTTCGACCTGATCTGGGTTGGATCCCTACTGACGCACCTAGATGCCCAGACCTGTCGCGGCTTTCTCCAGCTTTTTCGCGAGCATCTGGAAGGAGGGGGCCTTCTGCTCTTCTCCACTCATGGCCGCAACGCGGTGAACCGCTGGCCGGCAGATGGCGACCGTCAAGACGCGATCGTCGCCGATGTTGCCCGGTGCGGGTTCGGATACCGGGACCACGAAGGCGTCGAGGGCTTTGGGACCTCGGCTTTCACCGCTGCATGGATCGCCGACGTCGTGCTCTCGTGGTCGGACCTCATGCTCATCGGCTATGTCGAGCGCGGCCTCGCCGACCATCAGGACGTAGTCGCTCTACTCAAGACCGATGTACATCACCGGCAAGGCGACCTACTGGTTTTCTAGCGCGATGCCCGTGCCTCGGCTCGGAGGACGTCGCGGTAGACCCCCGCCAGGGCGGCCGACTCACGAACCCAACTGAGCTCTGACTGGGCAGGCCCTATGGCTCGCCTCAGTTCCGCATTGGTTTCCGGGTCGGCCATGGAGCGCAACGCAGCCACGAGGGCAGGGCCGTCGCCGGGAGGCACCGTCATCCCGACCCCGTGCCTAACGATGAATTCCTCGATCATCGGCAGGCTGGTCCCCAGGACGGGCACGCCGGCCAGGGTGTACTCGAACAGCTTGTTTGGCAGCGTCAGCCGGTAGCTCAAGCACACCGGCTGAATTAGGGCCAGGCCAAGGTGCGCATCGTGCATGACCTCGCGCGCCGCGCCGGGCTCAACCGGATCGAGCAGATCCAGGCGGTCTTCGACGCCCAGTTCGCGGGCGAGGGACTCCAGAGTTGCGCGAAATCCCCATGCCTCAGGACCGACGTATCGCAGTCGCAGATCCGGTAGCGCCACCAGGGCGGAGACGGCGTCCTCGAGCCCTCGGCCCTGGGTCAGAGCGCCGAAGTAGACGGCAAGCGGTGCGCCATCGGGTGCTGGAGCCACCGGGACGGGTGGCATGTTGGGAACATTGCGAATTACGCCCGGCTCTGGCACGCGATAGCGGCGGGCCATGACGCGCGCATAGCCGGGGCTGGTGGTGATCGTCCGGTCGGCGACTCGAACGAACAGCGCCTCGCAGGCGAGCAGCCAGAGGCGACGCTCGGGGCGCAGATTGCGGTCTGGCCACAGTTCGTGAGCGTCGTACACGACCCGCGAGCCGAAGCGGGCCTTCGCCGCCACGCCGACCCACATCGTGTTGTAGTCGTTGCAGTGGATCAGCGCCGGGCGGGTCCGTCGCACCTCGGCGACCGCGCGGCGATACCAATCGGCGGTTACAAGCGTGCGATACACGCGAAGCGCCGCCGCTTTGCCGGGCCAAGGCCGCTTTGGACCAGAAGGGCTTTGTGACGCTGCGGTGACACTCTGCGCATTGGCGGGAGCCTCGCCGGGACTACCCATCAAACGCCGTAGGCGATCGAACGGGAGGCGGGCGTGTATACGGCGAACGGGGATACCTGCGATCACGTCCTCCCCCTCCGCCTCTGGAGACGGAGCAGCTCCAACGATGCGAACGCTGTGGCCGAGCTCGTCGAGGAGGGACGCCTCGCGAAGGATGCGCGCGTCATTGGTGACGGGATTGCGAACGAGGACGATCGTGTCGCCGGCGGGAGATGAGGGACCAAAGTCGCGGTAGAGCTGGGTAAGCCGCATTTGCTCCACATCCCAACTGAGCTCGCGACCCAACCGCTCGCTGAGCGTTTGACGTTCATCGGAGATGACGGCGAGCAGGGCTTTCGCGACGCTCGCGGGGTCATCCGGCTCGGCGATCATCCCGACGCTGCGATGCTCGACCAATGCCCTCAGCTCCGGCAGGTTGCTGACCACCACCGGCAGGCCGGCGACGAGGTACTCGAAGACCTTGTTGGGCAACGCGAGGCGGTGGTTCTCGCAGGTGTCTTCGAGTAGGGAGACTCCGACATCGGCCTGTTGCGTATAGGCCCGGACGTGCGCGACCGGGACAGAGGGGCGGAAGTGCACGCGCCCCTCTACGCCTATTCCTTCGGCCAACTCGCGTAGTCGGGCAGCGTATGCGGTGTCCTCTGCCCCGAGGAAGAGCAGGTGCGCGTCCGGCACACCTGCCATCGCCCGCACGAGCGTCTCACAGCCCCGGTCGAGCGCCACAGCGCCGAGGTGGAGGGCGAGCGGTGTCTGTGCCGCGACGTCGAGGGCCTCACGCAGATCCGGTGCCTCGAAGGCGGGATCGTGAGCGATCGGGTCCGGCACGTTGCGCACCACCGTCGGGCGCTCCGAAAGGCGATAGCCCGCCTGCAGCCGATCGGCGATCCCCTCGGAGACCGTGATCACCCCCGCGCAGCGGCGGATCAGCAGGCGCTCGAGGGTGGTCACGAACAGCGCCCACGCCCGCTTCCGGTACGGCACCCCCGTCGCATACTCATGTGAGTCGTAGACGAGCTTCGCGCCGACGAGGCGGGCGCCCGCCCAGCCGGGAGCCAACATCGCCGCATCGTGCGCATGGACGGCGTCGGGCCGCAGGTGGCGGAGCGCACGCACGAAAGCGGCGAAGAAGACAAGCCGGTAGAGCGCGAACGGCAGGCTTCGGCGGGCCCAGGCGGGCGGCGTCACCGAACGCACGGCGAATCCGTCGAGCCGGCCGTCGAGCTCGCCGCGCACGCGTGGCAGGTGCAGCACGGTCACGTCGTGGCCGGCTTGAGCAAGGGCCCGCGCCTCCCGCCGCACCCGGGAGTCGTGCTCAACCGACTTGTGCAGCAGCATCGCTATCCGCATCAGCGGCCCAGAATAGAAGCGTCGGCCGGAACAGAGCCGTCAAGGCCCCCCGATGCCCGCGGCGGTTGGTGGCTCTGCTGCGGTTTACTGCAGCCGGTGCGAGTCACGCTCCTCACCCAGTACTACCCGCCGGAGGCGGGGGCGCCCCAGGCGCGAATATCGGCGCTGGCGAAAGGCCTGGGCGGACGGGGCGTCGAGGTGACGGTGCACACCTGCTTTCCCCACTACCCGGACGGCGAGATCAAGGCCCCGTACCGCAACCGGATTCTCAGCGAGGAGCGGGATGGATGCGCAGGAGTCGTGCGCAGCGCCGTCTACCCCGCCGCCAACCGTGGCTTCGTCCGCCGCCTGGCCGGACACCTCTCGTTCGCAGGGTCGGCATTGCTCACCTCCCGGCGGTCGGGAGCGGCCGACGTGGTGGTGGTGGAATCCCCACCTCTGTTTCTGGCCGGAGCCGCAATCCCGTATTCCCGGTTGAAGCACGCCCGGCTTGTCGTGAACGTCGCCGATCTGTGGCCGGACTCGGCCATCGAGCTCGGAGCCCTGCGGTCGTCGGCCGCGATCCGCGGGGCTCGGGCCGTCGAACGCGCCGCCTACCGGGCCGCGGCGGCGATCGCCTGTCCAACCGAAGGAATAGTGGCGGCGCTGGAACAACGTCCAGAGTCGGCCGGAAAGACAATTCTGATGCACCCCGCAGTTGATCTGGAGCGGTTTGACCCTGGCGCAGGGGAAAGGGTCGACGATGGCCGCCCGTTGCGAGTGCTCTACGCGGGGACGATCGGCATGGCTCAGGGGCTTGGCACGCTCATCGACGCTGCTGAGGCGATCGAGCGCAGTCCAGAGACCCCGTCAGTGGCGGTGACGATCGCGGGGGGCGGTGCCGAGGCGCCTGAGCTGCGCTCCAGGCTTGCCGACGGCGCACCTGCCAACGTGCGGATGGCGGGGGTGGTGCCGAGCGAGCGCGTGCCCGCTCTTTACGCCGACAGCGACGTCGCCGTCGTGATGCTGCGCGACCGGCCGGTCTTCCACGGCGCACTTCCCACCAAGATGCTCGAGGCAATGGCGGCAGGGCGGCCGGTGGTGCTGTCCGCACGAGGGGAGGCGGCGCGCTTGATCGAGGGGACGGGCGCCGGAGTCGTGGTCGAGCCAGAGGACCCCGGCGCTCTCGCCGCCGCCCTCTCCACCCTCGCCGCGGACCCGGCCCGCCGCGCCCGTCTCGGTGACGCGGGCCGGCAGGCGGTCGAGCGAGATTTCGGCCGTGAGGCGTGGCTGAACCGTTGGCACGACCTACTCGCCGACGTTTCGGCCTGAGTGGGTCAAAACGCTCAGCGGTCGAGCGGGACGAGGTCCAGCTCGCGCCAGGGGCCCTCGCCGACCATCGGCTGGGTGCGGCCCTCCAGCCAGTCGGCCTGGAGGTCGTCGTAGTGGGGGCTGGCGGGGTGGCCGGACTGGCCGGTGAACATCTGCCAGCGGGAGCGGTGGGGAGCGGTCGGATCGGCGACCATTCGCCAGCTCGGCGCCCAGACGGCTTTGTAGGGATTGTTGGGGTCGTAGGCGATCTGGCTGACGGTCTCCTGGGCGCCCCCCGCCCTGAGGCGGCGGTTGAGCAGCTTGCGCAGCAGCGGGTTGGCCTCCCCCAGCGGATGGGGGAACTCCATCTCGTGCACGTGCCCCCAGCGCCACCCCTCCGGGTCGGGGCCGAAGCGCTCGGTCAGGTCGTCGAGCGCCCCGCTCAGCGCCTCCAGGACCATCGCCTCCCAGGGACGGCCGATCAGGTCCTCGTCGCCCTCCGCCCAGAGCTTCATCAGGTGCGAGTGCCAGCGCCACGGCGAGGTGACGTGCGTGGCAAAGCCGCTGTCGGAACGGTCGAGCCAGCGCTCGCAGAGGTCGCGGTCGCCGATCGCGGCGCGCGCCACCTCGCGGGCGAGACGCAGCAGGAAGGCCTGGTAGATCGTTCCCGCGATCGAGTCGCGGTCTAGCCGCCCGTCCCAGCTGCGCAACCGCTCGATCGCGCTGAGCTCCCGCTGGCCGCCTGGCGTCAGCCGCCCCAGCCGGCGCGCCGCCTCCAGCCCCGGGATCGAAAGGTTGTCGGACTGCATCTCCTCGAAGCTGGCGATGTCGTGCTCGTCGCTTGCCCGCAGCAGGTCCTCGATCCGCCGTGCCCGAAACCCGTCCAGCCACTCGCTGGTGATGTGGTGGGGGTACTCATCGCCCACCACCCGGTTGTTGGCCGTGACGAGGAAGCCGCTCTCGGGGTCGATCGCCTCGGGAAGCTCGTCGTAGGGAACCGTCCCCTGCCACTCGAACTCCCCGGTCCAGCCGGGCTTCGGCAGGTCGGGACAGCCGCCCTTGCGCCGGGGCAGCCGCCCGATCAGCTTGTAGCCGATCGAGCCGTGGCGATCGGCCCAGATCAGGTTGGAGACGGGCGAGCTGTGGCCCTCCAGCTTGGCGACCAGCTCCGGCCCGGAGCCGATGCCGTGCAGCTCGAACATCCCCATGAAGGATGTCGGCGCGTCGAGGGTGAGCCAGCGCAGCGCCAGCGGCTCGGCCTCGTCGGCGCCGAGGGCCTCGTTGACGATCGGCCCGTGATGGGTGCTTCGCACCTCGAGGAGCTCGGGCTCCTCGCGCCCCTTCACGGCGATCTCCTCGCGCACTATCTCGAGCGGCCGCCACTCGTCCTCAAAGAGGTAGTTGTCGCCGTCGATCTTCTCGATGAAGAGGTCCTGGATGTCGGCCATCACGTTGGTGAACGTCCAGCAGACGTCGTTGCTCTGACCCATGTAGATGCCCGGCATCCCCGGCATCGAGGCACCGCGGACGAAGCGGTCGCCGTGGGTGAGGCCGACCTGGTACCAGATGCCCGGCATGCTCGGCGGCAGGTGCGGGTCTCCAGCGATCAGCGGCGAGCCGGTCGCGCTGAGCTTCCCGGTCACCGCCCAGTTGTTGGAGCCGCTGGCCTCGGCCGCCAGACCCATCCCGCGCCGCACGGCGTCGATTTGCTCGACTATCGAGAGGCCGTCTCCCGACCACTGCTCCTGGGTGACGACCGGGTTGTCGGCCGGATAGCCTGGGTCGAGCTTGGCGGTCAGCTCTGGGCCGAGGGCGCGAACCATGTCGGCCCGCAACAGCTCCCGCTCCCAATTGGTGGAGAGGCCGAAGGCGAGCAGCTTGCCGAGGCTGAGGATGTCGGCTGGACGCCATGGCTCGAAGCTGGGCAGGCGCAGCAGCTGCATCTCGAAAGGCAGCGCGCTGGCATCCGCCGCTGCGGCGTTGACCCCCTCGCAAAAGCGCTCCAGCAGCTCACGCATCTCAGTGTCAAGCGACACGGCCTCGCGCTCGGCGGCGCGGCGAATCCCCAGGGTGAGCATCAGCCGATCGATTGGCAGCCCCTCCGGGCCGGCCATCTCCGCGAGCCTGCCGCTCACCACGCGGCGGTAGAAGTCCAATTGCCAGAGCCGATCCTGACCGTGGCAGAAGCCCTGGGCGAACCACGCGTCGGCGAGGGTGTCGGCCTCGATGTGGGGAACGCCCCACCGATCCCGGCGCACCCGCACCCTCCCCTCCAGTCCGCTCAGCTCGATGGTGCCCTTCTGCTTGGGCAATGGGCGCCGCGCCAGCCAATGCCAGGCGGCTGCCGTCGCCGCGGCGGCCAGGCCGGTCCCGGCGGCCCCTGCCACCAGCCCCGCTCGCACCGCTCGCTTCTGCCGCGCTGAGCTCACCCTCCGTGTCTATCAGTCGGCCAGCCGACCAGGCAACCGGCCTTCGGCCGCGAGCTTCTGCAGGTGAGCCTCCATGACGATCGCCGCCACCGGGCGGACCTCGTCTGGGACGTCGTCCCAGACGTCGGCAAGCAGCGCCTCACGGGAGCGCTCCCCCCGGTCGAGGGCGGCGAGCAACTTGCGCTCGCGCATCTGCCGGTGCTCCACGTACTCGGCCAGCTTTGCGGCAGGGTCGGTTATCCACGGCCCGTGCCCGGGACAGATCAGCTCTATCTCCTCGGACTGGAGCATGCGCAGGGACTCCATGTAGGCGGTCAGCGAGCCGCCGTCGGGTGGGACGAAGGTCGAGCCCTCGCCGAGCACCAGGTCGCCGCTGAAGCAGACCGCCTCCTCGGTCATCAAGCAGACGTGATCGGCGGCGTGCCCCGGGGTGGCGATCGCCCGCAGGCCGGTGTGCTCCTCGCCATCGGTGGGCAGGATCGTCTCGGCCTCGAGTTGCTCGGCGCCGTCGGCATGGTCACCGTGGGAATGGGTGAGCAGGACCAAGCCGATGCCGCCCCGCTGCTCGGCCGCGGCGCGGATCGCGTCGAGGTGGCCGGCGTCCTCGGGCCCGGGATCGATCACGGCGCAGGGATTTGACCCGTAGAGATAGGTGTTCGTCCCCTCGCCCGTCATCGGCCCCGGGTTGGGGGCGAGAAGCCTGAGGATCTCCGGATGCCCCGGAGCCCTCGCCTCGCTCAGTTGGAGACTTCCTTTGCGATCGCCTCGCGCGCGTTCTCGGGCTCCAGCACGACAAGGTCCCCGGCGCCGCGGAGGATCTCCCGCACCAGCCAGGACGTCCCCGCGTAGGGAAGCTCGACGACGACCGCGCCGTCGGCCAGCTCCTCGACGACCGTGCGCTCCTCGCGCAGCCAGCGGGCCCGCTCCGGCGAAACCCATACCCGGGCGACCTGCGCGGTGGGGACCTCGCCATGCGTCATCCAGCCCTCGACGCCGGCCAGCTCTTCGACCTCGGGCCTGGGCTCGAAGGTCTCCTCGGAGAGCTGCGCCTCTTTGATGCGGTCCAGCTTGAAGTGGCGAATCGCCTCGCGCCCGAGGTCGAAGCACTCCACGTACCAGCCCTCGCGCCCGTTCTCCAGCCTGTAGGGCTCGACTCGGCGCTTGGTGAACTGGTCCTCGTTCTCCTTGTAGTACTGGAGCTCGAGGATGCGGCTGCCGGCGGTCGCCTCGTTGACGACCCGGGCCACCTCAGCGTCGTCCCCCCCGCCCGAGGCGATCTCAAGCCCCTCCTCGGAGGGGTCGTGGCCGAGGGCCTCGACGATCTTTGCGCGAGCGCTTTGCAGGCCGCCCTGGGGAAGGTGGTCGCCGAAGAGGTCGATCGCGGCGGTCAGCGCCTTCGCCTCCAGCGGCAACAGGCGCGCCGGGCGGGCAAAGTTGTCGCCATAGGCCTCCGAGTCGACCTCGATCTCCTCGCCCTGGATCTCCGCGTAGAGAACGTAGGTGCCACCGCCGAAGTTGACGACGTTGAGCAGGTCGATGTCCTCCTGCAGCTCGTCGGCGGTCAACTCCAACCGCTGCCGCAGATCCGCGGTCTCAAGCCTCTCGCTCTTCTTGGCCGCGTTGATCAGCATGCCGGCCAAGGTCACCAGGCGGGCGAAGCGCTCCGGGCGGATCGCCGCCTCGCCGCGCCCGTTGGAGCGTGCCCGCGGCGGCGCCTCGCGCAGCGGCCGCTCGACGATCTCCGCCGGCTCGAAGCCGTTCTGGTGGCGGTCGTGCAGCAGCCTGAGCCGGCCCTCCGCCTCCTCGCGCAGCCCGTCCGGCGCCAGCACCTTGGCATTCTGGCGCCAGCGCAGCACCCAGGCGATCAGCTCGCGCGGCGAAGCGTATTCGGTCTCGAAGATGATCCCCTTGCCGGGCGCGCCGTCGGCCTTCGTCACGGGGCGCAGCGCTCCATAGGCGCCGAAATCGCGCTCGATCAACCAGGAGATGCGATCGCGGATGAAGATCTTCGCTTTCCCTCCCAGCTCACCCAGCTGCCAGTCGGCACGTTGCCCGTAGTCGCGGCGGTCGAAGTCCTCGGGCGGGGAAAAGTCGTGTTCGGCCTTCGATGCGTAGCCGACCTTGCCCTGGATGCGAGAAAGGCGAAAGACCCGCACCGCGTCGCGCTCATGGGAGTGGCCGATCAGGTAGAACTGCCCAGCTCGGAAGACGAGGTGGAAGGGATCGACCTTGCGCTTCGCGGTCTCGTCGCGTTCCATCGTGTAGTAGGTGAACTCGATCGTCTTGCGCCGGGAGATCGCCGTCTCGATCTTGGAGAGGCGCTGGGAGAGCTCGCGACCCCCGGCCGACGCGGTCATCGCCATCTCCACCGGGGCGCGGTCGGTTTCCGTGACCGGGTTCGGGTGGCCCCAGGCAACCTGCTGCAATGCGAGCCGCAGCGGCTCTGCGTAGGCGAAGCCGCCGTCGGTCAGCAGCGACAGGGCGGTGGAGAGCGCCGCCAGCTCTTCGTCTGAGAACTTGATCGCGTCGAGGTAGAAGTTCTCGGGTGGCAGGGAGTAAAGCTCCGCCTCGAAGAAGCCCTCGCCCGGCTTTTCGACTCCGAGCTCGATGCCGAGGCTCTCCAGCTCCGCCCGGTCGGCGTAGAAGCGACGCGCGAACGCGTCCTCGTTCATGTCGCTGTAGCCCTCCACTTCGCGCTTGATCTCCAGGGCCGAAACCGGCCTCCCCTGGGCCATCAGGAAGGAGATGAGCGAGAGCTGGCGGATCAGCTTCTCGGTGTCCTTGGCCACGGGTCGCAGGATAGTGTGCGGCGGGCCGCATGGACCTCCTGCGCAAAGCGCGGGGGAAGCCCCAAGAAGCTCGTCCGCTGCATCCAGCGCGCCGACGGAAACGTCAACCGCATCCAGCGCTGCACCCCCCAAGTTCTAAGCGAGACCCGAATCCTGACGCGGTCCGGCGTTGCCAGACAAGGACACAGGCCTCCCGAATAGCAGCGCTATTCGGGAGGCCGAGGACGCCGTATGGCGACGCCCGGGCCCGTCAGGCGGCGCGAGCCTGGCCGAAGTAGGCCGAACCGGACAACGCCCGGTCAAAGCGGGACCAGGACTCGCCCTCCGGCAGCTCGCGCTCCAGCCGATCGAAGCTGCCGAGCCGCCCGCCGAGGTTGTCGATCATGTGAACGAGGACCGCCTCGCGGGTGGCGGGGAGGACTGGGGAGCCGTGCTCCAGCGAGCCGTGGTGGCTGAGAATGATGTGCAGCACCGCCTGGGCCAGCGATGAGTCGAAGCCGGCGATCTCCTCTATCTGGCGGCGCACGAGGTAGTAGCCGAGCGGGATCTCGCCCTCGAGGCGGCCGGCATTGGTGAGGTCGATCGCAAGGGGGTCGTCGTTGTAGGCCTCGGTCTTGCCGATGTCATGCAGCAGCGCGCCGGTGACGGCGACGTCGCGGTCGATGCCAGGGAAGAAAGCGGCGGCCGCGCTGACAGCCTGGGCCACGGAGAGGGTGTGCTCGAGCAGCCCGTGACGGTAGGCCTGGTGGTAGACCTTCGCCGCCGGCGCGTCCCGGAAGCGAGCCCAGATCTCCGATCCCTCGCCGAAGAAGACGTCAAGCAGATCGCCGAGCTGGGGATCCTGGACGGTCCCCAGCAGCGCCCGCAGATCGCTCTCGAGGCGATCGAAGGAAACCTCCGACTCGGGGGCGAGGTCGGCGGCCCGGTACTCGTCCGGCTCGGCCTCTCGCATTTCGGCGACCTTGATCTTCGACCCCCACCGGTCGCTGACCTCAAACAAGCCGGTGACGAAGACGGCCGAGCCGGGGGTGGCGAGGGCGTAGCGGGTCTCTGCGTCCTCCCAGGAAACCGCCTCGACGACGCCGCTCGCGTCGCCCAGCGTCAGCCGTAACCAGGGCTCGCCATTGCGCCTGCGGCGCAGCTCGCGTTCCCGCACCGCGTAGACCCCCTCGGCGCGCTGGCCGTCGTCGAGGTCGCGCAGCGGCACCCGCTGGGGGGCGGAGGTGTCAATCAGCGTCTGCTCGCTCATCTCGACATCCAAAATAGTGAAAGGCGCGGACGGCGCTGCGCCCTCCGGGAGGCCTCGATGTTGCTCTTTCTGAAACGTTTCATCGAAATATTTAAATGAAGTTGCTAAGGTCTTTCTGTGTCCGAGCTGCCGGTGATCGAGTGCTGCACCCCCCTGGCGGGCACCTCGCTCTCCGACGAGCAGGCCGGTGACGTAGAGGCGGTGATGAAGGCGCTGGCAGACCGCCACCGGCTCAAGATCGTCAACCTGCTGCTGCGCGCCGGGGGTGAGCCGGTCTGCGTCTGCGAGGTGCAACCGTTGCTGGGGCTCTCGCAGGGCACCGTCAGCTACCACCTCAAGCAGCTGGTCGAGGTGGGGCTGGTCGAGCGCGAGACGCGCGGGACCTACAGCTACTTCAGCCTTGTGCCGGGCGCCCTCGAGGCCGTGCGTGGGGTCTTCTCCTCCCCGACGAGAATCGCCCTCTCGCCCGAGACGAGCGAGCCGTCGGCAGCAGCTTGCTGCTGAGGTAGGAGCCGAATGCCCGTTCCGAACGAGCCTCAGGCGGAGCGCGCCTGATGGCCCGCGTCCTCTTCGTCTGCCTCCACAATGCCGGGCGCTCGCAGATGAGCGAGGTGCTGTTCGCGCGGGTGGCGGGCGAACGTCACAGGGCCCGCTCGGCTGGGACGACCCCCGGCGACCGCGTCCACCCGGAGGTGGTCGAGGCGATGAGCGAGCTGGGGATCGACCTCGCCGGCCGGCTCCCCAAGCGACTGACCCGGGAAGACGCCGAGTGGGCCGACGTCGTGGTGACCATGGGCTGCGGTGACGAGTGTCCCTACGTTCCCGGCAAGCGCTACCTCGACTGGGACCTCGTCGATCCCAAGGGCCGCACCCTCGACGAGGTTCGGGCCACCCGCGATGAGATAGAGCGCCGCGTCGCCGAGCTGGTCGACCAACTCGACTAGGTTGCCGGGCGGTGGGACGACGGCAAAGGTCGGTGCTTCTGTGGGCCCTCGCCCTCTGCTTGTGCTGGGCCACGTCCTCCCCTGCTCGCGTCGTCGATCCACCGAGCCCAAGCGCTCCGAAGTTCGAGGGGCGCGCGACCCGCATCGACGTCCAGACAAGAAAGCGGATGACCGGAGTCTCCTGGCACCGTGGATGCCCGGTCGGCTTCTCCGATCTGCGCCTGCTCACAGTCAGCCACTGGGGGTTCGACCGCGGCGTTCACCGAGGGAGGCTGATCGTCCATCGCGACGCCTCGGACCCGATGCTCCGCGTGATGCGGTCGCTGTACCGGCAGCGCTTCCCGATCCGGCAGATGCGCCTCGTCGACGCCTACGGTGCCAACGACCGCAGCAGCATGGCGGCGGACAACACCTCCGCCTTCAACTGCCGCTTCGTCGCAGGCCAGCCGGGAATTTGGTCTGAGCACGCCTACGGCAGGGCGATCGACGTCAATCCGATCGAGAACCCATACGTGACGGAGTCGGGATTCGTCTCGCCGGCGGCCGGAGCGCCCTACGCCCGCCGCTCCCGCCACGCCCGGGGCATGATCCACCGCAACGGCTCGGTGGTCGAGGCATTCGCAGCGGTCGGCTGGGATTGGGGCGGTGACTGGCAGTGGCCAAAGGACTTCCAGCACTTCTCCGCAACCGGAAACTGAGCTACGCTCCGCTCAGCCTGAGTTGAACGTCGGCAAGCTGCCGGCGACGCGCAGAGACGGGTCGATGCCGAGCGGCCCCCCCAGGGCGGTTGCGCTGGCATTCTGGGGAGCGCTCGAGGGTGCCGTGATCGCGCTTGCCGGGCAAGCACCGCACGACGAGCTACTGGCCGCCCGCACCGTCGCGGGCGTGCTCGGGCTGGACAGTTCCCCAGTACCCCCACCCACCTGATGGATCCCCGACCACGAGCCGTGGTCGGTGGCCGACCCGGCTTTGCAGGCACAACCTGCGGGCGGTCCAATGGCGAGGGGCGGAATCGAACCGCCGACACCACGATTTTCAGTCGTGTGCTCTACCAACTGAGCTACCTCGCCGCAGTAGAACGCGGCCGTAGCCGCGCGTGGAGAAGGCTAGCGGCCGGCTGATTAGGTTGGGTGCGTGACCTGGCTGCGAGCAGCGTTGGGGATCGGCGCCGCTGGCGCCGCTGCGGTTGTGCTGGTCTCCGGGGGATCCGGGGTGGATCCGCGAACGCCGCCGGCATTGCCCGGGCTGCCGCCGCCGTTTCTCGGCGCCGCGGTGGTCGGGAGCGGCGAGGTGACGGCGGCGATCGATGCCTACGGGAACGTGGTCGACCTGCGGGCGCCAGGGCCCGCTGGGCGGGTCCTGATCGACAATCCAGTCGAGCGGCAGGTAGCCGGGACCGTGCCCCCTGGCACCGGGATCGTCGCGCGGATGCTCGTGGGTGGGCGAGAGATACCGCTCTGGAGAGCCGACTGGGTTCGGCAGCTTTACCTGCCGGGGACGAACGTGCTGCGAACCGTGGCGCGGGTCGGCGACACGAGCGCGGCGATCGTCCACTCGATCGGCGGTCCTAGCGCGGCGCGCGCCGATCGGCGCTGGGTTGCCCGGGCGCGGCCGCTTGCGGCGGCGGCGCCGGGGTGGGCGCGGGGGATGTACGTGCGGTCGCTGCTGGTGTTGCGGGCGTTGACGGATCGACGCAGCGGGGCGGTCGCAGCCGGCGTGCGGGACGGGTGGGCGTATGTCTGGCCCCGGGATGCCGGCGCGGTGGCGATCGCATTCGCCGCCGCTGGATATAGGCGGGAGGCGCGCCGGGTGGCGCGATTCCTGCTGAGGCTCGATCTGGACGCCGCCGCACGGTTCCACGGAACCGCCCTGCCGGTCGACGGCCGTGCCGCGCAGGGCGACGCGGCGGGATGGGTCGCGGCGGCTGCAGGGGCGGCGGGGCTGCCGAAGCCCGTCTGGCCCGACTTCGGCTGGAGTGACCGAGCCGACTATCAGGAGAAAGAGGTGGGCGACTACCTCGCCAACGCGATCGCCTCCTCGAGGGTCGATGGGCCTAAAACCCACGTATGTCGTGGGAAATCGGCCCGTCGGCGGGGGGCGGCGGATATTGCGGGGGCGTTCGGGACCGCACGTGTTCTTGTGCGCCGTGCCGGCGATCCCGGGGCGGGGCTCGACTCAGCGGTCGCTTGGGCGGTTCGGCCATTCCCCCGCCCCGCCCTCTTCCCGCTCGTCCGCCGCTCGCTGCGCCGGCTTCTCGCTGAGCGCGAGGGGCGCTTCGGAATCGTCCCGTCCGAGGATTGGCCCGGTGAGGATCCCTGGACGGCGCCCACCGCCTGGACCGCCTGGAGCCTCGCCGCCCTCGGCGAGCGCCGGCCCGCTCTGCGCCTGCTCGGCGCCCTGCGCCGCACCGCCACGCCG
>CAZHZI010000003.1:0-46886 GCA_964536955.1 uncultured Conexibacteraceae bacterium
CCTGTTCGCCGTCGGAGGGGAGTTTCCGGTCGAACGTTTACGGGAGGTCCACTAGCCTGGCCCCCTGCGCCCGAATGCGCGCACAGGGAGACGATTCTGTAGCGACTTCGCAAAGAGAGAGCGCGAAACGGCGGCGATGCCGCCGTTTCGCGACCCACGACTCAAGCTGGAGGCTTGGCGATCCACACCGTTCGGACGCCGAGCAGTTCGCCGAGCCTCTCGAAGTGGCGGTCGAAGTGCAGCACGTCCAGACCCGCAATCTGAGCTGCCACGGCGACTGTCAGGTCAGTGAGCGGCAGGCGGTGGGATCCGTGAGAGCCGGTGCTCGCGAGCTTGCGCATCGCCGAGAGGACGCCCCGCCGGACTGTGCGATCGACCGCGATCTCGCGCAGGTCCTCGAGCGTGCGATCGACCGCAGCGATCCCTTCTGGACCGCGCGCGTCGACCATCAGCTCGTAGCGCACCGGCCAGCACCACGCAACCTCGCCACGGTCGACGGCAGCAAGAAACAGCTCCCGCGCCTTTGGCACCCGGCGCGCGAGCATCCACGCCGAAGTGTCGGCAAGCACCGCACCCTGGCCGTCCCACGGCTCGACGCTCACGCGGTGTTTGCCGGCCTGTTGAGGCGATCGATCGAGTCCAGGTCCAGGTCGAACCCACCACTGTCCATCGCGGCGAGCAGCGCCTCGGCCGCCGCGCACCGGCTACGGCCGGCCTGTAGCTCAGCCTCCGCACCCTCGACCGCAAGCCGCCGCACCAGCGTGGCATCGGCCTCCCGGGTGCCTGTAGCGGCGCGCACACGCTCAAGCGCATGGCCGAGCTCAGGGTCGGCCGTCACGGCGATTCGTGGGTGCTTGCTCGGCATACCGGCCATAGTGTAGCTCGTAGGGGTTACTCTGATCAGGCCTGGGCGAGTCTTTTCGAGCGGGCCTGACGATCGTGGCGTTGTGGCTACTCCGGGGGCCGAGGCGCTGTCCGGAGGTCGGTGACTTTGCAGGGAAGGTCGTCGGCTCGCTCGATGATCTCCGGATCGCCGGTGAGCAACTCGGCATCGTTGGCCGCCGCGACGGCGATCGCGAAGCAGTTGGCGAGGGCGATTGGGTGATCGGCCTTGAGGGCGGCGACGGCGCGCATCGCCGAGACGCCGGGCAGCTCCTCGGAGACGAGAGGGCGCAGCTCGGCGAGGGTGCTATCGGCCTCGTCTTTGCCGTGGTCGCGAGCGGTCCGGTAGTGCACCTCGACCAGGTTGACCCAGCTGATCGCCGGGCGCTCGCGGTCGAGCGTTTCGGCGACCGCGCCCGCGGCCGGCTCATCGTCGTCGAGCCAGGCCAGCACGGCCCAGGAGTCGAGGCAACGTGTCACCGGCTAGCGCCGTTCGTGCCGGCGATCCTCAAGCAGCCGCGCCGCCATGCCGCTGCCCGAGAATTTCCCCCGCAGCGTGGAGCGTCGATCGGCGCGCCGCACCACGACGCCATCCTCCAGGGGCTCGAACGAAACGTCGGCACCGGGACCGAGGCCCGTGCGTTCTCGCAGCTCCTTCGGGATAACGACTTGCCCTTTTGCTCCTACTCGCTGAGTCATACCGGTTGAGTATAACGCCGCTGTCACGTAGTCCATCACATCGGGCGGCCTCGTAGTCACCTTTCTCACGGACAGCCAGCCCTCGCCAGACAGATACCCGACATCCAACGTCGGTTACATCTGATGTCGGTTACGTTTGGAGCCGGTAAACTCTCGGCATGTTCCACAACCGACAAGATGAGTTGAGTGCTTTGCGGAAGTGGTGGGAGCGCCCGGGTTCGGCGCTCGGGCTCGTATGGGGCCGTCGTCGCGTAGGCAAGACCTCCCTGCTCGAGGAGTTCTCGCGAGACAAGCGGGCGGTCTTCCATACCGGCGCGGGCCGGCCGGCGAGCGACGAGCTGCGGCTGCTCTCCGAGGCAACGGCACAAGAGATCGACGGCGGACCGCGAAACCTGGGCGATCGCCCATTCGACAGCTGGGACGACGCGCTTGATTTCCTGGCTACATCAGCGACCCGCGAACGCCTCCTGCTGGTAATCGACGAGTTCCCGGACCTGGTCAAAGTCAGCCCCGAGCTACCCGGCATCTTGCGCGCGTTCTGGGATCGGGCCCGCGACGAAACCAAGCTTCGCATCCTCCTCTGCGGCTCCGCGGTGCGGACGATGGAGGCGATTCAGGAGGAGCGAGCGCCGCTCTACGGCCGCTTTGACCTTGCGCTCCTCCTGCACCCCTTCCGTCCTCACGAGGCAGCGAAGATGCTCGGCGGCCTGACCCCAAGCGACCGGGCACTGGTGTGGGGGGTCGTCGGCGGAGTGCCGCTCTATCTGAACTGGTGGGATACCGACCAGAGCCTCAAGCAGAACTTGCTGCGGCTCGCGTGTACGCCGGGCGGGCGCCTGCTCGACGAGGGGCAGCTTGTGCTCGCCACAGAGGGCGACCTGGGCGACTTGGGGGGGCTCGTCCTACGCGCAATCGCCTCTGGCCGCACCCGCCACAACGAGATCGAGCAGGCCGTGCGCGCCGAGCCGGGGCGGGTGCTGGAGCGACTGGTCGAGCTGCGCCTGGTCGAGCGACTCGTTCCGGTAACGGAGAACCCGGCTCGAACCCGCCGCCGCGTCTACCGCATCGCCGACAACTTCCTCTCCTTCTGGCTCGGTCTCCTCGACCGCCACCGCTCGGCGATCGGCAGGGGTCTTGGGAAGCAGATCTTGCCCGTCCTCACCGAGCAGCTGGACGACCACATGGGCGAGCGCTGGGAGTCGGCTTTCCGCCAACAACTTGTGCGGCTGGCGGCAGACGGCGAGCTGGGCTCAGAGATCGTCGACATAGGCCGATGGTGGCGGGACTCACCGCCAGTGGAGATCGACGCCGTGGCCTTAGCCGGCCGCCGCCGAGAGGCCATCCTGATCGGCGAGGCGAAGTGGTCCCGAAAGGTCAACGGCACTGCCCTCCGAGCCGAGTTGGCACAAAAGAGCAAAGCTCTCCCCAGGCTAAGCCCCACCCACACCTACGCCATCTGCGCCCGCGAACAGGTCAACGATCCGGAAGACGCCCTCGTGATCACCGCCAGTGACATCTTTTGAGACATGGCCCTTAGAACCTGTCTCAAAACCCGTCCCGCCGCCGATAGCCTCCATTGGCGGTGGCGCGAACCTGGCTTCAGATCCAAGTTGACCTGCTCGGCGGCGGTGGGATGGACCTCAAGCCCCCACCCGGTCGCATCCTGATCGTCGGCCCCGCTCACACCTTCGAGCAGTTCGCCGAGGCGATCAACCAGGCGTTCGCGCGCTGGGATCTCTCCCATCTGCATGAGTTCGAGCTCTCCGACGGGCGCCGGATCGGCTATCCGAGCGAGGATTTCGCCCCTGACCTGGCCTGGGAGGACCAGGCAAAGCTCAAGGTCTGCCGCGAGGTGGGGCCGAGCGATGAGTTCACGTTCACCTTCGACTTCGGCGATAACTGGCGCCACCGCTGCGTGGTTGGGTCCGAGAAAGCCGACCCGGTCGAGGAATACGGCGAGAAACCCTTACGCCCGGTTGCGATCTGGGGCTGGGGGTCGATCCCCGATCAGTACGGGCGCACCTCCTCCGAGGGTTGAGCCTCAGCCCGCCGCCAACGCCCGCTGAGAGACCACCGCGCAGCCGAGTTGCATGAAGGCGAGGTGCAACTCGGCCCGCCGCTCATAACGGGTGCGCAGACGGCGGAGGTTGTGAAGCCAGGCGAAGGTGCGCTCCACCACCCAGCGCTGGCGCCCAAGGCCCGAGCCGTGCTCGGTCTCGCGGCGGGCGATCACCGGCTTGACGCCTCGTCGTCGCAACTCTCGGCGGTACTTGTCGTGGTCATAGCCGCGGTCTGCGAGCAGCCGCTCGGCTCGCCTGCGGGGGCGGCCGACCTTGCCAGTGACCGGGCCGATCCCGTCGATCAGCGGCAAGAGTTGGGTGACGTCGTTTCGGTTGCCACCGGTCAGAGAGATCGCCAGCGGTACCCCCGCGGAGTCGGTGATCAGGTGGTGCTTTGAGCCGGTGCGGGCACGATCGACCGGGGAAGGGCCTGTCAAGCCCCCCCCTGAAGCGCCCGGACGTGGCTGCCGTCGATCACCGAGGTCGACCAGTCGATCCGCCCGGCTGAGTTGAGCGCCCGCAGTAGCTGCTGGTGCAATCGCGCGAACACACCCGCCCGCTGCCACGCCATCAGCCGCCGGTGAGCGGTCGCCGGTGAGCAGCCCATCTCCCGCGGCAAGTGCTGCCAGGCGATGCCGGTGAACAACACGAAGACGATCGCGTTGAAGCAGACCCGGTCATCCACCCGCGGGCGGCCGCCCTTCGGGCTCGGCTCGTGGGCGGGGAGCATCGGCTCGACGGACTCCCACAACTCGTCTCGCACCTGCCACATCGAAGCGGCCACAGGGCACCTCCGCCGTCGGGTTATGTCTTCCCGGTGGTGTTCGCTACCCCAGGCTCAAGCCCTTCCCGGAGAGGTTTTGAAACAGGTTCTTAGGCCAACAGGTGGTGGCGATGAAGGAAAGCCAGCTCGTCGACATCGTCTTCGAGCACGTCGGCCAGGCGACCTTCCCGACCTCGGTCTTCGTCGTCAAGCCGTTCGGCAAGGTGGTCATCTGCGGCGCGACCTCGGGCTTTCAGCTCGAGGCGCACCAGCTGCTGCACGAGAACAAGCACCTGGGGCAAGATCTCGATCCTGGTCGGCGCAGAGTCCGAGGACGAAGGCAAGGTCGACGACGGACCCGGAGCGATCCGGGCCGAAGGTGGGGGCATAACCATGGCTGAGGTCTGCACCCTCGACTGGCACATCGCCCCTTTCCGGGCGGACCGCTGGCTCGACTTCTGGGAGCCGGCCGCGGCGCGAATGCCCGCCTTCGGCGCCAAGAGCTGGTCGCTTACCCGCTCGATCGACGACCCGCTGGCCTTCCAGCAGACCTCTGTCTGGGAGAGCCGCGCGGACTTCGAGCGCTACTGGTTCTCAGAGGACATCGAGAAGGCTCGCGCCGCCATCATCGACCTCCACAACCTCCCGATCCTCCCCGCCTGGCACACGCTCGTCGCGGCGGAGTAGCTGCACCGCGGCCTCATTGAGGTCGGCTGTTGGGCTCGGCTATGTCGGCTTCTCCTCGCGGCTGCCTTCGCGAAGGGTCGGTCACGAGGGTTCTAGCGCCATAGTCGAGGCTGGCTTCGACTTCCGGAAGGTCGAAATCGGGCTCCTGACCGAAGGAGCTGAGGGTCCGCTTGCGCAGCGCCGAGTAACGCCTGACCGCTTCGCTGCGACGCCCCCGCCGCAGGCAGATGTCCATGAACGTCCGCTGCGCGTCCATGTCGAAAGGCTCCAGTTCGGCGAGTCGACGAGCGTGATCCGCAGCGGCGTCGAGATGCCCGAGCTGGAGCTGGATTCGCACCTGAGCGCGCAACGCTCTCCCGGCTAGCTCATGGAGTCGCTCCCGCTCGTCGAAAGTCCACTCCTCATAGGGATCCTCGGACAGAAACGCACCCTGATAGAGACGCAGCGCGGAGTCGAGGTGAGCGGCAGCGGGCTTCGCCGATCCCTGCACAAACGCTGCCAGGCCCACGCGCACTTCACGCTCAAATTCGTCGGTGTCAACCCAGATCTGGTCCGTGTCGAGAAGGTATCCACCGCGTCGTGCCCGAACGAACCGCGAGGGCGAGCGGCGAGTACGCTCGGGCTCGAGCTTCTCCCGCAGCGTGTGGACGTAGTAGCGCAGCCTGTTCCTCGCCTCGTCGGGCCCCGCCTCGGGCCAAAGGGCATCGGCGATCTGGTCGGTGGCGACCAGCTGGCGTCGCCGGCAGGTCAGATATTTGAGCAACTGCCCGGGCCGCTGCTCCAACCATTCGCTCTCGACGCCGCTAGCCGCGCCCTCCACTCGAAACGGCCCGAGCGTGAAGATGCGTAGCTCGGTCTCCTCCGCACGGTTCGCGTATATCTCGGCCATGTCTCCCGGAGAGGTTCTGCGGCGACGATCTCCCGGCCGACCTGGCCGCAGATGGAAGAGAAGCTGCGAGGCCTGGGCGTCGAGGGACGAAACCGTTACCCAGGCGCTGCCGTGCGGGGGGCCGCCCTCAATGTCCATGCGCAGCTCGGGAAGCACCCCGGGTGCCTGTGTCGCTCGCTCCGCCATGCATTTACCACCCAGTAAATGGCCGAGGCGATTGCAGATCAAGTCACAACAGGTCCACGGCGCGCCGTTCGCGCGCTGGCCGGCAGGGACGAGCAGCTCCCGGGCCTTCCGGTTGAGATACAGCGTCTCCTCGGGGCGGTCCAGAAGCGCGAGGCCGTAGAGAAACTGCTCGAAGAGCTGTGGCGATTCGCTCAGCCGCTGGAGCGAGAAGGCGGAAGCTTCGACTCGACCGGAGTCGATGGCCGATGCCGAGCGCCCCGCTTGTCGATTGGTGCCGATTTTCGCCATTTCCCCCCCGCAGAACGACAGGCGACCGGGGAGAACGTTCCGATGGACCCCCCCCTTTCGCGTCCAGCGTATGCGGAAACTACGCATTTAGCGCGAAAACAACAACCTTATTTTTCGGTTGTTCCGGATTCAGGCCTCTAATCCAGGGCCAACACCCGAGCAAACCGCAGGCAAGCAGGCCCCCCATACCGTCGCGGCGCGGGTATTCAACTAAGAGGGGGAGATCCATGGGATCTGTAAGCCGGGAAGCTGCAAAGACGGTCGGGCTGTCTAAACGGTGCTTTCGACTCAAGGCGAAGCTCGACGTGGGAGGCGAGGCCGAGCTCCGCAGGGCTATTGAGAGGGCAAAGGCCGGAGACACCGAGGGCTACCGATACCTTTATGCGCGCTACGCGGACAACATCTTCAGCTACGTGAGGAAGATCGTGCGGGACGAGCACGACGCCGAGGATGTGACCCAGCAGGTCTTCGCAAAGCTGTTCACCGCAATCAACCGATACGAGGAGCGCAGCGTGCCCTTCTCGGCCTGGATTCTCCGCGTCGCGCGCAATGCGGCAATCGACTACATGCGCAGCGACCGGCTGGTGCCGTGCGAGGAGGTGCGGGGCGCCGATCAGCACTCCGACGACTCCTGCCACGAACGGCGGCGGTCGCTGACGGCCGCCCTGGGCTGTCTCCCACTCGAGCAGCGCGAGGTGATCATGATGCGACATCTGGTCGGGCTCACCCCAAGCGAGATAGCTGGGCGGCTCGGGAAGTCCGAAAGCGCCGTGCACGGTCTCCATCACCGTGGCAGGCGCAGCCTGCAGCGGGAGCTGATCAGCAGCGGCTCGGCGCCCGCGCTTGCCCCGGCCTGAGCTGAGCTGAGCATGGATCCGTTTCAAGGTCGCGCAGTGCCCGACGTAAGAATCCTCGACGCGGCCGCGTTCATTTCTTGTGCGCGCACTTGAGCTCGAAGTCCCCACCGCAGCCGAGGAGGTCCCGTTCGTCGAACTTCGACGGCAGCACGCCCTCCTTGCGAACGAGCTCAAGGCCGCCTTCGAGCGGGTAGTCGGCAGCAATGGCTTCATCCTGGGAGCCGAGGTGGAGCAGTTTGAGGCGGAGTTCGCCAAACTCTGCGACGTTCGCCATTGCGTCGGCGTCGCCTCGGGAACCGCCGCTCTGACTTTGGCCCTTCTCGCCGCGGGGGTTGGCGAGGGGGACGAAGTGATCGTCCCGGCGCACACCTACATCGCCAGCGCGCTGGCGATCCTGCACGCCGGAGCGACGCCGGTCCTCTGCGAAGTGGAAGAGGAGACGGGCCTGATCGACTCCGAGGCGGCAGCGGCGCTGGTGGGCGAGCGCACCGCCGCGATCCTCCCCGTCCACCTCTATGGGCAGCCATGCGAGATGGACACGCTGATCAGCCTCGCTGATCGCCACGGGCTGCTGGTCATCGAGGACGCTGCCCAGGCGCATGGCGCCCGCTACCTCGACCGCCCGGTGGGTGGGCTGGGCGACGCCTCCGCCTTCAGCTTTTATCCCAGCAAGAACCTGGGAGCCCTCGGCGACGGAGGCGCGATCTGCACCGACGACGCGGAGATCGCGGAGCGTGCCCGGCGCCTTCGTAATCTCGGCCAGCGCCAGAAGGGCGAGCACCTGGACGCCGGCTTCAACGAGAGGCTCGACGGGATGCAGGCGGCCCTGCTCCGCGTAAAGTTGGGTGCGCTCGAGGCCGGCAACGCGGAACGCCGCCGCCACGCGACCTTCTACCGCGAGCTTCTCCCATCCTCATGCCGGCCCCTCGGCGAAGCGCCCGGACGGGAGTGCGTCTACCACCTCTTCCCGATCAGGCTCGAACGCCGCGACGCGGTCAAGGAAATGTTGGCGCAACGCGGGATCGCCACCGGCGTCCACTACTGGCCAGCGGCGCACCGGCAGCCGCCCCTGCGTTCGCTGCCCTCCTCCTCGGCGAGGCTCGATGTGGCGGTCCGTTGGAGCGAGCAGGAACTCTCGCTGCCAATGTTCCCGGAGCTCACCGAGGCCGAGCTGGAGACGGTGGTCAGCGCGCTCGGAGAGGCGATCGCGGCGGTGGCGGTTTGACTCCTGCGCCGCGCACGCTGAAGTTCGGTTTGGTCGGCCTCGGCTACTGGGGCCCGAACCTGCTCAGGGTTCTTTCTGAAGCGCCTGACGTCGAGGTGAAATGGATCTGCGACCTCAACCCTCAGCGCCTTGAGCGGTTCGGGCGTCGCTATCCATCCTGCGCAAGGACGGACGACATCGATCTGCTCCTCAACGACGACGAGGTCGATGCGATCATCATTGCCACCCCGGTCTTCACCCATTTCGACCTCGCTTCAAGGGCGCTGCGGGCCGGCAAGCACACCTTCGTCGAGAAGCCGCTCGCCTCGTCCTCCGAAAGCGCGAACCAGCTCCTCCAGCTGGCCGAGGAAGAGGAACTGGTGCTGATGTGCGGCCACACGTTCGTATACAGCCCTCCAGTACGGGAGGTCAAGCGGCTGATCGAGGCCGGCGACATCGGCGAGGTCTTCTTCATCTCCTCAAACCGCGTCAACCTCGGCCTGCACCAGCCCGACGTGAGCGTGATCTGGGACCTGGGCCCTCATGACTTCTCGATCCTGCTCTACTGGCTCGGCGAAGTGCCCCGCACGGTGCGGGCCGTGGGGCGCGACTCAATCGTTCCAGGCATCCCCGATGTCGCCTTCGTCAACCTCGCCTATGAGTCCGGAATCGTCGCCAACGTCGAGCTGAGTTGGCTCGCTCCAAGCAAACTGCGAAGAACCGTCGTGGTCGGCAGCCAGAAGATGGTCGTCTACGACGACGGCATGCCGGAACCGGTACGGATCTTCGATCACGGGGTGGTCTACAAGGATCCTGAGACCTACGGCGAGTACCACCTCTCCTACCGGACCGGGGACATCCTGTCGCCGAAAATCGAGATCTGCGAGCCGCTGGGCGCGGAAATGGCCGACTTCGCGGAGGCGATCCGAACCGGCGGCGAAACGGTGGCGAGCGCACGACTCGCCCAGAACGTTGTGCGCCTGACCGAGGCTGCGGACGAATCCTTGCGCCGGAACGGGGCCGAGGTCGTCCTCGGCGAAGAGCTTGGGCTGGAGCGCTCCGAGCGACCCCGGGGACGGCTCGCCGTCGGATGAGCCGCCTCGCCACGGACGCGAGCCCGCGGCGCCAGGTGGAGGTCGTCGGCGGCGCAGCGGCCGACGAATGGCCCCTGGCCGGCGCGGCCAAGGCTCGTCGCGACGGCCGGTCCGTCCAGGTCGTGGCCCCTCGTCATGGCCCGCGCGACGCCGCCATACGTAGGCTGCTGGCGCTCGCCGACCTAAGCGGCGTCCTGGTCGCTCTTATCGTGGCCACCGTCGGGGTCTCGCATCATCCCCGGGAGCTGCTCTGGGCGCTGCCGCTCCTTCCTCTTTGGGTCATCGTCTTCAAGGCGTACGACCTCTACGACAAAGACACCAAGCGGATCAGCCACGCGACGGTGGACGACCTGCCCCGAATCATGCACGCCATCCTGCTCGGTTCGCTGCTGATGCTCGCCTATTTCCGGCTCACGCCCGTGGGCAGCTTCGACCTGAGCGACCTCGCGGTTTTCGCCATCGCGGCCATCCTTAGCGTCGCGGTCCTACGTGTCTTCGTCCACCGCCTCGGCGTTTCCTTGCTCGGCCCCGAGCGCCTGCTGCTGGTCGGCGACGGCACCCAGATCGCCACCTTGGCGCACAAGCTGGGGGCCCATCCAGAGTACGGAGTACGGGTGATCGGGCTGATCACACGCTCCGCCCAAGCTGCACACCCGCCGGACCTGCCGGTGCTCGGCAGCATGTGCGAATTGGACCTGCTGCGCCTGATTCGAGACCACGGCGTGGAGCGGCTGGTGGTCGCTCACGAAGATTTCGAAGAGGGGGCCCTGTTCGACTTGCTGCACCGCTGTCGCGAGCTGAACGTGAAGGTGAGTGTCCTGCCGCAGCTCTTCGACGCGCTCGGCCCCTCAGTCGAGCTCGACGATGTCGAGGGCGTCACCGTCCTCGGCGTTAACCCGCCGGTTCTCCCCCGCTCCTCCCGCCTCCTCAAGCGGACGATCGACGTGGCCGGCTCGGCGATCCTCCTGTTGCTGACCGCGCCACTGCAACTCGCGATCGCGGCGGCCGTGAAGCTCGACTCGCCGGGTCCTGCCTTCTTCCGCCAGGTCCGCATCGGGCGCGGCGGAGAGCGGTTCCGGCTGGCCAAGTTCCGGACGATGGGAGTAGACGCCGAAGAGCGGCGCGCCGAGCTGTTGGCGGCGAGCAAGGATCCCGACTGGCTCCTAATCGACGAAGACCCGCGCATCACCCGGCTTGGGGGATTCCTACGGGCGTCCAGCCTCGACGAGCTGCCGCAATTGTGGAACGTCCTCAAGGGTGAGATGAGCCTGGTCGGTCCCCGGCCGCTTATAGAGGACGAGGATCGACGCCTCGAAGGCTGGAGGCGCAGCCGGATCGACCTGACGCCTGGCGTGACGGGCCTCTGGCAGGTCCTCGGGCGCACCAGCATCTCCTTCGAGGAAATGGTCAAGCTCGACTACCTCTACGTCACAAACTGGTCGCTGTGGAACGACCTGAGGCTGGTGCTCCGAACGTTGCCGGCGGTGTTGCTGAGGAAGGGGGTCAACTAGCCGATGCGCCGCAACTGCTTTGTCTACGTTGTCGCCACTCGCTTCGGCGCGGCGACGATGGGCCCTGTGGTCGGGGTGATGCGCAAGCGGGCGCCGCGGGCTCGTCACGTGATCGTCGACACCGGCGCTGGAACGGGTGGCGCCGATCTGGGCCAGTTCGGCCTCGACGCGCCCGACTACCGGCTGGGCTCCAGTTCGGGCAGCCCGGTCAACGCGACGACGACCGCGATGAAGCGGATCGAGCGCGTGATCGAAGTGGAGCAGCCCAGCCTGGTTGTCGTCTCCGGCGATTCGACCCCGGCGCTGTCGGGCGCCCTGACGGCCTTGAAACTCGGAATTCGTAGCGCTCACATCGATGCCGGGCTGCGCAACTTCAATCGTCACATCCCCGAGGAGGTGAACCGGGTGATCATCGACTCCTTCGCCGATCTGCTCTTCGTCAGTAGCGAGCACGGGATGGCGAATCTGCAAGCCGAGGGGATCGAGCCCGCCCGGATTCATCTGGTCGGCAGCACGATGGTTGACACCCTCCACAGTCTGAAGCCACGCCTGCGTGGGTCCGGGGCGGTCTCGCACCTCGGCACCGGCGGCGGCGAATACCTGCTTGCGGCGCTGAGAGACCAGACGCTGGCTCCGTCGGGACCCCTGCCTGCGATCCTCGATCAGCTAATCGAGCTGAGTTCGACCATGCCGGTCGTCCTCCCGGTCGCGAACGAGGTCCGAGAGATGGTGGCGCGCTACGTCCGCGGATCGCAGCTGCACCTGACGGAGCCGCTCGGCTACGTGGACTTCCTCGCCGTAGAGGCTGGCGCCGCGGCAGTGCTGACTGACCGGGGCGGCGTCCAGGAGGAGACGACCCACTTGGGCATCCCCTGCTTCACCCTGCGCGACAGCACTGAGAGGACGACGACCCTACGGCGCGGCACCAACAAGCTGATCGGAGACGACCCGGCTCGGATCGCCGAGATCCCGGCGGCGCTGAAGGCGAAGCGCGAGAGGCGCGAAACGCCGCCCCTCTGGGACGGACGTGCCGCGGGGCGCGTGGCAGATGTGCTCGAGGAGGATCTAGCGCTGAGACCAAGGAGACAGCTCTCGCTGGCGGCCGAGGAATCGCGATGAGAGTCTGGATCGACCTCTCCAACTCCCCCCATGCACTCCTCTTCGCGCCAATCTCCCGCCGGCTCGAGAGCGAGGGACACGAGGTCCTCGTGACCGCTCGCGACAATGCCCAGACGGTGGAGCTGGCCCGGCAACACTGGAAGAGACCAAAGGTGATCGGCGGCCGCACGCAAGCCGGCCGGGTCGCCAAGGGCCGAGCGATGCTGCGGCGGGTTCGCGACCTCGCCGAATGGGCGAGAGGGGCGCGACCCGACGTCGCTCTCTCGCACAACTCCTACGGGCAGATCGTCGCCGCTCGCCGGCTTGGGATCCGAGCCGTGACGGCAATGGACTACGAGCATCAGCCGGCCAATCACCTCGCCTTCCGGCTCGCCAGCACGGTTCTGCTCCCGGCCGCGCTGCGCGAGGCCGGGACGGAGCGCCAGGGGGCCGGGCCGCGCAAGACCCGTTTTTATGAGGGGTTGAAGGAGGAGATTTACCTCGGGGACTTTGAGCCCGACACCCAGGTGCTGGAGAAGATCGGCGTCTCCGCGGCGCCGGACGGGGTGCTGGTGGTCGCTCGCACTCCTCCCTCGGGCGCGCTGTACCACCGCTCCGATAATCCCCTCTTCGACCAGGTCCTGACGAAGATCGGCGAGCGGCCGGACGTGCGCTGCGTGACGCTCTGCCGCCACCCCGAGCAGCGGCGGACGCTAGCGGAGATGGGGCTTCCAAACCTGGTCGTACCGGAGAGGGCGGTGGACGCGCGCTCGCTCCTCTACGCCGCCGACCTGGTGGTCGGTGCGGGCGGGACGATGACCCGCGAAGCCGCTCTGCTCGGCGTCCCCACCGTGAGCATCTTCGCCGGCCGCCCCGCGGCCGTTGACAGCTGGCTCGAAGAGCGCGGGGCCCTGCGCCGCCTCGACGCTCTGGACGATCTGCCCCCGCTGCGACCACGGGCGCAGGAGCCCCGCGATCTTTCGGACCTGCGCCAAAGAGAAGAACAACTGATCGACGAGTTCGTCCATGCCACCACCGGCGCCCGGGCTCTCGCGCCGATGCTCGCGCATGGATGACGGCGCCACCATTCCCAGCCGCGCAGAGGCCGAGGCGTTCGCCCGGGGCCTGGAGCGCTGGGGAAGGGAGCGCCAGTGGCGGGGCACAGATCCCTACGACGGCCTCAATGCCCGCCGGCGAGCTCTTGCCCCGCTGAGACAGGGGGCACTCGGAAGGCGCCTGCTGACCCAAGCCGTCAAGCGCTCGCCCCTCGACCTACGCCCCGTTCTCGGCATCCGCCCGGCTGCGAGCGCCGCCTCGGTCGCCTGGGTCGTCTCCGCCTACTCGCACAACGGCTTCCTCGGGCCCGATGAGGAGGCAAGCTTGCGACTGCGCGACGCCGTGGGGCTGCTCGTCTCCCTCCGCTGCCCCGGCTTTGACAAGCCCTGCTGGGGCTACCACTTCGACGTGCAGTCGCGGGTCTTCTTTTACTCGAGTCGAACCCCGAACACGATAGCCACCGCTTTTGCCGGCCTCGCCCTGCTCGACGCCCACGCCGCTCTCGGCGATCCCGAGCTGCTGGCGCAAGCCCGTCTGGTCGGCGAATTCTTCCTCGGCCACATCCCTCAGACTCTGGACGAGCCGGGCGCCTACTTCGGCTACCTGCCGGGCGATCGCTCGCCGATCCACAACTCGAGCCTGCTCGCCGCCTCACTGCTGGCCAGACTCGCCGCAGAAACCGGCGAGAGCCGCTTCGCCGATCCGGCCGAGATGGCAGTTCTGTACACGACCGCTCGGCAGCGCCGAGATGGCTCCTGGCCCTACGGCGAGCGCCCGAATCTCGCATGGGTCGACAATTTCCACAGCGGCTACGTGCTGGATGCTCTCCGCACCTGCGCCGACGCCGGAGTCGCGTCAAGGGAAGCCGAGGGGGCCTGGCGGCACGGATTAGCCCACTATCGCCGGGAGCTCTTCCTCGCGGATGGAACGCCCAAGTACCACCCTCACAAGGTCTACCCGATAGACGCCCAGTGCGTCGCTCAGGGCATTCAGACGCTCTCGATCGCCGCCTCCCATGAGCCGGAAGCCGAGACGATGGCTTGGAGGGTGCTCGACTTCGCCCTGCGGAAGATGCGCCGTCAGGATGGCCTGCCGATGTTCCAGCGCCGCCGCCTCTGGTCCAACCGTGCCGTCCATCCCCGCTGGGTGGTGGCGCCGATGCTGCTCGCGGTCTCGCACCTGCTGAGCGCCCGGGACCGACGGGCAACGCAAACCCGAGCGCAAACCCCGGCGGTGGGCTGATGTGCGGGGTGTGCGGCCAGGTCCGCTGGGACGGGCGCGAGGCGGACCCGGGGTTGATCGAGCGCATGTGCGCCGCGCAGGAGCACCGCGGCCCCGATTCGCGCGGCATCCACCTCGACGGCGGGGCGGGCCTGGGGATCCAGCGCCTGCGGGTCATCGACCTTGCGACGGGCGACCAACCGATCCTCAACGAGGACGGATCTGTGGCGGTCGTCCTCAACGGGGAGATCTACAACTTCCGCGAGCTGCGGGCGCGGCTGGAAAGCTCTGGACACCGCTTCGCGACCCAGAGCGACACCGAGGTCATTGTCCACCTCTACGAACAGGAGGGCCCAAGCTGCGTGCGCTCCCTGCAGGGCATGTTCGGCCTGGCGATCTGGGACTCGAAACGGCGACGGCTTGTTCTGGCGCGCGATCGCGTCGGCAAGAAGCCCCTCTTCTATGCGCTGCGCGACGGTGTCCTCAGCTTCGCCTCGGAGCTGCGCGCTCTGCTGCAGGATCCGGAGATACCGCGGGACCTCGACTTCGAAGCCCTGGACGCGTTCCTCGCGCTGCGCTGGATCCCTGCGCCGCTCTGCGCCTTCCGCGCGGTGCGCAAGCTCCCACCCGCGAGCGTTCTCGTACTCGAGGAGGGCCGCGCCAAGATCGAGCGCTACTGGCAGCTCGACTACGGCGCCGCCCCTCACTCGCACGACGAGCAGGAGGTGGCCGCCGAGCTGCGCGAGCAGCTGCGCAAGGCCGTGCGGCGCCGAATGATCTCCGACGTGCCGCTCGGAGCGTTCCTCTCCGGAGGGGTCGACTCAGCCGGCGTCGTGGCCGCGATGGCCGAGGAGTCGCAGCGGCCAGTGCGCACCTTCTCGATCGGCTTCACCAGCGACCGCTACGACGAGCTCTCGCGCGCGCGGCTGGTGGCAGAACGCTTCGGCACCGAGCACGAAGAGCTCGTTGTAACCCCCGACGCGATCGACATCCTGCCGCGGATCGTCCGCCACTACGGCGAGCCGTTCGCCGACTCCTCAGCGATCCCAAGTTTTTACCTGGCGGAGATGGCTCGCCGCCATGTGACCGTCGCACTCAATGGCGACGGCGGCGACGAGAGCTTCGCCGGCTACAGCCGCTACGCGGCCAATCTTGCGCTCGCCCGCGCGGCAAGGCTTCCCAGGGCGGTGCGGCGCTCCCTCGCCGCCCTGGGGCGGCGGCTGCCGCCAGACGGCCGGATCGAATCGAGGCGTAGCCGCCTGCGCCGGTTCGCTGGCGCCCTACCGCTCGAGGCTCCTCAGCGCCACGCCGCCTACCTCGCACAGCTCGACAAGTCTCAGCGCTCAAGCCTCTACACGGCCCAGCTCCGAGAGCAGCTCGGCTCCGCGGAAGCAGCGGAGCGCGCAATCGCGGCGCGTTGGGCGGCCTCGAGTGCCGACAACCCCCTCGATCACATGCTCGACGTCGACGCCGGCCTCTACCTCCCCGACGACCTTCTGGTGAAGATGGACATCGCGACGATGGCCCACTCCCTCGAGGCCCGCTCCCCCCTGCTCGACCCCGAGCTGATGCAGTTCGCGGCCTCCCTGCCGCCGCAGCTGAAGCTGCACGGCACCCGGAGGAAGGTGGCTCTCCGCGCTGCCCTCCGCGGCTGGGTCCCGGACGAGATTCTCGACGCCCCTAAGCAGGGGTTCGTGGTGCCGATGGCGGAGTGGCTGAGAGGCGACCTCCGGGACATGGCCTACGACACGCTGCTCGACTCGAGGGCCCGGGGTCGCGGCTATTTCGAGCCGGCAGCGGTCAGAGCCTTGCTCGACCGTCACATGTTCGGGCTTGAAGACCAATCGCAGGCGATTTGGACGCTGCTGATCTTCGAGCAGTGGCACCACGAGCACGTCGACTCCGCAGCGCCGGTGGCGGACGCCCGCCGCGTCCAGCTGGACTACTCGCTCGGCCCGTAAGCCAGGCGGGGAGCGAGCGCTCCCCTTGCCATGGAGCGTCGGGCAATGCGCTCGGAGAGGGCCCCGCTCAGCACAACCCCGCTCCAAAACCACACGATCATGCTCGGGAAGACCTGGCCGGCGGGCGCGAAGTTGGCGATGACCACCCAGAAGATCGCGATCGCTAGCAGGCCCGCGCGCCAGGGCTCCATCTCCGGCGGACCCCGTGACAGCAAGGCGCCGCCCACCGCGCAGAGCAAAGCGGCGACGAACAGTCCCGCCCCAATCAGCCCCAGCTCGACGGCAAGCGACAGGAACACGTTGTGGACCGCGATATTCAGCACGGCGATCTGCGGCACGCGATCCAAGAGCTTGAAGTAGTCCCGGTTCTCCTCATTGAAGGTTCCGAGCCCGTAGCCGAGCAGGGGTCGTTTGGACACCATGTTGAGCGCGGCGGCATTGACGTTCTCCCGTTCCCACACCGGCCGCTTCGAGTCCCTTCGCTCCTGCACGCTGCTCTGCAACCCGGGAACTGCAATCAGAGCAAGCAACACCAACGCGCTGAGGCCGATCGCGCTGGGCAAGAGGAAGCGACGCAGGCCAGGGACGATCGCCAAGGTCAGGACGGTGGCAACCACCGAGGCCACCCACACGGAACGAGTGAGGGTCAGCAGCGCACCCAGCGCGCAGGCAACGAGCACCGCTGCGGCGAGGGCCTTCCTCCTCCGTCCTTTCCAACTGGCCAATGCCACGGCCGCAGCGACCGCCGAGACGTAGAGGCCGATGCCGTTCGCGGTCGCCTCCACGAAGGGACCGCGTGCGCGCGCGGCGTGATAGCCGTAGGAGGGGTCGAGGATGTAGGAGGGGAAGACAAGCGCGTGGGGGCCAACCGCCTCGAATATCGCCGTCAGCCCGAGGTAGCCTCCGAACGCGACCAAGGCCGTCAGCAGACCCGCCCGGTGCCTTGGGGAGTGAAAGGCGAATGGCGCCAGAGCGAAGACCAGGAAGGGGACGGTGAAGCGGTCGAACAGGACGAAGATCGTGTTCGACCTGCCGAGAGTGCCTGCGGCGATCGCCGACCCAATTGCCCAGGCCAGCGCCACCAGCATCAGCGCATGCACCGGCTCGAGCCTGAATCGCGGCAGGCCACGAGCGCCGGGAGAGCGTGCCAGCATGGCGGCGATCGCGGCGATCAGCAGGAAGCGGTCCGGCGCGATCCCCGGCGGAAGGCCCAGCGCGCCCCAATTCCCGTTGAAAGCCGACGCCAGCAAGGCAGCGGTCATCAGCCAGGCCGGCTCCACCCGCCAGGCCACGTAGGCGAGCGAGCCCAGAATGCACAGCATCGTCCCGAAGCCGAGCAGGAGATAGCCCTGAAACGGGATCTGCTCCCTCAGCGAGCCAAAGTGGACAGCCAGAGCGAGACCTATCCCGATTAGGGCCCCGACGGCGAGTAAGCCAAAGCGACGTGCCAGTGGCGAGGCCATCGATGACTAGGGTGCCATGTAGCGCGAGAGCCGGCTCTCGCGGAACAGAGCCAGCGCGGTCCCGATGATGAGGCCAAGCACGATCCCGATGAAGATCCAAAATTGCAGGACGCTGTAGCGGTCGCTGCTGGCGACGTTCGCCTCCTCGATGACCTGAATCGGGACGGCGAGTACCTGCTGACGCTGCTGGCCGGCTACGAAGACTTCCCGAGCCGAAACCGCCTGGGTTGATGCAATGGCTAGCTTCGCCTTGGCGGCGACCAGATCGTCATCCTGCCCAGTCGCCTGAAGGTAGCGGACCCGGCGCTCGACACGTTGCTGCACGGTTGCGGCTTGGCGGTACCGCCTGAGCAGCGGTGGGACCAGGTCGTTGGTCGCTCTGCTCGCCGCCTCGGCGAGCGCCTGACTCGCTACGTTCGCCAGGCCGATCGCCTCGGTTGGAGAGCCCGCCGTCCCCGTGACCGAGAGGAGCGGGGTGCTCGGTACGGTGAAGGCGGACACACGAGCCCTGACGTCGCCTGGACTGGAACGAATCTGGCGGGCGATCGAGTTGACCACCACGTCTCCCTGGATCGATCTGCCGTAGGTCTGGGCAAGCGAGGCCGCGGCGGCGGCGAAGTCAGAATTGGAGGCTGGACTGCTGGCGTCGAGGCCACCGACCGCGAGCCGCGTTTCCGCCGTGTACACGGGGCCTCGCAACAGCGCTGCCGCGACGGCGGCGCTGACGAGGATCACGATCGGCAGCAGGAAGATGGCCCAGTTGTTGCGAACGGCGGATGAAACCGTCAGGCGGGAATCGTCGTCCTCGTTCCACCGACGTGGCTCGCCCGGAGGGGAGGGCGGCACAAGGGGCGCAAGCGGGCCAGGGGTCGCCGGATCAGAAGGGGACTCGGCGAGTTGCTCGTTCCCGTTGGACCCTCGCAGGCCTCGTCCGCGAATGCGCGCCACGTCAGCCGTCGCCTCGGACAGGCAGGCCGAATGAGCAGGGCAGAAGTGGAGAATGCATTCTCACCGCAAAAATAACGGCGCTCGCAGGCCGTTTTTTTTAGACGCATGGAGCCGGAGATCCTTCCAATATCCGTCCTGATCCCGGCCTACAACCGCGCTGACCGGCTAGGGCGCGCCCTAAAGAGCGTGGCCGGGCAGCAACAGCGGCCCGCCGAGGTGATCGTGATTGACGATGGATCCGAGGACGACACCGCGGCTGAGGCCGAGCGGTTGGGGGCGACGCTCGTGCGCCACGAAACCAACAGGGGCTGTGCAATCGCCCGCAATTCTGGACTCGCGGTCGCGGCACAGCCCTGGATTGCGCTGCTCGATTCCGACGACGAGTGGTTGCCGCACCATCTTGCCTCGTTATGGCCACTGCGCGCCGATCATCTCCTGCTGGCGAACTCGGCCCTTCAGTGCAGCGCCGACCCTGCGGACGACCTCCTGATCGGGGCAACGGAGAATCGCCCGATGCTTCTCCGAGACCCGGCCTTCCTTATCCACCCCGGCAACCCGATTCCTACCAGCGCCGCTCTAGTGCGCAGCGACGCGGTGCGTGACGTGGGAGGCTTCCGCCCCCCCAGAGTCGATGACCTCGACCTCTGGCTAAGGCTCTTGGAGCGCGGAACCGCCCTCCTCTCCCCTACGGTCGGGGTCGTCTATCGCGTGCACGAGGGCCAAATCTCGAGCGACGGACCCTCCAACCAGCGCATGCACGAAACCGTTGCCCTGCGCTTCGAGGACCGACCTTGGTGGTCCCAGAGCTACCTTGAGAGATGGCGCGGGAAAGCCGAATGGAACAATGTGCGCTCGATGGTCCGGATGCGGCGGCCGCTGGCGGCTTTCCGCCATGCAGCCAACATCGCCACTAGCCCGCAACGCATCTACGGAGCCCTCAGCGCCAGCCTCGTGCGAGCGAGGCTGAAGAGGCGAAGCACCGCGGAGGGCTTCCGACATTGATTGTCTCGCACGAGCACGAATTCATCTTTATGAAGACAACCAAGACGGCCGGGACGAGCGTTGAGGTATTCCTTTCTCGAATCGCCGGCGACGATGCGATCGTCACACCTCTCGAGCCGTTCGAGTCCGGACACGAACCTCGGAACTACCGCGGACCCCGGATCTACAACCCGATACCGACCCTTCTTGCCGACCCCGACGTCGAAGGGGCGATCCGGCATCCACGTCGCAAGCTGGGGCTTTACCGCACGTATCGGAACCACACTCCCGCCTGGCTGGCGCGCGCGAAGCTAGGCAAGAAGGTGTGGGACACCTATTTCAAGTTCTGTTTCGAGCGGAACCCGTGGGATAAGGCCGTATCGCGCTACTGGTGGTCCGTTCAGAATATCTCGAACAAGTCCACCCTCAGTGAATTTGTTCTCAAGGGGCATCCCCGGTTAAAAAGCGACTGGCCGATCTATGGCCTCGAGGATGAGATCTCGGTCGACAAGGTGGGTCGATACGAGCATCTCGTCGATGACCTGAGCTCGATTCTCCAAGGGATGGGGTTGACTGCGGAGGTCGAATTACCGCGCGCGAAGTCAAACCATCGCGAGCGGGACGAGACGGTCAGGTTCTCTTCGCAAGCAGCGGAGCGAATCGGAAACATCTTCCATCGAGAGATTGCCGCTTTCGGCTACCAATGTCCGCTAGATCTACTCGCGTCGCAGGCGAAGCAATAGGGGATCGCCTATCGGAATGGGATGGCGGTGAGAAGCTGCTTTTCGGGAGCGATCATTTGCGCAATCCTCTGCCGCTCTTCCGCAGAGAACATTTGGGCGGCGCGAGCGCCATTCCGGTTTATGATTGGCGCCCCCACGGTTGACTTCCACGGCTCAACGCTGACCACTCCCAGAGAAGCATCGGCGTAACCGGCCACCATCGCTTCGATCGAACCTGAATCGGACGAAAGTCGCAGGCTCTGCGTGAGAGATGACAGTACAGCGGAGGGATCGGCCACCAAGCGTTCATACGAGACAAACAAGTGGTTGGCTTTCTCCACACAGGCATAAGAGCGCTGGATGTCACTCTTCCACCTTGCAATGCAGACGTCGAGCGCGCGCCGCCCTCCCCACGGCTCCGGATGGGCATGGGTCACGGCGTGAAGAGACGCGATGGCGGGCATCCCATCCCGGATCATGTGCAAGAACTTCGCATCCGGCATGTAGCGCTCGATGACAGCCATATAGTGCAGATGACTGGGAGTCTTCTCCACCCATGCTCGTTTGTCGTGGGCAGAGGCGGCCACATCGAGACTTTTTACGAACCTGCGGACCGTGGGCCCCGCTGTGGCGATTGGCAAGGTTTCTCTAAGAGCGGGAGCGGGGACCTCGATACCGTGCCGTTCAAGCTCCCGTAGTCGGGCGCGGGCCTGCGGATGGGCTCGGCCGAGCAAACGCCACCTGTAGCCGGATGGGGCCGCATGCACGAAGAAAAAGGTCTCCGGCAGCGACAGGACTTCGGGATGAGCAGCGAAGAGGGACTGCAGAAGCGTCGTTCCCGAGCGGGGAAACCCCACCAGAAAGATCCGGATCGGGGCGCCGTCAACCATCCGGATCCCCAAGTGGGACATGCCGCCAGGCGGGCTTCCACGAGAACAGGCGGGCCAGGGTCGGGCTCGCGGAGGAGAGGTAGCCCACTATTTCACGCGTGAATTGCTCTGCCGTGACGCGCATCGCGACCACATAGGTGACCGCTCCTGCCAGAGCAACAGGAGCGATCAGCACGATGTCGGCGACTCTCGGCTTGAGCACTTCGCGCAAGAGCAGCATCACGGCGACCATCAGCAACGAGCAGCCGAGGGGGATAGCGAAGCGGCTGACGTACTCACGGATACGGAAGTCGATCACGCGCTTGACCATCCACACCGGCAACGGCGAGAGCAGATAGCCCCTGATGACATATGCCGCCGCGACGGCGACGATTCCCCACTGCACTGCGATCGCGAAAGCCACCACATTGGAGACGGCACTAACGGTAGTGAGGAAGAGCGCCGTTCGAGGCTTGCCGGTCGCGACCAGTACGGTCGAGTTGAAAAAGAGGCTCGCGTGCAGTATGCCGATGAAGGAGAGCACCTGCAGGACGGGGACCGCCTCATCCCACTTCGGCCCGAAGGCCACACCGATCAGCTCCGGCGCCAGTGCCGCGACCCCCAGAAAGACCGGAGTTGCGACCGTCGCGCTTACCTGCGTGGCCATCAAGTAACCGCGACGCAGACGCATGAGATCTCCCTGGACCCTCGAGAACAGTGGGAAGGCGACGCTCTCGATCGTCCGGGTCATCACATCGGTCAGCAGTAAGAGGATGCGATACCCCACCGAGTAGTAGCCCAAAGCTCGCGTTCCCAGGACGACGCCGATCAGGAGATCGTCGCTTCGGCGGTTGAGGAAGTTCACCATGTTCATGGCCACGATGCTCGAGCCAAACGAGAAGAGGTCGCGAAAGTACCGCCACGAAACGTTGATGCCCGGTCGCCAGGGGACGGCGATCCACAGGACCAGGGCGCCCACCCCGCCCTGGACGAGCAGCTGCGCGACAAGACTCCAGACGCCATAGCCCAGGATCGCTGCGCTGAATCCAACGAGGCCTCCGACGGCGGCGGCGACCAATTGACGGATCGCGAGGCTGCGAAACGCCAGCTCGCGCCGGAGGATCGCTTCCGGCGTGCTGCTCAGAGCCGAAAGCACGAGGGAGAGACTGAGCCAGCGCAGTACGGCGGCAAGATCCGGTTGGCCCATGATGTCGGCGACGAAGCCTGCACCGGCGACGGCGCCGACGGTGAGCAGGCAACCGAGGAGGAGGCTCACCCAGAAGGCGGTGTCCAGGTGCCCCGGCTCCAACTTCGCTCGCTGGACGATCGCCTGGCTGAAGCCCTGGTCGATAAAGACCTGCATCAGCGCGACGAACACAGCCGCGAGGCTGACCAGCCCGAAGGCGGTCGGCTCGAGAATGCGGGCAAGGGCGACGAAGACGACGAGCGTGATCACTCTCGCGCCGAGGATCTGCAGGGTCGACCACTTCATCCCGTCGATGGCGTGCTCCCGCAGCGACGGCTCTGACGCTGGGCTCACCGGGACCACCTCTCCGGGGGCGACTCGTCGACGCCGAGCACTTTCGCCGCCATCGCATCCCAGCTGTAGCGTTCGGCCGTGTTCAAGGCACGCTCGCGAGCGGAGGGCTCGGTGGGAAAGCTCGCCGCCAGGGCCGCCGCAAGGCCGCCCGCTGAAAACGTTTGGACCGCCGGCGGCACGCTCAGCTCGCTGGCTGTCGAGTCCTCCGCGGCGATCACCGGTAGCCCTTGGGAGAGAGCCAACATCAGGGCGCCGCTGGAGAAGACGTCGCGGTAGGCAAATACGGCAACGTCCGCGGCCAAATGGAGCTCTGCGACCTCGGCGTCGGAGATCCGGTCGAGTCGCAGGACGACTCGCTCGTCCCCTGTCGCGGCCCGCTCCACCTCGCGGCGCACCTCGTCGTCAAGCGGCCTGCCAGCGATCAATAGGCGAAAGCTGGTATCGGCAAGCCCCCGAAACTCGGCGATCAGCTCGACGATCTTCTTGTAGGGACGGATCAAGCCGAACGCGAGGAATACATGAGCGTCGGGGGGAAGACCCAGAGAGAGACGGCTTTGCTGGCGATTGCACCCGGCGGGTGGATAGAAGTCGACGTAGTTGCCGTGGTAGGCAATCTCGACCGGCCTGCCGAGCCTCTTCGTCACTTGGGCAGCGCAGTGGCGGGAGTGCACAAGGATGGCGTCGGCAAGACGGGCGACGAGTCGAGCGACCCAGTGATCGATTCCCCGACGCCTCGCCTCATGCGGCTGCAGGTTGTGAACCGTCCAGACGACTCTGACTCGGCGGATCCGGGCGACGAACAGCACCAGGAGCAGGTGGATGGCACGGCCGACGGAAAGCAGCCCGGCCCACCGGCCGGGGTCCGTCGATCGGATGATGAACTCGATCCAGTGCAGGTGGACGACGCTGGCGCCGCCCCGCGCTCGCAATGCGTCCCGAAGGCGAAGCCGGCTCGACGTCCTGACGGTCGCGCCTTGCTTCGTCAGCGCCTCGGCGAGCAGGTGCTGATACGGGTTGCCGCTGTCGGCCGGCGCCGTCCAGACGTCGATCCGGGGTGACGGGGAGTGGTCAGCATTCTCAGCGATGGGGATCTGTCGAGGCTCCATGGTCCGCGCCGTCGCGCGCCCTTCCTCCAGTCACCACCGGCTTCTCCCGCTGCCGGGGGATGAGATTCGAGAACTCCCCGAACAGGCGGTTGGCTGCGCGTTCGATGCTGTAGTCGGCGAGCACCCGTTCCCGGCCTAGGGCGGCCATCCGCTCGCGCAGCGCCGGATCTCCAGCGAGGTCCGCAATCGCCGCCGCCAGCTCCTTCGAGCTGCCAGGTGAGACGAGCCGCCCGCTGGTGCCGTCCTCGACCAGCTCCGGCACCCCGCCGACGCGCGTCGCGACCACCGCCACCCCCATCGCCATCGCCTCCATCAGGACCACCGGCACCCCCTCCCCCAAGCTCGGCAGGCAGAAGAGATCGGCGGCGGCGTAGTGCTCGTGGATCCTGTCCTGGCCAGCCGTTCCGGCGAAAGTCACCTGCTCCCCGATCCCCAGCTCCTCCGCCCGCGCGATCAGCCGCTCGCGCTCCGAGCCACCGCCCACCACCTCCAGGTCAACCTCCACTCCATCCCTGCCCAGCTCGGCCACTGCCTCGAGCAGAAGCGAGTGGCCCTTCTCCCGCTCGAGCCGCCCCACAGCGAGGAGGCGGAGGCCTTCGCCGTCTCGGCCTCTCAAGGGGCGATCGGCGGCCAAGGCTCCCGCACCCTGCCACCGCGCGTCCAAGCCGCAGCGGATCAATCGCAGCTTCCCCCAGTGCTCCTCCTCCACCATCCGCATCAGCTGGGCGCGACCGAAGTGGCTCACGCAGACCACCAACGGCGCCCGTCGCACCTTCTCGGCCAGCCGTCCGGGGGAGTCGCCGAGGATGTCCGTTCCGTGCGCTGTAAAGCTCCACGAAAGCGACCCGGGACAGATCGCCTCGCCCAGACTGCCGGCGAGGTATGCCACATCGGCGGAAGGGCTGGTGAAATGAGCGTGGATATGCCGGATCTTCCGGCGCCGGCACTCCCGCCACACGACGACCGCCTCAGCGAAGTGGTAAACGGGCGCGAGCAGCCGCCCGCTACCGAAAGATTGGCCGAGGCTGAGGCGCAGGGTCGCCAGGTAGGCCCGCGGATGACCGAGGAAGGCGCGAAGGTGAGCGGCGGCGATCTTCCCCCAGGAAGCGGATCGAATCGAGAACGTCTTCGCTGCTTCCTCCCGATCCTCGGCTGTGAAGAGATCCGCCTGAATCGGTGGATGGATGGAAAACGTCTCGATCTCGGCACCAAGATCGCGCAGCGCCAGTACCTCACGTTGGATGAACGAATGGGAGACGGCGGGATACCGGGTGGTCAGATAGCCGAGACGGAGGCCGGCGAGGCCGTTCTCGGCGCTCACCGGTGGCATGGCCCGGTCCGGCACAACTTCATCTTGAGTAGCTGCAGATGGGCCCAGGGGAATGGAGCGAGCAGCTCGTTGGGGGTCATACCGTCATAGAAGCCCCCGTCCGCGGAATAGGGCCCGCTCGACACCTTCGGAGCCTCGCCAAAGAACGAGATGCCGTTGCCGGGCCCTGTCTGATCGCGAACGAGGATGCCGTATCTCTGGGCCGCTTCGGCCATCATCAGGGTCAGTCGCGGAAGACCTAGGGTCGCCAGGTCGAGACTGGGGTCGAGACGAAGGCGGGCACCCTCGGGGATGTCGGAAGTCGAACCAATTCCGTCGCTGCGCTGCGCGGGCCAAGCAAATACGCCAGGTCGGGCCGTTGGGACATTCATGGCCAGGGCGTGGTCGATTCGCCCCCGACGCAACTCGGCAAGGCGCATGACCCCCCCCACGACGGGCAGACTCGTCGCCGTGGCGCCCCAGGTAAATTCCGAGCGCCCGGGCCAGGAGCGCGAGTCGTAGAACCCAGAGCTGCGCGAGACGCGCCGCATCGCTCCGCCCCAGTCCGCCTCCCAACCCCCTTCTCTTCGGTGCAGGTCAAAGAACTCCCAAAGCCTGTCCCGCGCCGGCTGCCAGACGGTTAGGTGCGCATCGCTGCAATCTGCCGGTTCTGCATTCGTCGGCAACGGCACCCGCCTGAACACCTTGGCCAACCCCCCTCGCCACGACTCATACGGATTTGTCAACCGGACGCGCACGTCCTCTTGGTGCGCCGGAACGACGTAGAGGGGCGTGCTGCAGGTCGAAGCGGAGATCCACGGCCCGATGCCCTGGCGAAGTTCCTTTTCGACCTCGCGCCCGAGGCGGGCGACGAGCCAGCCGGAACTCGGGTCGAGCGGCGCTCCGGGGGCAAGCACTTTGTTCCAAATGCTGGTCGGGCTGAAGAGGCGAAGGGGTTGCGCCTGCGCTCGACCGCGTTCGAGGCTCGGGGCCTCGGCGGTGGGGGACGAATCTCCGCCACCGATCAAGGGAATCGCCCCTCTCGACAGGAGCAAAGCCAAAGCCACGAGCCCAAAGAGCATCGCGGCAAGGAGGAGGGCATAGCGCGACAAGGGTCCTTTTCTTTTGGGATGGATCGCGGAGCTGGCTCGTCAAGCCACCCAATCAACGCGTTGCCACGGTCATTCCTCGCGGCCATGGAGCGAAAGGGGAGCATCGCTCCTCCCGTTCTTTCTCTAGGAAATGACTAACTACGCAACCTCTCTCGAGTCGCTTACCGAAGAGCGCGATGGCGACCATGCGCCCAGCGGCGCGGCTAAAACCGACCTTCAATCCACCGTCAGGACGGACGAGCAGGCAGGGGGCGTCCTGGTGCGCAACGTGACGAAGAATTGGGGCAAGCGCTCTGTTCTGGCCGACGTCGGACTTGAGGTCGGGCCAGGCACCGCTGCCTGGGTGGGGGGACGCAACGGCGTCGGGAAGACGACGCTACTGAGGATCATCGCGGGCTTGATCGCGCCGGACGAGGGCGAAGTCACCCTGGAGGGCCTGCATCCCCACCGTCACCGCCGTGCCTATCAAAGGAAGGTGGGCTTCCTCTCGGCGGGCGACCGCGGCCTTTATGCACGCCTCACGGTGCGACAGAACCTGGAGTTGTGGGCGCGCCTCGCGTTGCTTTCGGGAAGCGATAGCGAGACCGCGATCGAGAGCGCGATCGCCACGTTCGCGCTTGGGGAACTGATCGATTCGAGGACGGACCGGCTCTCGCTCGGTCAGAGACAGCGAGTCCGCCTGGCGCTGGCCTTCCTCCACTCCCCGCGGCTGGTCCTGCTGGACGAGCCCGCCAACAGCCTCGACGATGAGGGCCTGGGTCTGATCGTTGCCGCCGTCACCGAACTGACCAGCCGGGGCGGCATGGTGGTCTGGTGCTCGCCGAACCGCCCGGACCTGGAGGAGATCTCGGAGGGCTACGTGCTCCACGAAGGCCGCCTGGGGGGAGACCGATGAGCGAAACCATGAGTTCGTACGCTGGGGCGGCGTTCGCGGTGGTAAAGCGCGACTTCCTGCTGCTAATCAGCTACCGCTTCCGCTTCGTGACCCAGGCACTGAGCGCCTTTTTCGGACTGACGCTCTTCTACTACATCTCCCGCCTGGTCGACGTAGGGGGTTCGATCTCGACCGACGACTACTACGCCTTCGCCGTCACCGGCCTGATGACCCTTCAGGTCATCAATGCGACGCTCGCAACGCCGTCGTTGACCCTGCGCCAGGAGCTGGTAGCCGGCACCTTCGAGCGGTTCGCCGTCTCCCCATTCGGAGCGGTCGCCGGAATCGTCTCGATGATGCTGTTCCCCTTCGTTTACACGCTGGCCATCGTCGTCCTCATGCTCGCGTTCGCCGGGATCGTCTTCGGGCTGGCAATCCAGTGGTCGACGGCGATCCTCACCATTCCCCTGGGCGGCCTGGCGGCTCTCGCGTTCGCGCCCTTCGGCATCCTCATCATCGCCGGCGTCCTGTTGGCGAAGCAGGCCTCGGTGGGGACCAACTGGGTGATTGCCGGGATCTCACTGATCGGCGGCCTCTACTTCCCCGTCTCGCTGCTTCCCGACTGGATCCAGTGGGCCTCCTCGGTGCAGCCGTTCACTCCCACCGTCGATTTGATGCGCCATGTGCTGCTGGGGCTGCCGATGACCGAACCGGCCGCGCTCGCCGTTTTCAAGCTGGTCCTCTTCGCCGCCGTACTCATCCCGGTCTCGGTCTGGGCGCTGAATCAGGCCGTCCGGATCAGCACCCGCCGCGGCACCATCATCGAGTACTAATTGAACGGGAGAGCGAGAATGCGCGTAAACAATGGATAGTTTGAGCGAGAGACCATCGGACAAAGCCCTGGATGGGGAGTTGCGGATCCCCGACCACGTCGTCTACCGGTCATTTCCGGGGGAGACCGTCGCGCTCAACCTGGAGACTGGCCAGTATCACGGCCTCAACCCCGTGGCGGGGCGCATGATCGAGGCGCTCTCCAAAACCGGGAGCATCGAGAAGACGGCGGAATCGCTTGCGCGAGAGTACGACCAGCCGGAGGCGAAGGTCGAGGCCGACCTGCGGGGGCTGTGCACCGACTTGATCGATCGTGGCCTGATTGAGATGCACAACCACCGTGGCGCCTGAGGCTCCTACGGCGGTGTGCGGCGTGCGCTCGAACGCCTTTGGCATCGACGTCGCGAGCGAGGTCAAGCTGATCGGCCTCCCGGCGGTCGAGGGTTCCCCGCCCGCGACGGCCACCACGATCGAGGTCGACGAAAGCGACCCGCTCGACGAGGATCTCGCAGCGGAGGGGAGAGAAGTTCGGGTGGTTCGCGACCGAGAGGGGACCAAGACCCTCTCCGTGCGCTTCAAGGAGGGCCGCGGCTATCTGCTGACCCTTCCCCCGATCGGCAGCTATCGAGTTCAGCCAGACGGCCGTCGAGTGACATGCTTCCCACGGCCCGAAGCGGCCCCTTGGCGATGGCAGCGGGCGCTGGTCAACCAGGTACTTCCCCTGACCGCGACGCTGCGCGGCTTCGAGGTCATCCACGCCGGGGCGGTCGCGATCGACGACCGCGTCGTCGCGATCGTCGGACACCCTGGAGCCGGAAAGTCCTCGACAACCCTGAACCTCCTTCTCAGGGGCGCCGGGTTCTTCACCGACGACGCCCTGGCGATCAAACGCGTCGACGGCGACGTCCTCGCCTATCCCGGGGCCGCCGTGTCCAACTTTCCCCGCACCGAGCGCGAGCTGATGAGCGCCGACGAGCCGCAGCGCCTAGGCGAGACGATCGCCGACGAGGAGGGCTACCGCTCGCTGCTCGCCGTCGAGCGGGAAGCAAGCCCGATGCCCCTGGGGGCGATGTATTTCCTGCGTCGCGGCCGCGAGGTGCCCGGCCCGACGTTCAAGCGCCTCGACGATCCCGATCCCACCATGCTGATCGGCAGCACCTACGTCCTCAGCGTCCGCTCCGCGAGCCGGCTCGCGAACCAGCTGGGCGTCTGCGCCGCTATCGCCAACGAGATACCCGTCTACGACCTCCTCATTCCGAACACTGTCCCCGCAAGCGAGTCCGCGGAGGCGCTGATCGCCCATGCCGCAGCGGTGCTCGCCAAGCCTCGCTCGTGAGACGGGCCCCGCGACCGACGGAGGCCGACCAGCGCCTCTCAATCGTCGGCAAGGCCCTGCTCGTGGGAGAGGTGCTGCGCACCTACGCGAAGGCGCGCTGGCTGCTCTGGCGACGGGACTTGCCCAGCGTCGTTGTCACCGTCGAGGCCACGACACCGGGGCTGAGTCCCACCCCCGCCCCGTTGCGTCTCGGCGCCCGCCTGGCTCGTGTCACCTCGCGCTGTCTCGGGGTTCTGCCGACGGACTCCCGCTGCCTTGTGCGTTCAGTCGTCTTGATGGCGCTGCTCTCCCGCCGCGGGATCGCGTCCTCGCTCGTGATCGGCGTCAGGCCCGGAGACGAGTTCGAGGCGCACGCCTGGATCGAGCACGATGGGCAGCCGCTGCTACCCACTGGGAACGGTGCCTACTCACGATTGCTCGAGCTGGGGGAGCAGAGTCGAGCCGCGCTTCTATGACCCGGCTGCTGGCAGGGGTCGCCGGGGCGAGCGCCGGAGGAGCCCGGCTCCGAGCGCTCGCCACAACGGCAAATGGGCGAGCCGCCCCACTCGCAGTCGCATCCCTCTCCGATCGTCTGTCAGTCGTCGTGGCGGAGCCTGCGGGCCGGAGGCGGAGCCCCGACGGCGAGCCACGATGCCTGCTCGACGGCACGCTTTTCAATGCCGGCGAGATCGCCGCAGAACTGGGACTGGCGCCGGACGGGAGCCAGGAAGACGTGCTCGCGGCAGCCTACGAGCGTCACGAGAAGGGCATGCTGGGCCGGCTTCGAGGCAATTTCGTCCTCTTGGTCAACGACCCGCGCCGCGAGCGCCTCCTGCTCGCCTGCGATCAGCTCGGCGCACGGTCACTGTTCTTCAAATCCGATGGCGAGGGCCTCCTGTTCGCGACCGAGGTCCGCGATCTGCTCCGCCTCCTTCCAGCGCGGCCCGCCCCCGACGAGCCGGCGCTGATCCACTGGCTCGCCGAGACCTCGATCCCGGAGGGCCGCACCCTGTACAAGGGGATCGAGCGGCTCGGTGCCGGCAAGGTTCTGGAGCTGGAGCGGGGCGAGCTCGCCGTGCGGCGCTACTGGGCGCCCACCTTCGCCGAGCCGCCGCGGCTCTCGCGGGCCGACGCCGCCGAGGCGGCCCGAATGGCGATGGAGAGAGCGGTCAGCCGGCAGCTCCCGCCCGGCGAGCGCTGCGGCGTCCTGCTCAGCGGCGGGCTGGATTCCTCCTCCGTCGCCGCGCTGGCCCGACGGGGAACCGCCGCCGAGCATCCGATCCGCGCCTACTCCGCCGTCTTTCCCGACCATCCCTCGATCGACGAGTCGGGGCTCATCAACGAGGTCGCCACCGATCTAGGCCTCGACCGCACGAGCGTCGCCGTCCGCGGCGGCAGCATGGTCCGCGGCTCCCTCGAATACCTGCAGAGGTGGGAGGTACCGCTACCGGCTCCGAACCACTTCCTTTGGCATCCGCTGCTGAGCAGGGCGGCGACCGATGGCACCGCCTACCTGTTCGACGGCGAGGGAGGCGATGAGCTGTGGACCTTCAGCCCTTACCTCCTGGCGGACCTCCTCATATCCGCCAGGATCGGGCCCGCCCTGCGAGCCACGCGCGGGATGCAGGGCGCCGACCGCTTTCGCGGTTGGCGCTCGGCGGCCCCGTACCTCCGCGCATACGGGGTGAAGGGAGCGATCCCCCCCGCCGTCCACCGCGCCTTCCGCAACCTTCATCCTGCGGAGCGCTACGCGCCGACCTGGTTCGGGAAAGACAGCGCCCAGGTCCTCTTCGAGCAGCGGGATCCCTGGGCGTGGAAGCGCCTTCAGGGGCCGCGCTGGTGGTCCCACCTGGCCGACCTCCTGACCGGCGTCAGGGAACGGCTCGGGGTCGGCGACTACCTGCGCCATAGGGCGGAAATGGCGGGGCTGCGCGCGCGTCACCCGCTGATCGACGTCGACCTGGTCGAGTTCGCCCTCGGCCTACCTCCGGACCTGGCCATCGACCCACACCTCGAGCGTCCGATCCAGCGCGAGGCAATCGCGGGGCTGGTGCCTGACTCGATCCGCCTCCGTCCACACAAGAGCTACTTCACCGCGCTGTTCCACGACTGCCTCGCCGGACGCGACTCGGCGCTGATCCGCAAGCTCCTGACCGAGACTCCCGAGGTCGGCGCCTACGTCGACCTCGACGCGGTGCGGCGTGAGCTGCTCGACGACCCGCCTGGCGGAGGGAAGAGGGGCCCTGACTGGCCGTGGTCGGTCTGGCGGCTGGTGACAGCGGAGTGCTGGCTGCGAGCGCAGCACGAGGACGACTTCGTCGAGCGCCTACTGGTCGACTGCGAGCCACGTCGCGACGATTGGGCGCTCTCGGTGGTATAGGCGTGGCAGGCGAGGCGTCAGCCGGCCTGGCTGGCGCTTCGGAGCGCCGCCAACGTGACCTCCATGGTGTCCAGCGGGTCGGGCTGCTCGCTTTCTGATCGCGGTGAGGAGAGCCGCTCGCGAAGGCGTTGGAACTGCGCTTTGTGGCCCTTGTCCTGCCGCCGCTCACCGATCTTCTCCTGTGAACGCCCGTCGAACAGCCTCAGGCTCCGAAAATCGTCGAGCACACCGGACCTGCCGCCACCGTGGGCCTCGATCAGCTCCTTCGGCGCACCCGTGGCGTTGCCGTCGCCGTAGAGGATCGTCGCCAGCGATCCGTCCGCGAATCCGAGTGAGACGGCGAACCTCCCAACCGTCTTTGGCGTCTCGCCTTGAAGTGGCTGGGCCGTGGCGCGCACGGTGGTCGGGATCGCCCCGGCCAGCCAGCAGGCGAGGTCGATGAAGTGGCAGCCCTCCCCAAGCAGGCGGCCGCCTCCGTCGTTCGCATCGTTGAGCCAGTGATCGTCGGGAAGAACGCCCGCGCTCACACGTATGAGCAGCTGCAGTGGGTGCCCGGCGACCGCAACGTGCTCGCGCAGGCGAATCGCCAGGGGAGCGAAACGGCGGTTGAACCCGACGGCCAGCAGGTTTCCGCTCTCGTTGCGCGCCGCACGCAGCGAGCCGAGCTCCTCCTCGCTCAGACAGGGCGGCTTCTCGACGAAGACGGCCTTGCCCGCACGGAGGCCCCTCTCGGCGAGTTCGGCGTGACTGGCATGACGGGTGGCGACCACCAGCAGGCCGGCCTCGGAGTCCAGCGCCTCGTCGGGAGTGCCCACTCGGCCTTCGCCCGCCTGCTCGACGAGACCGCACGCCGAGACACCGCTCGCGCTCGCCACCGTGTCGAGGGAGAACCCTGCCGCGCGAAGGCCGGGGACGATGATGCGCTGCGCAAAGCTGCCTGCGCCGATCAGGCTCGCGCGCTCGACGTCTCCCCGAGCGATGCGGCCGGATGCTGCGGGGATATCCGGTTCCTCGGCCTGCGCGGACGAGGGCTCATAGCCGATCACCACGCCGAGCGGCGATGCCTCCTCCGAGGAAAGCTTCTCGTAGGCGGAGGGGGCCTCCTCGACGGCGAAGCGCGCAGTGATCAGATTCCCAACCGGCAGCCGCCCGGCGGCGATCAGCTCCACGATCGCCGCCATGTTGCGGCCCTCGGTCCAGCGAACGTAGCCGATCGGGTAGTCCTGCCCATTCTCCTCATAGGCGCGGTCATACCTGCCGGGGCCGTAGGAGCGCGAGAGGCGCAGGTCGATCTCCTTCTCGTAGAACGGAGCGCGCGAAAGGGTCAGACCGACGTCTCCCACGATCACCACACGGCCGCGATCGCGACAGAGCCGTGGCGCCAGCTCAATCGGGTCGTTTGACGGCGTCGCGGCAGTCACGATTACCGCATCGCAACCGCTCGCGCCGGGGGGCACGACCTCGCCGATCTGGCCGCGCTCGAAGCCGAGGTCGACACCGCCGAGGTCGCGGCCCTTCTCGACCAGATCGCCGTCGAGGTCGATTCCGATCACAGTGCAGCCGGCGGCGCGCAGCAGCAGCGCGGTGAGCTGGCCGACCAAGCCGAGGCCGACGATCGCGACGCGCTCGCCGAGCGTGACGCCAGCCTGGCGGACGCCGTGGAGGGCGATCGAGCCAACGCACGCGAAACAGCCCTCCTCGAAGGAGACAGCGTCGGGCAGGGCTACGCAGAGGTTGCCGGGGACGCGGTCGACTTCCGCGTGGACGGCGTCGGCACCGCCCACGGCGACCCGGTCGCCAACCGCGACGCCGCGGACTCCATCCCCCACCGCGAGGGCGACGCCCGCCGCCGAGTAGCCCAGCACGGAGGGCTGCTCCAAGCGGGCCCGAACAGCGCGAACCGTCTCCCGAACCCCATCGCTACGCGCCTTCTCGACCACCTGGGCGACCTGGTCGGGTCGCTGGCGAGCCTTGCCGAGCAGGCTCTTCTTCGCGGTTCGCACCTTGGTGCGCTCGGTTCCCGCGCTCAGCAGGCTGGCTCGGACGTCGATCAGAACCGTGCCGGCGGACACGACCGGACGGGGGACCTCGAGCACCTCGATGCGGCCGTCACGGAGTCTCTGGGTAACTTGCTTCATAGGCTTCGCTGAGGCGATGCTCGCGACCGTCGCGAGCCCACCGCGTCGTAGAGCATATGATGCGCCGACCCTCGCCGACCCTCGCCGATCCGCTGGCAGCAGGTGCCGGGCTGTCCCTAATGCTTTTCTAACTAAGCCCGCTCTTAAGCCTTTTTTACTCTTGACGGAGGGATGAACCGTCCATACGCTACGAGCGAAAGTAGTTCACAACGCAACGATCGGAGATCGCGTTGGAGTCCAAGGAATACGGAACACCACAGGTTGTTGACTACGGTGACCTCGTGCAGCTTACGGCGGCTGCGTCGGACGGTGATTTTACCGACGCACTCTTTCCGCCCGGCACACCACGCGGCGATCTCACCTTCAGCAACAGCCCGTAGGGTCATAAGCAGCGATAGCCCTCCCGGCCAAGTGCTCTAGCAGCTCTTGATCGGGGGGGCGGTTTCGCTCCCCACAACTTCCCTGCTGTGGCGGAAGCAAGCCTTGCCGCAGGGCGTTCTTTAGGTATGCCCGTAGAAGTGGACGAGGTCACCGCAGTCGCGGTCGACACCCCGCCGGAGCCGATTTCGGCTGCCGTCATTGGAGCGGAGGAAGATGCCCTGGCCCGCCTGGAGGCCGCGCTGGCGGAATCTCCCGAGATGCCGGTGAGAAGCTCGAAAGTGGCCACCGGGCTGAACTCCTCTGCCTTCGTACCAGCCGCGCACGTCTACGTGGCCCCCTGCGACCTCCTGGAGGAAGGCTCGTTGAGGGCCGTCGAGGCGCTGGCCAAGCGACTCTCCGGTCCGTTGGTCCTCGTCGTCGGCGCAAGCGCGAAAGCCAGAGAGATGAGGGCTGCCCTCAGGGCTGGAGCCGCCGGCCTGGTACGCGAGTCGGACGTAGCAACCAGCCTGGCGGGAACGGTGTGTGCGGTGGGCGGTGGGCAACTTGCGGTCCCGCTCGAGCTGGGGCGCCAGATCGAAAAGCCGGTCCTTTCTCGCCGCCAGAAGCAGGTTCTCGGCCTCGTCGTTCTCGGCCTCAGCAATGGCGAGATCGCCGCCAAGCTGCACCTCTCCGAACACACCGTCAAGTGTCACCTCTATGCGTCGTTCAGGAAGCTCGACGTGAACTCCCGGGACGAGGCCGTCTCACTGATTCTCGACCCCGACGAGGGTCTCGGAACCGGCATCCTGGCGATCTCGCAGAGCGAGTCCAGCCCAGGGTCCGGGGGTGAGCAGGGCGGCTAGGTGAGCGGGTTGCGACGCACGCCCACCCCGGAAGAGGAGCTGATCCTCCTGCTCTGCGGCACCACCGCGCGACGGCGCCGGAGCAGCGCGCGGATCGCAGCCCTGGCGAAAGAGACGGACTACGACGCTATCGCCGCCTTGATGGCACGGCAGCTCCTTTTACCGCTGCTCGGAAGCAGGCTCTTGGAGATGGCGCCCCAGATTCCGGCGAGCTTCGTCGAGCGCGTGGACGATGCCATCGCGGCGGCGAGGCGGCGAGGCCTCCTGCTCGAGGCTCTGGCGGGTCAGATTCGGCAGGACCTGGCGGACGCCGGCGTCGAGGCCCTGCCCCTGAAGGGAACAACCCTCGCCCGCAACCTCTATGGCGACCCGGGCATGCGCCTCGCCAAGGACATAGATGTCCTTGTCGAGCCCAAACAGCTAGACCGGGCGGCCGAGGCGCTCGGCAGGCGGGGGTACCGCCGGGTCGACGGCGCCCATAGCGAGCCTGCCCGGCTTCATCTCAGCGTCGAGCACGAGCGCTCCGAGTTGCCCCCGGTGGAGATCCACTGGCGCATCCATTGGTACGAGGATGCCTTTTCCCAGCGCATGCTGAAGCGCAGCGAAGAGGCCCCGGAGGGCCTGCGGGCACAGCCGGCCGACGAGCTGGCTTCACTCCTGCTGTTCTTTGCCCGCGACGGCCTCACCGGGCTGCGGCTCGCCACCGACGCCGCCACGTGGTGGGATCTCCATGGCTCCGCTGACGGCCCGCCTGCGCTCGATCGAATCGTCGACGAGGCGCCGGAGCTGCGAAATGCGCTCTCGGCTGCGGCGCTGACCCTCGACCGACTCGTTGGAACCCCAGCAGACGCCGTCCTCTCCAGGGGAAAGCGCTCGACCTCCTGGCGCTCCTTCGCGGCGATCCGCCTCGCCAACTGGACAGTCACCGGGGATTGGGATCAGATCCACGCAAACCTGACTCTCGTCGACCTGCTCCTTTCGCCGCGCGGCGGCGGGGGGTCGTTCGTCAGGCGCTCGCTCCTTCCCTCCGGGGCGGCGATATCCAAGATGTACCGGCTACCGTCCTCCGCGGTCTGGAGGCTCGCCTTCTGGCGTATTGCGCATGGGCCAAAGCTGATTGGTCGTTATCTCATTGCCCTTTGGCGCGTGCGCGGCGGCCGCTCCTGGGTCGTACTGCCGGCAAGCGCACGCAGCCCGACATCCGAGGCGATCTAGGCGCCGGCGCAGGGATGCGACGTACAGAGGCGCATCTGGGCGACCTCCAGATCGCCCCAGGGGAAGCCCCGCATCGCACGGACCAAGTCCCGGCCGATCAGCGGCCGGTAGAAGTTTTCGCCGCCCTGGGCGACAAAGGGTGCCGGATCCTCGGCGTAGATCACCGTGGCCAGCGAGCCCTCATGCACGATCATGCCGTACCTCTGGGCAGCTTCCGCCAGCATGTGAACGAACGGCGAAAGGCCGAGGGAGTCGATGTCGAGGCTGGGGTCGAGCACGAGGCGAGCCCCCTCGGGGATCGAGTCCGGTGCCCCTGAGCGACCATCCGAGCGTTGGGCGGGAAACGCGAACGCACCGGCCCGTAGGATCGAGTTGCCGCTGCCGTTCATTAGCCCGAGCGAGAGCGCGTGGTCGATCCGACCCCGATCGATGTCCTGCTTGGTGATCAGGCCGCCCGCCAGGGGCATGCCGGTAGCAGAGGCGCCCCAGAAGGACTGCTCGACGACCTCGCCGTTGCTGTCCCGTACGTCCTGGTAGTAGCCGGGATTCTTCGAGACTTCCGGGATAAAGCCACCGAAGCTCGCGTGCCACTCCCCCGGCGTATCCGCCGTGTTGACGGCAGGGGGAGGCGTCCCGTCGGGCTGCAACAGGTCGTCATCGACGAAGCTGGTGTTGTCGCCCGACACCGTCGCGAGGTGAGAGAGCGCAGATCCGTTGAAGCCCCTGTAGATCCGATAGCCGGTGGCCCCGTTGATCGCCCGCCAGCGAATCGTCACACACCCTCCCGTCACCGGCACTCGGATCTGGACCTGGGCGGCGTCGGCGCGCGTCTCACCGCGTTCATTGAGGCTGGTGAGCTTGTACGCGTAGGTCCCGCCAAGGCGGACACAGCTGCCTGAGATAAACGGCGATCGAGCGAACTGCGGCGCGTGAAGAGCCTGCTGGAACTGGAAGAACTCCCAATAGGAATCGCTCGACGGCTGCCAAATGGCCATCGAGTGATCGTGGCCTTCGATTGGGCGCGCTCCAGCGGGGACCGGCACTCCTGCCTGGAACCGCGCCGCCAACACGTCGCCCCAGGGCCCGGTGTCGAGGAAGACGGGGATTCGCGGCTGGTCGGGTCCGACTCGATACAGGGACGTGCGGCTCCTGGTGCCCAGGCTCGGTCCTATCTTCGCTGCCTGCTCGGCCTCTATTTGGCGCAGGAGCTTGGCGATCAGCGGCGGCGAGCTGGGATCGAGCGCGACCAGGCTTGAGAGGGGCGTCGTCCAGACGCTGTCGGCGGCGAACAGAGACGAGGCTCCAGCCGCCTCCTCATCTGCCGGCGTGGTCGGAGGCAAAAACGGAGACGATTGCTCGCCACCAACCGGTGGAGCGGGTCCCTGCTCAGACGAAAGCGTGACAACGTCGAAGCTGCGCACCGCCGGAGTGCGATCGTAGAGACCACTCGCACCACGCGCGCGTACCGAGAAACTGTGCGCTCCCGCCTCAAGCGTCGCGAAGCGCATCGGGTTCCGGCATACCCTCCACCGCGGCGAGTCGAGCCGGCACTCAAACCGCGAGCGAATTTGATTCGAGGAGAAGGAGAAGGCGACGCTCGTCTCAGGGCCGACCACTCCGGCAGGCCCCGAGACGATGTCGGTGTCCGGTCTGGGTCGGCAGATCCGGCGGGGTCGTAATCCGGCGCTCACAGGCCGCGTCGCGCATTCCCGATGCTGCGCTTGGGTCTCACGTGACGAAAGCGTCTCGAACTCCTCGGCTTTGGCCGAGCCAGGCCAGAAGCCGGCGCTCGCCGCGACGAGAGCCACCACCGCGAGGGAGGGTGCGGCGGTGCCGATTCTGGTCAAAATGGTGGTCATCGAACAGTCTTTCGTCAATGCGACCTCGCGCGAGGTCGCCTGACCGATATCGACCAACCACCCAGCTGCTTGAAAGCCTTGGACGATGATTGGACCGTTATCGCTCCAATTTCAGGGCCAAGCACACCCCCCGATGGAAGGATCTGGCCATCGAGGCCACGGTCAGCGTCTCCCGGGATCGGAGCGCGCCCTCGGCGAGGGCGCGCCGCTGGGCGGGCGAGTCGGCGAAAGTGGCGACATCCTCGACGAAGGCCTCGAAGCCGCCTTTGGAGACGACGCTGTTGACACCCGGCTCGAGATACTCGAATTCCGGCCCTTGCATGCGATTTGCTCGAGTGATCACAGGCACCCCGTGCGCGAACGCGTGGTTCACCGCCAAGCCAACCGCTCCTGGGATCACCAACGCCGAGGCAACCCTCATGCAACGTGCGACTTCCCTCTTGTCCCTGACCTCACCCAAGAACCGGACGCCGTCGAGGCCCTTCGCTTCTCTCGAGACCCCCCCGAGATCGGGCCCATCCCCGACAACGAGTGCCTCGACCCGTGTACCGACCGGGCCCCGGTCGCCGAGCGCGCGAACCACCGAAACAAGTTCCGACAGCCTCTTCTCGCGATAGACGCGGCCGACGAACAGGAGCACGACAGAGTCCCGCCTCAGGCGCAGCTCGTCTCGCAGCCGCTTTTCGGGCTCACGCGCCACGCTGCGGTGCAGCTCGATCTCCGCCTCGACGTCCAGGGTGTTCCTGAGCACGAAAACCCGGTCGGCGTCGACTCCGAGGTCGACGAGACGATCCTTGCCGCCTTCGGTGTATACGAGGTAGCCGTCCGCGTGTCTGGCCGCCGCCCGCTTGAGGAGAGCGCCGCCGCCGGAAAGCCGGCGCATCGCCGTGCCTCGATCCTCCTGCTTGTCGATGCCCTGCCCCCACAGCAAGACCGGCTTTCGTCTCAGCTTCATCAGGGGGAAGAGCGCGGTGTTGGCGAGCAGCTTCACCTCCGCCCCGATCACAGCACCGTCGAACCCGGCGCCGGCAATGCCGCGGACGGCCGACTGGTAGACGAGCGTCTTCCCCCCGACGCGAAGCTCGCGGCTCTTCACGGGAACCTCGGGGAAGGAGAAGGGGCCAGGCGCGGCTCGGTGCCCGGTGGCGCCCGGAGCATCGCCGTGGAAGACCACGTACTCCACCTCCGCCATCTGCCCAAGGCATTCGTACAGGCGAACCCGGTAGTCGGGAATGAAAGCGTCCTTGAGGATCGCGATGCGGGGCCGCCCGACGACCCGCCGCTCGCTCACCCACGCTCCAGCGGAGCCATCGTCAGGCCGGCGGCGCCGAGCTGCTCCCAGTAGTGCTCGGCGGGCTCGCGCGGACCCGTCCAGACGGTCGCCTGGCCGCTGTTATGAATCCGGTCGGCCGCCGCCTGGCCCCGCTCGACGGTGACACCGGGCAAGACGCGTGCCAGCGTCTGTGCAACGTGGTCGAAGGTGTTGTGGCTGTCGTTACGAACGATCACCTGCCAGTTCCCGCCCAGTCCGGAGCCCGGACCAGCAGAACCTCGCCTCTCGATGGTTTCGGTCGACATCGGTTGAGATTATGCGCCCTGTCCAGCGATGGGGTTGGAGGCGCAAGACCACGGCCCTCCTGGCCGTTTCTTTGTTGCCGTGCACCGTCCCTCGAGGCCAATGCTGAAGCAGTTCTTTCGCCAGCGTGTGATCTCCCGGCTGCGCGGAGACAGCGACGCGGACCGCATGGTGGCACGGGGACTGCAACTTGGCGAGAATGCCTACATCAATGCCTCCGCGAGGCTGGACGGGGTGGCGTTGTGGTTGATCTCCATAGGCGACGATTCCGTAATCGGGCCGGGCGTCCAAATCCTCGCCCACGATGCGACGACGCGTCTGAAACTCGGGTACTCGATCGTGGCTCGGGTGACTATCGGAGATCGCGTCTTCGTCGGCGCTGGCTCGATCATCCTTCCTGGCGCCACGATCGGTGATGACACGATCATCGGGGCCGGGAGCGTGGTTCGGGGCGACTTGCCGGCCGGCAAGTTGGTCATCGGCAATCCGCCGGTGGTCGTCTGCGACAGCGATGAATACATCGAGCGCCATCGTAAGCAGCTCGACGCAAGCCCCAGCTGGCCATCGGAGGGCTGGACCGTAAAACGCGGGATCACCGACAAGCGCAAGCGACAGATGCGCGACAGGCTTGAAGATGAAGTCGGCTACCTCGCCTAGCGAGCTGCTGCCCAGGCCCGACATAGCCCCCGGCCTGGTGCTCGGCGAGGGCATTGACCTCCCAGCCGATGCAACGGTAGGGGTAAACGTGACCATCCATTCCGGCTGTCAGATCGGCGCCGGAGTAATCCTTCAAGACGGCGCCATCGTCGGCAAGAGCTTTCACCTCGGCCCCAGCTCGAGTTCGATCCGGGAGGAGCCTGCCGGCACGATCCTCGAGAATGGCGTGGCCGTCTTGGCGGGAGCAGTCGTCTTCGCCGGCGCGCACCTCAAACGTGGAGCAATCGCGGGCGACCAGTGCAACGTGCGAGAGCGGTCAGTGGTGGGTATCGGGAGCGTCGTCGGCCGTGGCTCGGCAATCGACAACGACGTCACGATCGGGGGCGGGGTGCGGATCCTGACGAATTGCTACGTGACCGGCCAAACCGCGATCGAGGACCATGCCTTCGTCGGCCCGAGCGTCACGATGGCAAATGACAACACGATGGCCCGCCAGCCTCTCGACGCCCCGCTGCAGGGCCCCCACCTCGGGCGCGCCTGCCGTATCGGCGCCGGCTCGGTCCTATGCCCAGGGGTGCGAATCGGTGCGGAGGCTTTCGTCGCGGCCGGCTCGGTCGTCGTTGCCGATATCCCAGACCGCGGCGTCGTCATGGGTGTGCCCGCTCGCCAGGTCGGCGAGACGCCAGAGCGCGACCTGCTTGAGAACTGGCGCTAAGCCGCCCCGGGGGCGGCGCGTACTACCGGGCTGAGCCGTTGGCGACGACGAGTCTGACTCTTGCGCCAGCCTTCAAGCGGGCACCCGCCCGAGGCTTTTGGGCAACAACCACCCGGCGGCGTTTGAGATGTATCGACTTGCGGTGCACGACGCGACCCAGCCGGCAATTCCCAAGCCTGAGCGCCCGCCTCGCCAACCTCAACCTCTTTCCCTTCACCTTGGGCACGACGCATTTCGAGGAGGAGGAGGAGGAAACGGGAAACGAGGACAAGGGCGAGGCCCCGAAGCTCACCTTCCCCGTATCGCAGTGAAAGTCGCTGAGTGATCCTGCGCCGGGGAAGAAGTCCCAGGGGAATCGCAGCGTGCCGATGGCGTGGGTGGCTGAATTGAAACTGCCGTTGACCGTTCCTTTCCCGTGCCCGATCACGGTCGGCCCGTTGTGGAAATCGAAGCCGCCGGCATAGCTGAACATGCCGTTTTTGATCTTGATCGTGGGCGTCGGCGTGAGGCCGACTTCGATCGTTCTGATCGACACTCCGTTCGAGCAGTCGGCGAACATGTTGGCTTTGAGGTTTGTCACCGCCGTTCCTTCGCTGGACACCTCGAAGCTGAGGCTGCCCCCGGATTGAGAAGTGCCTCCGGAAAAGAATCCGGACTCGGGCGTAGCGCCATGCGCGGCGGCTGCCCACATAAAGACGATGACCATGCTCAACACCACAACCGCGCGCTTTCCTGCTCTCATCCTTCGGGTCTCCTTACATGCGTTTCTTAGAAAACGTCTACCGGCGTCCCCGTCTTTTGCAGGAAATTCTTCACTAATCAAAGAATCTGCAGAAATCCCTCGCCCAGGTCCACATAGAGGGGCGAGGCGGCCAAGGGGCGGCCCGTTGCGGCAGGATCAGAACGGGCTGGGCACGCGGACGACGACATCGTCGACGCTGGCGACGGCGCCGGTCGCGCCCTTGGCCGAGCCGACCGAGAAGCCGGAGGCGCGGCCGCTCAGCTCGCCGGCGGTGGTATCGGTGACGTCGGCGACGGGTTTGCCGCCCACGGAGGCGAGCAGGCGAGCCTGGCCCGGCCCGACGTTGATCGCACTGAGCCGCAGCTTGTTCGCCTGGTCGATTCCCCGCACCGCGTTCTCGTCTTTGACGATTGCCAGGTATTTGATCGTCCCGTCACTGAGCATCTTGCGGAGCTGGACCTTGCGCTGAGCCGGATAGACGGCGAGCTGGTAGCGGGCGCCGCCGCCGGCTCGCAGCTCCACGGCGATGAAGACCTTGCGCTGAAGGTTTTTCGGGGTGCCGCTGAGCAGCCGCTCGGTGGCCGCTATCTCGAGGTCGCGGCCGAGCACCGGAGTCCGGTAGGCGCACTCCTTGGTCCGCTTGCCGATTGCGATGCGAAGCGCCGCTTCCGCCCCTCCGCGGGCGCAGCTTCGGCCGGAGAGCTTGACCAGCTGGGAGCGCTGGGCGGTCGTGTCCATGCCGTTGCGGTAGATGCCGATCATCGCGGCGCCGGCGCTTGCGGCGAGGGCGGCAAAGACGACAGCGACGGCGAGGGAGGCGGTTGTGAGGCGAAGTCTCATTGAATGAATTTCCGCGCTTCTCTCAGTCGCAAAAGGCACCAAATGGCCCTTGCTCCTTCGTTCCGCGCCCAGGCAGCCTAAACACCGACGCGGGGAAAAGATGCGCCCGGGAGCCGATGAACGGCGGATTTCCGCCACCGCCAAATATCATTGGCTCCAATGGCCGAGCACCGCCTGCCCCAGCGCGACCGTCCCTGGGTGATGCGCACCTACGCGGGCCACTCCGACGCCCGCCGCTCCAACGAGCTGTACCGGGGCAACCTCGCCAAGGGTCAGACCGGCCTCTCCGTCGCCTTCGACCTCCCCACCCAGACCGGCTATGACCCCGACCACGTGCTGGCTCGCGGCGAGGTCGGCAAGGTCGGCGTCTCGATCGTCCACAAGGGAGACATGCACCAGCTTCTCGACGGCATTCCGCTCGACGAGATGAACACCTCGATGACGATCAACGCAACCGCGGCCTGGCTGCTCGGCCTATACGCCACCGTCGCCGAGGAGAACGGCGTGGACCGCGCCAAGCTGACGGGCACCACCCAAAACGACATCATCAAGGAGTACCTCTCGCGCGGGACCTATGCCTTCCCGCCCGAGCCCTCGATGCGGCTGATCGCCGACATGGTCGCCTTCACCGTCAACGAAGTGCCGAGCTGGAATCCGACCAACATCTGCAGCTACCACCTGCAGGAGGCCGGGGCGACGCCGGTGCAGGAGATCGCGTTCGCGCTGTCGACCGCAATTGCCGTGCTCGACGAGGTGAAAGCCCGCGGGCAGGTCGCCGAGGGGGACTTCCCCAAGGTCTTCGGCCGCATCTCGTTCTTCGTCAACGCGGGCATTCGGCTGGTCGAGGAGATCGCCAAGCTGCGGGCGATGGGCCGTCTCTGGAACGAGATCGGTCGCGAGCGCTACGGCGTCACCGACGAGAAGATGCTGCGCTTCCGCTACGGCGTTCAGGTCAACTCGCTCGGCTTGACCGAAGCCCAGCCGGAGAACAACGTCCAGCGGATCGTCCTGGAGGCGCTGGCCGTGACGCTCAGCCGCGATGCCCGCGCCCGGGCTATCCAGCTCCCTGCATGGAACGAGGCGATGGGCCTCCCCCGCCCCTGGGACCAGCAATGGAGCCTGCGCATCCAGCAGGTGCTCGCCAACGAAACCGACCTGCTCGAGTACCCCGACATCTTCGAGGGGTCGAAGGTGATGGACGGTTTGGTCGAGGAGCTGGCCGAGGGCGCCCGGGCCGAGATGGCCGTGGTCGAGGAGCACGGCGGCGCGGTTGAGGCCGTCCCCTACATGAAGGCCCGCCTGGTCGAGTCCCACCGCGATCGTGTGGCGCGGATCGAGCGGGGCGAGCTGAAGGTGGTCGGCCAGAACAGCTTCACCGAGACGGAGGACTCGCCGCTCACAGCCGGCGCCGACGGGGGCATCCTCACTCCGGACCCCGAGGTCGAGCGCGAGCGCGTCGAGGCGCTGGAGGCCTGGAAGGCGGAGCGTGACGAGAGCGCCGTCGGCACCGCCCTCGACGAGCTGGCCCGGGTGGCGGCGGACGAGAGCCAGAACATCATGCCGACGACCATCGCGGCCGCCAAGGCGGGCGCGACGACCGGCGAGTGGGCCGGCGTGCTGCGCGAGGCGTTCGGCGCCTACCGCGCTCCGACCGGGGTCGACGGCGCGGCGCCTCCCGCCGATCGCGACCAGCTCGCCGAGGTTCGCGAACGCGTCGACAGAGTCTCCGAGCGAATCGGCCACCGGATCAAGATCCTGGTCGGCAAGCCGGGCCTCGACGGACATTCCAACGGCTCCGAGCAGGTCGCGCTGCGCGCCCGCGACGTCGGCATGGAGGTGATCTACCAGGGCATCCGCCTCACTCCTGAGGAGATCGCCGAATCGGCGCTGCAGGAGGACGTCGACGTGGTCGGCCTCTCGATCCTCTCCGGCTCCCACCTGAAGCTGATCCCCGAGGTCGTGCGGCGGCTGCGCGACGCAGGCGTCGACGTCCCGGTGGTGGTCGGCGGAATCATCCCCGCCGCCGATGCCGAGCGCCTGCGCGAGGCCGGGGTGGCCGGCGTCTACACGCCCAAGGACTTCGACATCAACCGGATCATGGGCGAGATCGTCGAGCTCGTCGGCCAGCGGGCCGGCAGCGCCGCACCGGCCTGAGTAGCGCCCGCCGCCCCGGGGAGCGACAATAGGAGCGATGAGCGAGCTGAATGGGGACCGCTCGGCCTGGCTGCGCTGCTATCGCTGCTGGTCGCAGAGCCTTGAGATCCAGATGCACTACGACGCGATCCGCCGTGTCGACCCCGAGACCGGCATTCCCGCCGAGGGGGTTGACGAGGTGCAGGAGTCGGTCGTTCAGTGCCTCGACTGCATGCACGACCAGCCCCACCTGACCTTCCAGGGCGACAGGGTCGTGCCGATCGAGGACCGCTGGGAGAGGATGGTCGCCGGCACTCCCTGGGTCGCCTCTTGCACCGTCACCATCGACCAGGACCGGGTGGAGTCCTGCTCGGGGCCCGAGGCGATCGAGTTCCTCACCTACGGCGCCTTCGGCGACGCCGGCGTGCGCGAGTTCTTCACCCACGTCCGCTTCCACAAGCACGACGAAGAGCGGATCGTCGTTCACCTCCTGGTCGAGCTGTACGCACGCTCGGCGGAGGAGGCGACCGACGTGCTCGAAGAGGCCGCCCACGGCCAGCTCGAGATCACCTCGCTGGCGGAGGAGTCCCGCCCCCCCGCGCACGCCTCAGACGAAGCGCACTAGTCGACGTCGCCCTCCGGCGTGGGGGCATCGCCCGGCTCTCGCCGCGGCACCAGCACCAACCGCTTGAACTCGGCGACCAGGACCCCATCCTGGTTCAGGACCCGGGTGTGGACCCTGACGACACCGCGGTCGGGCTTCGACTTCGAGGCCTTCACGTCGAGGACCTCGGTCTCGCAGAACAGGGTGTCGCCGTGGAAGACCGGGTTCGGGTGACTGAGCTCCTCGGTTGCGAGGTTGGCGATCGCCTTGCCCGAGATGTCGCTGACCGACATGCCGAGCGCAAGCGAATAGACGAGGGGGCCGACGACGACGTTGCGGCCCTGCTGGGAGCCCTTCGCGTACACGTCGTTGAGGTGCAGCGGGTGGTGGTTCATCGTGATCAGGCAGAAGAGGTGGTCGTCGGCCTCGGTCACGGTCTTGGCCGGCCAGTGCTTGTAAACGGCGCCGACCTCGAACTCTTCGAGGTAGCGGCCGTAGCTGTGCGCTCCGGATGCCTCGCGCTCGGCCTGGTCCGTGGTCAGCTGGTACTTCTCGTCACTCATCGGTCGTGTCGTCTCCTGTCGGGGTGCGGCGCGGCATCCTATCTGCCTCCCTAGACTCTCACCGATGAAGGTTGGGATCATCGGCCTCGGCTACGTCGGCTTACCCCTCGCCGTCGCCTTCGCAGAGGCGGGACACGAGGTCGTCGGCCTCGATACGGACGCACGCAAGATCGAGGCCTTGGGCGAGGGCCGCAGCTATGTGGAGGACATCTCCGACGAGGCGCTCGCTCCCTTGGCGGAGCGCCTCAAAGTCACTCCCCGCCACGCCGACCTCGCTTCCTGCAACGCGGTGATCATCTGCGTGCCGACGCCGCTGACCTCCTCGCGCGAGCCCGACCTCACCTACCTGCTCGACTCCGCCACCGCCCTCTCCCAGGTCCTCCAGCCCGAGCAACTGGTCGTGCTGGAGTCGACCACCTACCCCGGCACCACCCGGGAGCGGCTGCTGCCGATCCTCGAGGAGTCCGGGATGGCGGCCGGGCGCGACTTCCACCTCGCCTTCTCGCCGGAGCGGATCGACCCTGGCCGCACCGACTACACCGTGCGCACCACCCCGAAGCTGGTCGGAGGCATCACCGAGGCCTGCACCGAGCGCGCCCGCGAGCTCTATTCGCAGATCTGCGACGAGGTGGTCGTCCTCTCCACTCCCGAGACCGCCGAGCTCTCCAAGCTCCTGGAGAACATCTTCCGCTCGGTGAACATCGCCCTGGTCAAC
>CAZHZI010000004.1:0-36312 GCA_964536955.1 uncultured Conexibacteraceae bacterium
GGCGGCGGCGCGCCGCGATCGCGGCGGCGGCAACTGCTGCGCCGACCGGCAAGACGACCGCCGCCCCCACATCGGCGCCGAAGCGACCGGCGGCGAAGACGAAGGCGAGCGTCACCCCCACCACGAGAAACGATGCAGCGCAGCCGCGGGGAGAGAGTCGCGGCGCGAAGCCGGTCAGCGCGGCGCCCGTCCCGGCGACGATCAGCACGGCGAGCAGCGCCTCGAGCTCGTTGCCGATCCCGTAGAACCGAACCCCAAGGCCCGGGTTGGGCCCCAACAGAGAGAGCGAGGTGAGCGGCGAGCCGGCGATCACATCGACAGCGTGGGCGAGAACAGTCAACCCGCAGGCCATTGCCAGCGCCCGGTAACCGCCCAGGGTCAGGAGCGTCAGCGCGGCAAGCAACGGCGCTCCCAGCATCACCAGCAACCGCTCGACCGTCTGGCTCGGCTCGAGCGCGGCGCCGGCCAGCAGCAGAAGGGGCAGGTAGACGACGCTGAGCCCGAGCAGACGAATGCCCGACCGCGCGACTCCGCCCCGGGTCGCCACGATCCCGGCCCCGAGCGCGATCAGCCAGAAAGCGAGGCTGAGCCCGATCACCGGACCGCGCCGCTCGGAGATCGTCGCCAGCCGGTCCCCCAGCGAAACGACCTCACCCACGTCGACCGTCCCATGGGAGCGGATTGGCTGACCCGACATCTCAGTGGGAATCGGGACGCCCAGCCGCCGCAGGATCGTCGGCGCCAGATCGGTCGAGAGGACGTAGCCGTCCATCCGGGTGCTGTCCGAGGTCAGGTTTCCGTCGAACCCCCGCCCAGCGATCCCAATCGCCAGGGCCTCGTTCGTGGCCGGCGGCGGGCTCTCGACAGCGATCAACAGATCGTTGTCGTGCAGATCCCCTACCAGGGACGGAAGCTGGCGCAGGGACGAGCCCCGGACTTCGACAGGCGTGGGAGGCCTCGGGCGGGGGGTTCCGCTTAACTTTTTCGGTGGAGCGCGGTCGGCTGGCCGCGAATGGATCGCCGAAAAAGTACAAGACGCTCCACCCCCCACCCGAGGCCCGCAAATCCACCCATGCCGATTCGCGGCAAGCAACGTCGGCGGGTTTGAAACCACCCGAACTTCTGAGGCCAGCATGCCGGGAACGATGTCCGCTGGAGCCGAATCGGCCCGATCGACGACCGCTCCCCAGTCCACCACCCGCCCCGAAGTCACCCGCCAGGCCGGAAGCTCATCCGCATAAAGCGAATCGAAGATCCGGTTTCCCTGCCCGATGTCCAGGTAGGTCTGCGCCGCCGGCACGCTCCCCAAGCCGGCACTCAGCAAGCCCACCGATACGCCCCGAACCATCCCAAGCTCGCGAACCCCGGTCCCATCGGGCAATAGGGCAACCGTCACCTTCGTGGTCGGGACTCGGGTGGGGGGTGGAGCGGCTTGTACTTTTTCGGCGGGCGATGTGCGGCCAGCCGCCAACGCCACATCGAAAAAGTTAAGCGGAACCCCCCACCCGAGGCCCGCCCCAACCACAAGAGAGAGGGCTATCGTGATTCCGATGGCCGACCGCACTTTCGCCAAGTTCAGTTTCTTCAAGATCGATCCCGCCTGGCGCCGTCGCGACGCCGAGCTACGGGCGGCCGACAAGCGGGAGTTCCTCGCGGCATGCGAGGACTTCGCGTTGGACCGCTCGTTTCGCGCCTACTCAACCATAGGCACGCGCGGCGACGTCGACATGGTCCTGCTCACCCAGAGCCCCAACCTCGACGATCTGCACACCTTCCAGGTCGTGGTCGGGCAGAGCGGCTTGGCGAAATGGGCCGAAACGCCTTACTCGTACCTCTCGATGACCAAACGCTCGCCCTACTCGGAGGAGGAGGCGCGGCCGGAGATCTGCGTCTCGGAGCGCAAGTACATGTTCCTCTATCCGATGGTCAAGCAGCGTCGCTGGTACGGACTGTCCGCGGAGGAGCGTGGCCGGATCATGAAAAGCCATATCGAGGTCGGGCGCCGCCATCCAGAGATCACGATCAACACCACTTACTCCTTTGGACTCGACGACCAAGAGTTCGTCGTCGCCTTCGAGGGCGACGATCCCGGCGAGTTTCTCGACCTGGTGAGCGAACTGAGATCCACCGAGTCGAGCGAGTACACCGAGCGCGAGACGCCGATCTTCACCTGCGTGGCGATGTCCGTGCGCAAGGCGCTCGATGCCTTGGACGGCGCACCGACCCTCGCAGCGGTGCGATGAGCTCCCGCTGCGACGGGCTGCTGCGGGCCGCGTAGGCGGGCAAATCCCGGCGTTCCCTATTCTTTCCCGCTCGCTGTGCAGCGACGAGACACTGCACACACAGACCTCTCTTGCACAGGAATGACCCAGATCGGAACCCCTGAAACCCCAGTTCGCGTCGCCATCGTCGGCGCCGGCCCGTCCGGCTTCTATGCCGCCGAGCACATCCTCAAAGACGAGGCGACCCACGCCCAGGTCGACCTCTTCGACCGCCTCCCCACGCCCTTCGGCCTGGTCCGCGGCGGCGTCGCGCCCGACCATCCCAAGATCAAGTCGGTGATCCGCGTCTATGAGAAGACGGCGGCGCGCGAGGGCTTCCGGTTCTTCGGCAATGTCAAGGTCGGCCACGACATCGAGGTCGAGGACCTCGAACGGCTCTACCACGCAATCGTCTTCACGGTCGGTTGCGAAACTGACCGCAAGCTCGGCGTCCCCGGCGAGGAGCTGTCCGGCAGTCACGCCGCCACCGCCTTCGTCGGTTGGTACAACGCCCACCCCGACTACGCCGGAGAGGAGTTCGACCTCTCCTGTGAGCGGGCGGTGGTGATCGGCAACGGCAACGTGGCGATGGACGTCGCCCGCATGCTGGCCCTCACCGACCACGAGCTGCGCCAGACCGACACCGCGGACCATGCGATCGAGATGCTCGACCGCAGCAGCATTCGCGAGATCGTCGTGCTCGGCCGGCGCGGGCCGGTGCAGGCCGCTTTCACCAACCCGGAGATCAGGGAGCTGGGCGAGATGGAGGACGCGGATGTGATCGTCGACCCGTCGGAGGTCGCACTGGATGCGGCAAGCGCGGCCTTCCTCGAATCCGACGAGGCCGACAAGACCACCCGGGTCAACGTCGAGACGCTGCGCGGATTCTCCAAACGCCGGCCAGAGGGCAAGCGCAAGAGGATCGTCCTGCGTTTCCTCGCCTCGCCGGTCGAGGTCCTCGGGGACGGCAGGGTCGAGAAGATCGTGATCGGCCGCAACGGGCTGGTCGAAGAGGGCGGCACGCTACGCGCCCGCGACACCGGCGAGCGAGAGGAGTTGGAGTGCGGCTTGGTGCTGCGCTCGGTCGGATACACCGGGATCCCGATCGAAGGCGTTCCGTTCGACGAAAAGCGCGGGCTGATCCTCAATGAGGGTGGCCGTGTGCTCGACTCCCACGACGCCGGCCAGAAGGTCGGCCACTACACGGCCGGATGGATCAAGCGCGGCCCCTCCGGGGTGATCGGCACCAACAAGAAAGACGCACAGGAAACGGTCGCCCACCTGATCGCCGACGTGGAGTCCGGGATCCTTCTCGATCCCGAGAGCCCGGAGCCCCAGGCCGTCGAGGAGCTCCTTGCCGAGCGCGGCATCCGCTACGTCAGCTTCGAGGACTGGCAGGCGATCGACCAGGTCGAGGTCGGCCGCGGCGAGCCCCACGGTCGTCCGCGCGTCAAGTTCGTCCGGGTCGAGGAGATGCTTGAGCACTCCCGCGCTCTCGGAACCGCGGATCGCTGATGGCCGCCGACCTGGCGGAGCTCGAGTCGATGATCAAGGCCGCTCTACCCGACGCGGAGGTCGAGGTGATCGACGAAACCGGCGCCGGCGACCACCTGCGCGCGACCGTGACCGCGCCCCAGTTCGACGGCCTTTCGCGGATCGATCAGCACCGGCTGGTCAAGGCGGCGGTCAAGGAACGCTTCGACGACGGGACGATCCACGCACTGTCGGTGAAGACCGGGGTTCCTCGATAGCTACTCTGTGCCCATGGCCGATCCGGAGCTGAAATCCAAAGTCGAGGAGCTGATCGGCGCCAACCCGGTGCTGCTCTTCATGAAAGGCACGCCGGAGATGCCTCGCTGCGGGTTCTCGCTGCGGGTCGTGCAGGTGCTCGACGCGATCGACGTCGAGTACGGCGCGATCGATGTCCTCCCCGCGCTGCAGCCACTGCGCGAAGTGACCGCCGAGATCTCCGACTGGCAGACCTTTCCCCAGCTCTACGTCAACGGCGAGCTGATCGGCGGCGCCGACATCGTCGAGGAGATGTTCGAGTCCGGCGAGCTGGCGGAAGCCCTGGGAGTCGAGCAGCCCGCGATCCCGGCTACGCCCTCCGCCCCGCCGGCGCAGTCCCCACCGCTGCAGATCGAATAAAGCGCGGTCAGACGGCGGCTGCGGCGTCTTCTTTCACCTGGAAGGAGGACCCGCAACCGCATGCCGCGACGACGTTCGGGTTGTTGACCTGAAACCCGGCGCCCTGGAGGCCCTCGACGTAGTCGACCTCCGAGCCGAAGACGAACTGCATGCTCACCTTGTCGATGAGGACCGCGACGCCATCGACCTCGAGGAGGTGGTCATCGTCCTTGGCCCGGTCGAAGGCCAGCGCGTACTGGAAGCCCGAGCAGCCGCCGCCGCGGACAGCAACCCGGAGCGCCTGGTCCTGAGCACCCTCCTGACCGCCCAACAGCTCACCGATCTTCTCGGCTGCCCTGTCGGTCAAAGTTATCGCCGTCTCGGGGGTCGACTCAGTCACTTCACAAAGTGTAGCGGCAAGCCCCGCCACGTCCTTTCTGCTTCGTCCGGTCTCACGGTGGTCTGAAAGACTCTGGCCTCTTGAGTCCCAACGCTCAAACCGCCGTCGTCTGCGACACGACCGCCTACATTCCCACCGAGCTCACCGCCGGGCGAGGCATCGAGGTAATCAGCCTCTACGTCGCGATCGACGGCGATCAGCAACCCGAGTCCGAGATTCGTGACTACGGCGAGTTCTTCGAGAGGCTGCGCGCCTCGGAAAACGGCTTCACGACCTCCCAGCCCTCGGTCGGCGATTTCATCGCCGTCTACGAGCCACTGCTCGACGCGGGCCGTGAGGTCGTCTCGATCCACATCTCATCCGGAATCTCCGGGACCTGTGAGGCGGCAAACCAGGCCCGTGAGCGGTTGATCGCCGACGGGAAGGGGGGCGAACGCGTCCACGTCGTCGACTCGCGCTCCGCCTGCGGGGGGATGGGCCTCAGCGTGCTGGCCGCTTCCGCGGCGGCTGCAGGCGGGGGAGACGGCGACGCGGTCGCTGCCCGTGCTCGGCAGGCTCGCGAGGAGCTGAAAATGTGGTTCGCGATCGACACGCTCGAGTACCTGCGGCGTGGCGGGCGGATCGGCGGCGCGCGCGCCTGGATCGGCTCGGCGCTGAAGATCAAGCCGATCCTCACGCTCGAGGAGGAGATCACCCCGGTCGAGCGGGTCCGCACGCGGGCGCGGGCGTTGGAGCGGCTGCGCGGCTACGCCCGGCAGCGTCACGAGTCGGGCCTGGACGGCTGGGTCGTCCAGCACATCCAGGATCCGGAGACGGCAAACGCCCTCGCCGACGACTGTCGCGAGATCTTCGGGTGCGAGCCGGTTTTCGTCTCAGAGGTCGGGCCGGTGATCGGCGCCCACGTCGGCCCCGGCCTGCTCGGGGTCGGCAGCGTCTCGAAGTCGGCTCTGGAGTCGCGCTAGCGGCGTCGGCGGCGCAGCGCCACGATGCCGATCACAAAGCCGGCCGCTGCCGCGCCGATCGTCAGCTCGCGCTGATGCTCGCGGACCTGACGGCGCCAGTCGGTCAGCTCGGTGACGCGTCCACGCAGGGCCTCGACCGAACGGCCGAAGTCCTGGCGCTGGACGACGATGTCACGTCGGATCTCCGCTGCCGAGCGGCCGGGCATGCCAGCCGAAGAAGGACGGGCCGGCTCCGGATGGGTGCTCATTTCGCGTCTCCCCCCAGCATTTCCTTGGTCCGCTTCGCTTCCTCGATGGCCTGCTCTGGCACCGGCGGCGCCCCGGCCTGAACCGAGCGGTAGGCGAAGAGGCCTGCTCCGGCTGCGATCAGCAGGAAGATCGCCGCCTCGACGAAGAAGCCGGGCCAGGCCTTGCCGTCGAAGACCTCCTCGTTGAGAAGCCAGGCAAATCCCTCCATGATCAGGATCAACGCCAGGAAGGCGAAGGCCCCGGCGACGGCACCGACGACCGATCCGCGCAGGATCTTGCCGACTTTCTCGGTGACCTCGGCCTTGGCGAGCTCGATCTCGTCGCGAATCAGCGACGAGGCACGCTCGGAAACATCGAAAACCAGCTCGCCGACCGACTTACGGTCGGGCTCCTGGGGAGGCATGGCAGTCGGATCGGGGGTCGCCATCGCTACTCCGGGGGCTCCTCGTCGAAGACACGCCGCCAGAGGACCGCGGAGGCCCGCGCCGCGAGAACGCTGGCCAGCGCACTGCTCGCCGCGAGCAGCCCCGTCCACATCAACCGCCTGACCATCTCGTTATCCACCTAGCTCGACCTTCCCCTTGGGAGCTGCGGAGTAAACCATCTCGCCACCGCCGCAGTCGGGAGAAGCCGCCCACGACGTCATCTCGGCTCGATTCCGTCGCAGACGGTCGTCACGACAAGCTCCTTGGCGCGCTCGAAGTCGGCGTCCGAGGAGGGGATCACATCGAAAATCCAGCCCGACAGCAGCTGCTCGATCGCCCCGTAGAAGGACATCGAGGCGAAGACGGGGTCGATGTCGCGACGGAATGCGCCCGCCTCCTGCCCGTCGGCGACGATCTTGGCGATCAGCTCATAGGCTTGGCGAATCTCCGGCAGATGCGTCCGCCCGAAGGAGTTGGCGGCGCGGGTCACCTCGACGATGATCACCTGCATCAGCTCCGGATCGTGGCGGTAGGACTCGACGATGAAGGTGGCGACGGCGGCCAGCTTGTCGCGGGGGGCGGCGTCGCTGACGTCGGTTTCCTCGATCGCGGCCAACAGCAGCGACCAGCGCTGGCTGAACAGCTCGTTCAGCACCTCGTCCTTGGACCTGAAGTAGTGATAGACGAGACCGTAGGCGACACCGGCCTCGTCGGCGATGTCGGAGACGCGGGTCGCATGGAAGCCCTGGCGGGCGAAGACGCGGATCGCGGCGTCGAGGATCTGGCGGCGCTTGTCGACCGGAGGCGCTTTGGCCATTACCCGTGCATCTCCTGAAGCTGGGGCCACAGGTAGGCGGCCGGCCGGCGGTTCGCCAGCGAAGGGAGCGAGTGGCGGATCCGCTCCTGCGCGGCGAGGTCGAGGTCGGCGGCGACGAAGCACTCCTCGTCGGGAGCGGTGGCGAGCGCCACGCCCCAGGGGTCGACTATGGTCGAGCGCCCGTAGGAGTTGAAGTGCGGCGGCGCCTCGCCGACCTGATTCGGAGCGACGACGAAGGCCTGGTTCTCGATTGCCCGCGCCCGCAGCAGCACCTCCCAGTGATCGCGGCCGGTGGCCAACGTGAAGGCCGATGGCACGGTGAGCAGACGGGCGCCGCGCACGGCGAGAATCCGGTACAGCTCCGGGAAGCGGAGGTCGTAGCAAACGGTCAGCCCGGCAATCAGCTCGCCGAGCGGCGCGCTGACGATTTCCGTCCCCGGCTCCTCGTGCGCGGACTCGCGGTAGGCGACGCCGCCGACCTCGACGTCGAACATGTGGATCTTGCGGTAGACGGCGAGGTCCTCGCCGGCGGGGCCGATCAGGACCGACGTGTTGAAGGCCCTCTCGCCGCCGCGTTCGGAGACGCTGCCGGCCAGCAGGTGGATCCCCAGCTCGCGAGCCCAGCCGCGGGCGGCGTTGAGGCTGGGGCCCTCGAGCGGCTCGGCGCCTGCCAGTAGCTCCTCTCCTCCCGCGAGGAGGTTCCACTTCTCCGGCAGAGCGACCAGCTCGGCCCCATCGGCGGCAGCGGCGCGCACCAGCCGCTCGGCGACCTCCAGGTTCCGGGCTTTGTCGTTCGTCGAGTTGAGCTGTACCGCAGCTGCGCGCAAGGTTCCTCGGAGTCCTCCACGGTCACCGATGTGACTGACTGACCAGTCAATCGGCTTCCAGCTCAGTATAGGAGGAGGGGGAGCGTACGATGGGTGCGTTCGTGAGCGGAGGGCAGTCCATCGAGTTCGACGGCGAGCGCAAGCAGGTCACCGTGCTCTTCGCCGACGTCAGCGGCTCGATGGACATGGCCGAGCAACAGGACCCGGAAGAGTGGCGGCGGATCATGCAGCGCTTCTTCTCGATTCTGGCCGACGCGGTGCATCGCTTCGAGGGCACCGTCGACAAGTTCACCGGGGACGGCATCATGGCCGTCTTCGGAGCTCCGATCGCTCATGAGGACCACGCGCGACGAGCCTGTTTCGCGGCTCTGCGGATGTTGGACGACGTCTCAGAGTACGCGGCGGAATTGCGCCGCAGGCATGGGCTCAACTTCTCGACGCGGATCGGGGTCAACTCCGGCGAGGTGGTGGCTGGGGCGATCGGGGAAGCGGAGGACGGCGAATACACGGCGATAGGCCACACCGTGGGCCTTGCCCAACGGATGGAGGCCCTTGCCGAACCCGGCAAGGCCTACCTCACCGAAAGCGCGGCGGCGCTGGCAAAGGGATTCCTGGAGCTGGAGGACCTGGGCGAGTTCGAGATCAAGGGAGCCAGCCGGCCGATTCGGGTCTTTGAGCTTAACGGCGTCGGCGCGGCCCGCTCGCGGCTCGACCTCTCCCGCGAGCGGGGCTTCTCCCGCTTCGTCGGCCGCAACGAAGAGATGGACGTCCTCGAGAGCTCACTGGACCGCGCCAAGCGTGGAGAGGGCGCGGTGGCGGGAATCGTCGCCGAGCCGGGGGTCGGAAAGAGCCGGCTGTGCCACGAGTTCGCGGAGCGCTGCCGCACGGAAGGGATCGAGGTCTTCGAGGCTCAGGCCCAAGCGCACGGCAAGACGATCCCCTTCATGCCGGTGCTGCAGATGCTGCGCGCCTATTTCGGGATCGGCGATCGCGAGCCCGACCAGCTCGCCCGCGAGAAGATCGCCGGGCGGGCGCTCCTCCTCGACCCGGAGTTCGCCGAGGACCTGCCGCTCGTCTTCGACTTCCTTGGCGTGCCCGACCCCGACCGTCCGGTTCCCCAGATGAGCGCCGAGGCGCGACAGAGGGCGTTGGGGCGGGTCATCTGCCGCCTGATCGGCGCCGGCCACCGCCATCACCCCGTTGTCATCGTGATCGAGGACCTGCACTGGATGGACGAGGGCAGTGAGTCCATGCTGGGCGATCTCATCTCCTCGATGGAAGGGACCAGCACGCTCGTGGTGGTCAACTTCCGGCCCGAGTACTCGCCCCGCTGGCATGGGTCGGCGATCTACCGCCATCTCTCCTTGACGCCTCTGGAGCAGCCCGACACGGATGAGCTTCTGCGTGACCTCGCCGGCCAGGACCCCTCGCTGGACGGCCTCGGCGAGCTGATCCACGAGCGAACCTCCGGCAATCCCTTCTTCGTGGAGGAGATCGTCCGTCACCTGGCCGAGTCCGGGCACCTGGAGGGGGAGCGGGGCGGCTATCGGCTTGCGCGGCCGGTCGAGGACGCCGGGGTCCCGGCCAGCGTGCAAACCGTGCTGGCCGCGCGCATAGACCGGCTCACCCCGGCTGCCAAGCGCCTTCTGCAGGCCGCTTCGGTCGCCGGGAAGGAGGTTGGTGAGCGAACGCTCGAGCTGATTTCCGGGTTCGCCGATTCGCAGGAATGCGAAGTGGCGCTGCAGGATCTGATCGCGGCCGGCTTCCTCTACCAAGCGGAGATCCACCCCGGCCGGGTGCTCGCCTTCCGCCACCCGCTCACTCGCGAGGTGGCCTATGGCACGCAGCTCTCCGAACAGCGGGAAGCGACTCACGCGGCGACCGCGCGGGCGATGATCGAGCTTGAGCCCGACAGGCTCGACGAGCTGGCGGCCCTCATCGCCCACCACATGGAGCTGGCCGGGGAGACGCTGGAGGCGGCGCGGTGGTCCGCCAGGGCCGCCTACTGGACGGGCCACAGCCAGCCGCGGGAGGCGCAGCGTCTGTGGAGGGCGACTATGGATCTGGCCTCCCAGCTGGAGGAAACCGAAGAGACCGCAGCGCTCGCCGTCACCTCACGCCTACTCCAGCTCGACTATGCCTGGCGGCTCGGGATGGACAGCGGCGAGGCCTCCCTGCTCGCCGAGGAGGCGGCCGAGATCGCGAGCAGGACCGGCGACATCCGCTCGCTGACCCTGCTCAAGACGCTGACCTTGGCGCGGCCGGGAACCGCCCACGAGGCCGGAGCCTGGCTGCGTGCCGGAGAGGAGATCACCCGGCTGTCGGACGAGTCCGGCGACAGGGACCTGCAGGTGGCGATTCGCGCGACTGCCTCCTACGCTCTCCTCTGCGCCGGGGACTTCGCCGGCTTCGACCGGGCGCTCGACGGGATCCTCGAGCTGGCCGGTGAGGATCACGGCGCGGGCGCCGGGATCGTGATCGGCAGCCCGGTGGCGTGGGCGCTGATGGGGAAGGGCCTGATCCGCCGAGAGCGCGGCGAGTTCGACGAAGCCGAGGACCTGCTGGAAGCGGCGCTGCGGATCTCGGCTGAGCAGGGCGACCTCGAGACCGCCAGCTGGACGCGCGGCACTCAGGCCTCGCTGTGGGCCGCCCGGGGTAACACAGAGGCGGGAGTTGCCATGGCGCGACGCAACTGCGAGCTGACCGAGCGCCTCGGGGATGTCTTCTCCCGCAGCCTCGCCCTTGCGAACCTCAGCGGCGCCCAGCTGATCGCCGAGGACCATGCCGCGGCGCTGGACTCGATCGAAGAAGCGGAGCGCCTGTACCGCGAGGCGATGGCCGACGGGGGCGAGATGGAGTCATGGCGCGCCGCCCTGCGGGCCGAGGCGCTGACCGGGGTGGGTCGAGCCGACGAGGCGGCCGAGATAGCGGAGCTGGCGGCTGACGATGCCCGGAAGCGGGGCATGCTCTGGGCGCTGCCCCTCGCGCTGCACGCGCTGGCGAGAGCCAGGATCGCAGCCGGCCGCGACGGCGTGCGCGAGGCGCTCGATGAGGCGGCAGAGGTAGCCCAGAGGACGGGCGCGCTGCTGATTCTCAGCATGATCGAGGCCGACCGCGAGTCGATCGGCGCCGGGGCCCGCTAGGCCCACCCTTCGTCGAGGCCTCCGCCGTCGGGACGTCGAGGCTAACATCGCCACCAATGACGGAGGCGGCATTTGTGACGGGGGGATCGGGCTTCATCGGCGGCAGGCTGGTTGAACGGCTCGTCGGCGAAGGCACGACCGTGCGGGCACTGGCTCGCTCGGAGGCTTCCGCTCGGCGGGTGGCGGAGTTGGGGGCCGAGCCGGTGCTCGGCGACCTCGGGGACGCGGCATCCATCGCGGCCGGAGCGGACGGCTGCGACACGGCCTTCCACCTCGCCGCGCACCTGGGCGAATGGGGACCGTGGCAGGACTTCGAGAAGGGCAACGTGGAGGGCACCCGCAACGCTCTCGCAGGTTGCGCGAAGGCGGGAGTGCGGCGCTTCGTCCACTGCGGGACGGAGGCGGCGCTGATGGCCGGCGAGCCCCTGATCCACGTCGACGAGGCCGCCCCACTGCGCCCCGACTCCAGGGCGCCCTACCCGGCGACGAAGGCGAAAGCCGAGCAGGCCGTGCGCGGCGCGAGCCGCGAGCGCTTCGAGACGGTCGCGCTGCGGCCCAGGTTCGTGTGGGGCAAAGGCGACACGACCCTGCTGCCGGAGCTGGTGGAGACGGTCGAAAAGGGCCAGTTCGCCTGGATCGGCGGCGGCCGCAACGTGACCGACACCACGCACGTGGACAACGTCGTCGAAGGCCTTTTGCTGGCGGCCGCCCGGGGCCGTCCCGGCGAGGCCTACTTCGTCACCGACGGCGAGCCGGTGGTCTTCCGCGAGTTCGTCACCGCGCTGCTGGAGACCCAGGGCGTGACGCCGCCCAAGCGCAGCATCCCCGGCTGGGCGGCGGCGCCGATGGCGCGCGTCGCCGAAGCGGCGTGGAGGGCATTGCCACTGTCCGGCACTCCGCCGATGACGACCTTCCGCTCCTGGCTGTTGACGCAGGAGTGCACGATCGATATCTCCAAGGCCCGGGACGAGCTCGCCTACGAGCCCGTCGTCTCCCATGAGCAGGGCCTGGCGGAGCTGCGCGAGGCGGCGGCGAGCTGAGTCAGTTGCGCTGAGCGCGGTGGCGCTCCAGCTCCGCCACCATCAGCTTGGTGTGGAGGGCGGCGATCAGATCCTGGAGAGGCTGGGCGCCGGCTTCGAGCATCTCGACCACGCGCTCCGGGGGGACCTCGCCGGCCAGGCGGCTCATCACCACGTCGACCTCCTGGCGAACCAGCTCTTCGAGGGCGTCCTTGTAACGGAGGGTGTCGTAGACGGTGAAGCCGATCTCCTCGTCGTAGCCGCCGGCCCGGAAACGGCTGATCGCCTCGATGATCTTCACGTCGGAGGGCGAGTAGCCGCGGCTGTTGGGGCTGAGGATGCCCAGCTCCTCGAGCCGGTCGAGCACGTCCTTGGGGACGCCGTAGCGCTCACGGGCCTCGGCGGCCCGGGTGCGGGCCCGCTCGCCGGCCAGCGCGCGGTCGAGGATGCGATCCTCCAGCTCGACCAGGGCGCGAGCCCGCTCGGGGTCCTCGTCGAGCACCGCCTTGATCGCCTTCAGCGGCATGAAGCGCTCCTCCTGGAGCTGCTTGATCAGCCTGATGCGATCGACGAACTCGGGTGGGTAATAGGCCATGTTGCGGCTGGTCTTGACCGGCTCCGGGAGCAGGCCCTCGCGCAGGTAGTGCTTGATCGTCGGGACCGGCACGCCGGAGGCCTCGGCGAGCTCGCCCATGCGGAGCAACGTCTTCTCGCCGTTGGCGCTCATGCGCGGAAGGTGGCCTGGATGTCGTCGCTCGGCCCAGCGGCGGCGCCCGACTCCTTCATCGCCGCGATCTCCTCGCCGGAAAAGCCGGCCTCGCGCAGCACCTCGTCGGTGTGCTCGCCGAAGGCCGGTGCGGGACGCGTGGGGTCGCCGGGGGTGCGGCTCATCTTCAGCGGCACGCCGAGCTGGCGGACCGGGCCGATCCCTGGCTGGTCCATCTCGACCACCATCCGGCGCGCCCGCACCAGCTCGGAGTCGAGCGCCTCGTCGAGGTCGAGGATCGGCTCGATGCAGCAGTCGTGCTCGTCGTTGAAGGCGCGCCACTCCTCGCGAGTGCGCGCACGGAAGACCGCGGCGACCTCGCGCCAGGCCTCCGAGCCCGGCCGCTCGAACTGCTTCTCGACCAGATCCCCCCGCCCCGCCCCGTCGCAGAAGGCGCCCCAGAACTTCGGCTCCAGCGCTCCGCAGCTGACCCATCCGTCAGCCGCCTCGTAGGGCAGGTAGCAGACCAGCCCGCCGGCCAGCTCGAGCTCGCCGCGGCGCGGGACCTCGCCGTCGCAGAAGTAGCGTCCCGCGACCATCGCCAGCCAGGAGAGGGCGCCGTCCGCCATCGAGACGTCGACCATCTGACCCTCGCCGGAGCGGCGGCGCTCGTGCAGGGCCGCCATTACGCCGAAGGCCGCCATCAGCGCGCCGCCGCCGAGGTCGGCGATCTGGCCGGCCGACTGGACCGGCGGGCCGTCCTTGGCGCCGGTCAGGCCGAGCAGCCCGACCAGGCCGAGATAGTTCATGTCGTGCCCGGCGCGCTGCTCGTACGGGCCGTCCTGGCCGTAGCCGGTGATCGCGCAGAAGACGATCCCCGGGTTGGCCTCGCGCGCCCGCTCGTAGCCGACCCCGAGCCGGTCCAGCACGCCGGGGCGGAAGCCGTCGAGAACGACGTCGTGAGACTTGACCAGGCGGAGCAGCGCCTCGCGCCCCTGCTCGGACTTGAGGTCGAGCCGGATCGAGCGCTTGCCGCGGTTGAGCGAGAGGTACAGCGCCGAGCGGGTGCCGAGGTCCTGCTGCTCCTCGTCGCCGTAGTAGGGGGGCGCCCAGCGGATGTAGTCGCCCATCCCGGTGTCCTCGACCTTCAGCACCTCGGCGCCGAGGTCGGCGAGCAGCAGCGAGCAGAAGCCACCGGGCAGCAGCCTGGTCAGGTCGAGGACCTTGACGTCGCTAAGCGGCAACTCCGGGCTCATTGCGGCTCGACCTCGACCGGGAAGTTGACCGAGTTGGCGATGAAGCAGAGCTCATGGGCGCGGTGGTGGAATCCCTCGATGGCGTCGGGAGGCGGGGGCTCGCCGGCCCAGCGAACTCGCGGCCGCAGCGTCGCCGAGGTGAAGTGCTTGCCGTCGAGGACGGCCTCGGCATCGTCTTCGTAGGAGGCGATCTCGAAGCCCTTTTTCCTCGCCAGTGCCAGGAACCACAACATGTGGCAGCTGGAGAGCGCGCCGACCAGCAGCGTCTCGGGGTTCGACTTGGAGTCGTCGCCGCCGAACTCGACCGCCGATGAGCTCGGCAAAGACTGGGCGCCGAGCAGGACCTCGTGGGCGCGAACGTCCTCTCCCTCACCGCCGCCCCAGGAGACGCCGGCACGGTGGATCGTCGTCGCCATCGCTCAGACCTCTGCCCGCTTCGGCACTCCCAACAGCTCGCGGGCCTCCACCACCGTGGCCGCGCGACGTCCGACGTCCTCCGCCATCTGCCGCGCCTTGGCGATCAGCTCGCCGTTCGATTTCGCCATCTCGCCGTTCGGCAGGTAGAGGTTGTCCTCGACCCCGGCGCGGACGTTGCCGCCCAGGACCAGCGCGGCACCGAGCAGCTTCCACTGGTCGCGGGAGACACCGATCGTCTGCCACTGGTTTTGGCCCTCCGCCCCGCCCGGGATCTGCTCGGACATGAAGGCCACGTTGCGCGCGGTCGGGCGGATGCCCCCGGTGACCCCCATGACCAGCGAGATCTGCAACGGCGGCTCGAGCAGGCCCATGTCGATCAGCGGATCGAGGTTCGCCACATGGCCGGCGTCGAAGCACTCGTGCTCGGGCTTGATTCCGAGCTCGCGCATCGCCGTAACGAACTCGATGATCGTGTCGAAGCTGTTCTCGAAGACAGCCTTGAAGACGAAGTCCTTGCGCCGCCTGGAGTACTTGGCGTAGTTCATCGAGCTCATGTTGAGCGCCGCCACGTCGGGCTTGAGCTGCCGCAGGTACTCGATCCGCTTCTCGATCGGGACGCCGATCGCCCCGGTCGAGTAGTTGACGATCACGTCGCCGACCTCGGCGAGGATCGCCTCGGTGATCGCGCGGAAGTCCTCGACTTCGTAAGAGGGCGCGCCGTCGGGCGTGCGGGCGTGGATGTGGATCTGCGAGGCGCCCTCGTCGACCGCGCGCCGCGCCTCCGCCGCGTACTCCTCCGGCGTGTAGGGGATCGCCGGGCACTGGTCCCGGTTCGCGATCGCCCCGCTTATCGAGCAGCTGATCACGACGGGATCCTCGAAACGGCTCATCGCGAACCCTTCCGTTGTTCGTTAGTCCCGCATAGCGGGAAGAAGGAACAGCGGAAGCTCATACGGGCATCACCCCGTGCTTGCGCCAGGGCCTCTCGACCCGCTTGGTCTTTGCCATCCGCAGCGCCTTGACGATCGTCGGGCGCGTCTCGCGCGGGTCGATGATGTCGTCGACTACGGCATTGCCCGCAGCGATGTAGGGGTCGATCTGCTCGCGGACGGCGTTCAGCATCGTTTCGCGGGTGGCGTCGGGGTCCTCCGAGGCCTCGATCGCCGAGCGGCCGATGATGTTGACGGCCCCCTCGGCGCCCATCACCGAGATCTCGGCCCCCGGCCAGGCGACGATCAGGTCGGGCTCGTAGGCCTTGCCGCACATCACGTAATAGCCGGCGCCATAGGCCTTGCGCACCACAACGGTCACCTTCGGCACCGTGGCGCGGCTCACCGCGTAGAGCATCTTCGCCCCGTGGCGAATGATCCCGGCGTGCTCGACCTTTGAGCCGACCATGAATCCCGGCACGTCCTGGAGGAAGACGAGCGGGATGCTGAAGGCGTCGCAGAGGTTGATGAAGCGCGCCGCCTTGTCGGCCGAGTCGTTGTCGAGGATGCCGGCCAGCTGCTTGGGCTGATTGGCGACGATCCCGACCGGCTGTCCGCCGAAGCGGGCGAAGCAGGTGATCAGCGTCTTGGCGAACTTCGGCTTGATGTCGAACCACTCGCCGTCGTCGACGATCTCGCGAATGACGTCGTACATGTCGTAGGGCTGCCGCGAGGACTCGGGAACTATCTCCAGCAGCTTCTCCGACATCCGATCGTCGGGATCGTCGGTCTCGAGGACCGGGGGCTTCTGCTCGCAGTTCGCGGGGAAGTAGGAGAGGTACCGCTTGACCGCGCGGATGCATTCCCCGTCGTCCTCCACCTCGAGGTCCCCCACCCCCGACTTGCGGCAGTGGACCTTGGCGCCGCCGAGATCCTCCATCGAGATGTCCTCCCCCGTCACCGCTTTGGTGAGGTGCGGACCGGCCAGCGCCATCGCCCCCTGGCCGGAGACCATCGGCACGAAGTCCGAGAGCGCCGGGATATACGCGGTTCCGGCGGCGCAGGGGCCCATCATCGCCGCGACCAGCGGGATCACCCCCGACATCTCCACCTCTTCGCGGAAGAGGTGGCCGGAGCCGGCGAAGAGCGAGCCGGCGGCCTCCTGGATGCGGGCGCCCGCCGAGTCCAGCAGCCAGATGAACGGCATCCGCTTGCCCAGCGCCATCTCCCGCAGGCGGGTCACCTTCAGCTCCCCCGTCATCCCCATCGAGCCCGCCATCACCGTGAAGTCGTAGGCGGCCACGCAGCAGACGCGGCCGTCGACGTCGCCCCAGCCGGTGATGACGCCGTCGGCCGGCGCCTCCTTGCCGTCCATCGCGCGCTGCGCGAAGTGCGGGTGGCCGTGGATTCCCATCTCCACGAAGGTCCCCGCGTCGACGAGCAGGTCGATCCGCTCGCGCGCGGTCAGCTTGCCGCGCTCGTGCTGCTTGGCGATCTTCTCCTCCCCGCCGCCCAGCTTCGCCTTCTCGCGGCGCTCGTGCAGCTGCTCGGTCAGCTCGCTCAGCGGCGCGGTGCCCGGAAGCAGGTTCTTCCCCCCATCTTCGGCGCTCGCCATGCCTACCGCCCCTTCCAGTGCGGCTCGCGCTTCTCGAAGAACGCGGCGACGCCCTCGACGATGTCCTCGGTGGAGAGGGTGAGGGACAGCTGCGAGCGCAGGTACTCCAGCGCGTCGTCGACCGCCATGTCCTGCTGGCGGTACATCGCGTCGTGGCCGAGGCGCATCAGCAGCGGGCTCTTCGATGCCAGCTTGCCGGCCCAGTCGGCCACCGCGGCATCGAACTCGGCCGCCGGAACGACCTTGTTGGCGAGCCCGTAGTCGACCGCCTGCTCGGCGCTCAGCCGCTCGCCCAGCAGCATCATCTCGTTGACCTTCTTGCGCGGGACGTTGCGGTAGATGATCGCCATGATCATGTAGGGGAAGGCGCCGACGTTGATCTCCGGCGTGCCAAAGGTCGCTCCCTCCTTGGCGATCACGAGATCGCAGGAGAGGGCGAGGCCCATGCCTCCGGCCAGCACGTGGCCGTTGGCGGCGCAGAGCGACGGCTTGCCGAGCCGCGGCATCAGCCGGAAAAACTCAAGGAAGAGGTCCGACGAAAAATGTTTGGCGACGAGCGGAGCATCGGCCGCAAAACCGCCGAGGTCCGCGCCGGCACAGAAAACCTTGTCGCCGCTGCCGGTGAGCACGACCGCCCGCACCTCCTCGGAGTCGCGTGCCGCCTTCATCGCGTCGACCAGCTCGGCAAGCATCTGCCCGGAAAGCATGTTGCGCTTCTCCGGATCGTTCAGCGTCACCGTGGCGACGCTGCCGGCAACCTCGTACGTGACCTTTTCGTAGCTCCCATCGCTCATATTCCGGCACCATAGCCGACTCTGCCAGAAGTAGGAAGTGCTACTGTCCGCGAGGTTTCCCGGGACAGCGAACGAGGAGAGAATCAGTGGCCACCGCGACGACCAACGGCAGCTCGACCGTGATCAAGCCCGACCACAGCGCCGAGCGCAAGCACATGATCTTTACCCAGGAGCACGAGGACCTGCGCGAGTCGATGCAGGCCTGGGTGCAGAAGGAGCTTTGGCCCCACCGCAACGAGTGGGAGGAGACGACCTGGCCGAGCGAGGTGCTGAAGCGGGCCGGGGAGCTCGGCTTCCTGGGGCTCTGCTTCCCGGAGGAGTACGGCGGGCAGGGCGGCGACTACTACTACTCGCTCGTCCGCGCCGAGTGCATGAGCTACTCGGGCTCAGGGGGGCTCAACATGGGCTTCGTCGTCCACACCGACATGGTGCTGCCGCCGATCGAGCTGCTCGGCAGCGAGGATCTGAAGGGGCGCTACATGCCGTCGGCGATCCGCGGCGAGAGGATCGGCTGCCTGGGGATAACCGAGCCGGAGGCCGGCTCCGACGTCGCCGCGATCCGCACGACGGCGATCCGCGACGGCGACGAATTCGTCGTCAACGGCTCGAAGACGTTCATCACGAACGGCGCTCGAGCCGACTTCATCGTCCTCGTCGTCAAGACCGACCCCTCGAAAGCGCACGACGGGATAAGCCTGCTGGTCGTCGACCTGCGAGACGAGAACGGGGAAACGGTCCCGGGCTTCACCGTCTCACGCAAGCTCGAGAAGATGGGGATGCACGCCTCCGACACCGCGGAGCTCACCTTCGAGGACGTGCGGGTTCCGGTCGAGAACCTGCTCGGCGAGGAGGGCAAGGGCTTCTACCACATCTCCTGGGAGCTGCAGAGCGAGCGGATGGTCGCCTGCGCGGGCGCCGTAGCCGGCGCGCAGCGGATGTTCGAGCGCACCCTCGAGTACGCCAAGGACCGCAAGGCCTTCGGCCGCCCGATCGGCAACTTCCAGGTGATCCGGCACAAGTTCGCCGAGATGGCGACCAAGATCGAAGCGGCGAAGCAGTTCACCTACGCGACCGCCTGGCGCTACGCCAATGGCGAGTATCCGGTCCGCGAGATATCCGAGTGCAAGCTCTACACCTCGCGGATCGCCTGCGAGGTCGCCGACGAGTGCATCCAGATCCACGGTGGCTACGGGTACATGAAGGAGTACGAGATCGAGCGCGCCTACCGCGACGTTCGGCTCAACCGGATCGGCGCCGGCACCGACGAGATCATGCTCGAGGTGATCGGGCGCAGCTACGGCATCTGAGCCGCTGACCGTTATCAAGGACAGCGGGGTCCGCGCCGTCCTCCCGCCCTTCGGCGAGGAGCACGAGGAGCTGCGTGAGACCGTCGGTCACTTCGTCGGCAAGGAAATAGCGCCGAATGTCGACGAGTGGGAGGCGGCGCGCGAGTTTCCGCGTGAGCTGTACGAGCGCTGCGCGGAGCTGGGCTTCCTCGGCCTGAAGTTCCCCGAGCGCTACGGCGGCCAGGGCGGCACCTACCTGCACGACGCGGTCTGGGTCGAGGAGCTGGCGCGCTCGGGGGGCTCGGGTGGTGTCGCCGCCGGCCTCAACGCGCACACCTCGATCGCGATGCCGCCGATCTTCAACTTCGGCACCGAAGAGCAGAAGCAGCGCTGGCTGGTGCCGGGGATCGCCGGCGAGAAGATCGGCGCGCTGGGAATCACCGAGCCGGAAGCCGGGTCGGACGTCGCCGGCATCTCCACGACCGCGAAGCGGGTCGACGGCGGCTATGTCGTCAGCGGCTCGAAGACCTTCATCACCAACGGCGTCCGCGCCGACTTCCTCGTCTGCGCCTGCAAGACGACGCAGGAGGGCGGCCACAACGGCATCTCCTTCCTGGTTCTGGAGCGCGACATGCCCGGCTACGAGGTCAGCAGAAAGCTGGAGAAGATGGGCTGGCACTCCTCCGACACGGGCGAGCTGTCCTTCACCGAGGTCGAGGTGCCGGCGGAGAACCTGCTCGGCGAGGAGAACGAGGGCTTCAAGCTGATCATGGCCAACTTCGCCTGGGAGCGGCTGCTGATGGCGATCGGCGCGGTAGGCGCGATGCAGCGCCTGATCGAGGTCACCGTCGACTACGCGAAGCAGCGCCGGGCCTTCGGGCGTCCGATCGGCAATTTCCAGGCGATCCGCCACAAGGTGGCGGAGATGTCCACCCAGGCCGCAGCGGCCAAAGCCCTCACCTACAACGCCTTGCGCCTATTCCACGAGGGCCAGGACTGCATCAAGGACGTGACCATGGCCAAGCTGGTGACCCAGCGAGCCGTCCTGGAAATAGCCGATGAGTCCCTGCAGGTCCACGGCGGCTACGGCTACATGCGCGAGTACGGCATAGAGCGAGCCGTCCGCGACGCCCGCCTCGGCCCAATCGGGGGCGGCACCGACGAGATCATGAAGGAGATCCTCGGCAAGTCGATGGGGTTGTAGGGATTAGCAGGGGTGTCCTGGCTCCTCCTCCCAATCGTCCGCGTCAGGCGGACACAATCCGGACACATCGCGCCGCGCCTGGGCGATCTGATCCTCGGCAGACACGCGCTCGGCGATGTCGAACTCATCGAAGACGTGCGCGTAAACGTCGAGCGTCATCGTTGGTGAGTGCCCAGCCTGGCGCGCGACATCGACCACGCTGCGCCCTTCATGGATCAGCAGCGATACGAAGCTGTGGCGAAGGTCGTAGGGGCGGGCGTTCTCCAAGCTCGCAACGCGACAGGCGGGATGCCAAGCGTCGCGGTGCCATGACTGCCAAGCGCCGCCCATGTCGCTCGCGTCTGAAAGCGTCCCAGCCAGGATGCGCCGCTCCGATCAACCCCAGCCCGCCCTAGGCGAAGCGATCCGCCAGCTTCGCCAAAAGCGCGGCATCACCCAGGAAGACCTTGCCCACGAGGCCGACATAACGACCGGCACCCTCTCCCTGATCGAGCGCGGCCACGCCAACCCCACATGGGGCACTCTCAAGGGCATCGCGGCCGCCCTCGGCGTCTCGATGGGCGAACTGGGCAGGCTCGCAGACAAGCTGAGCCAGTAAGCCGGACAACAACGTCCTCAGTGACTGCCGCAGAGCCTATCTGCCACCGAGGCCACTAAAGGTCAGCAGCGGACTCGGGACGGGCGGATACGGCCCCGTTGCCGCTAGGGAATCTGATTTTCTACGGCTTGCAACTGTTAACCCACTTGCGGAACGCAGCCTCTATGCCCTTGATGTCGTCAGCAGAGATGGGTGTCATGTGTGCGAGCACGCGGCGGGAAACGTTCATATCGCGTGTGATGAGAGTCTGAATCCAAGCTTGATCCGGAAACAGATTCTGAAAGTCACCCCAGTTGTGCTTGACGGTGGACCAGAGATCATTGAGGAAGATATAATCGATCTCCCTGCCCCCGCGCGCGCCGTGCCACGGATCGTCGGCCTCGCCCGCCTTGTGCTTGGCAGCGGTTTCCTGGACCTTCCGCGGCGCCCCTTCTACCCACCAATCTTTCCCGTGCTTCGCGCGGAGCACCGCCTCGATGAGGTCACGAACAGAGTTCTCAAAAACGTACAGGGTGGGGTAAACGCGCTCCGACATACGCTTAGCGTCGTGCGCGTGGGACTCCTTCAGAGCTGGAATCTTGCCGACATCAACGGTCCCAATCTTTACTTTGACGTCCTTTGGAGCGCGTGCTCTCGGACGGGCGGGCCGTTGCGGGGAATCGTGACGTTGGGTGCCGAGGCTCGCGACGAGGCCCCCTGATCTCTTTCGTCTCCTCGGCGCTGAGGTGCTTTGACACGTCTATGCCGTTCTCGTGGGCAATTGTGTATACGGCATCCGGGGTGCTCATTGGGAGTTCTCCCTTCCGCTTCGCCGCGAGTTGGCTCAAGCGCTGAGGCGAGACCCCGAGCTTCGCGAGCAACTCTGCCTTGACTGCCGGATCCGTCTTCGCCATGCGGCCTACACCAGCCCTGTCACCTTGTACCGAGTCGCGGGACCAGCCCCGATGCGTTCGAGTGCTCCCTGGTCGACCAAAGCAGCAATACGGCGCTTGACCGTCGGCTTCGAAGGCGAACTCTTTGCGCCCCGTTGCGCGGCCTCTATGAGCTTGCCAGCGGCGATTTCCTTTGCTGCCGCATCGAGAACGGCGGCATTGAGATCGTCAGCCCGGATCCTCTCGCGGCCCTCTTCGATGTCAGCGTGATTGGCGAGCTGGAGAATCGCGATAATCCGGTCGAGTCTCTGCAAGATCTCTTTGTCAGCCATTGCTCTTCGCCTTCTTCTTGCCGCCGGTTGATTTCTTGATTTTCGCCTTCGCCAGAGTCACATTTACCGTCCCTGGAGTCGTACCGAGCAATTCAGCTATCCGCTTCGGCCCGAAACCAGCGCGGCTCAGCTCTCTGATCACATCTGCCTGGCTCTCAAACTGTGATCGGATCTGGATCACGAGAAGCCGAACTAGCTCATCTTGATAATCCACTGTCAGCGCCCCTTCGCTCGCTTAATCGCCATCCTCACAGCGTCCCGCTTCTTCCCCGTCGCCGCCGCGATGCCGTCGATAGACATTCCTGCGTTAGCTAGTAGAACCTCGGTCTTCACTGATGACTTGTCGTCTTTTGTGCGGCTCTCGCGCTCGTCCACGAGAAGAGCAAGAACGCCGGCCATTGCAGCCTCAAGCGAAATCGCATCTTGGTCGTTTGACTGTTTTGGTGCCATTTCCGTTCTCCTTGGCTAACGTCTTTACTCGATGTCGCCTCGCATATGTCGATTAGAGGCGAAACCTGCCAGGTTCGCTAAGTTAGCGGCGGTTTAGGACGGAAATCGTCGCCGGTGGATACAGATACCGAGCGCTCACTCCAAAGGACGACCGCACGAAACAGCTTGACTTGGCTTTACTCGTCGAGAAGTCCGAGCAGCTTGCACGCTTTACGTGCATCGAGGGCCGTGGGGCTCAGTCTTGAATGATCGAGCAGATCGCGGTCGCCGGTGACAATTGCGTCAGCTCCGGACTCTCGGGCTAGCGCAACGAGATAGTCGTCGTGGGGGTCTCTAAGAAGCGCCGCGACTTCCTTTGGGTCTGCGTATTCGGTGGCCGCTTCCTCGACGTTTGCCACGATCTCCGCTAGGTCGTCGGGGTCGAAACGCTCCTTGAAGTACTTGCTGGCCAGGGCGTCCCTGAACTCGCCAATAAGCGTGGGACAGACAACGGCCTCGAACTCGAAGTCCAGAAGGGCAGCCAGGATCAGCCAGGGAGCACCGCCGCCGGGGCGACTGGCTACGCCGGAGACCAGCGTGCTTGCGTCGACTACGAGGCGCTTCAACCGGCGGCCCGGCGCTCGCGGCGTGCTTCATGCACGGCTTTGACGCCAAGCTCGATTGCCTCGTCTTCGGAGAGCGTGTTGCGCTCCTGGACGCGGCGGAGGGTTTCGCGGCCGAGGGTCATCCTCGCCATCGACTCAAGCAGCTCGCGATCGTCCATCTCGGGGCGACGCTGGTGCAAGCGCTCAAGCAGCTCGCTGTCGAACTCGACTGTCTTGGTTGGCGATGCGGCCACGCCAGGAATGGTAGCGCCGAAGCGAGAAGCTCCTGACGGACACGATCCGGACACATCAGCTGGGCCACCCGCGATCACGGCCGGTCGTCGCTCTCATCTCCGAACAGGCTCATTTGCGGGGCATCCGTGCCCTCGGACGACCCCGCGTGCCCTCCCGTGCATGCTCGGAACTCATGAAGGAGATCCTCGGCAAGTCGATGGGGTTGTAGGGGTCCTGAGCCCGGCCCGAGCTCAGCGACGCGGGCCCGACTCGCACTGGTGGGAGCGCCCTGTGCCGGGGCCGCCGTCGCAGTGGTCGAAGCCGCGGCCGCCGTAGAGCTGGTCGGGGCTCGGGCCGCCGAAGAGCCGGTCGTTGCCGCCGTCGCCGTGGCATCCGTCCTGCCCCGGACCCATGTGGCAGACGTCCGAGCCCGGTCCGCCCCAACAGCCATCGCTTCCCGTGCTCGTCTTGCAGAAGTCACTCCCAAGACCGCCCACGCAGTCGCTGTTTCTCGGACCCGTGATGCAGACGTCGTTGCCGCCGGCCCCGATGCAGCGATTGCGCCTGGCGCCCTCGGGGTAGCAGGTGTCCCGTTCTCCATTGCCGATGAACTTGTCCGAGCCGCCGCCCAGGTAAATGGTGAGCGGGATCGGCAATTGGTCAAGCACCTCGACCATGTCGCCCGACGGGCCCATGTTCACTTCGATCGAGGCGACCCCCTCAAGAGGACAGAGAGCCGCTTGGCGTGCTCGCGCCAAGCGGCATCCGGCCGGACGAGCGGAGGCCATGTAGCCATGGACCACGATGGTCTCGCCCTCGACCGTCAACTCGAGGTGCGAGCCGGAGGCAGCACCATGAACCATGATCCGCTCGGCCGGCGAAGCAGCTGTCGCCGTCGCCAAGAGCGCAAGGGTCGCGATGGCCACAATCGCGCCGGATCTGGCGCGGAGCTTCTTTTTCATCGGCCTCGCTCGGCCAGTGCCTTCAGATTGAGGAGCTGGCGACGCATCATGAACAGGTCGCCGGGCGGCGCCAGGAGCTGTAACAGGGGGCGATGCATGGCACGGGATGGGTAGGCGACTGCCAGCTTGACCACGATCCGCGAATTCCCCTCGTCGACCGAGACAGCCCGGTACGTGCAGGCCACGTGGCCGAACAGCCGACCATCCGAGCGCATCGTCATCGAGAGGCCGGGCTCGAACTCGACCAGCTTGAAAATCGTTTGAACGCGCTGTCCCCGCGCCAGCTGCTCGAGCCCCGGTGTGAGTGTCTGCGGACTGCGACGACCCAGGTTGTCGAGCTTGTCGTAGCTGTACGGAGCCGCCCGCAGCTGGCAGAGCCAGCGGAAGGTCGTGCTCGCCGGGGCGCTCACGTCGACAGCCCTGAACATCGTGCAGTCGGGCTTCGCGATCAGTCCGTCACACGGAAACTGCTCGGCGCGCTCAGAAGCCGTCGACCCCCATTGCTCGACGAAGGATGGCCAGATCGTCCGGGACATCGCAGGAGTGTGGCGAACCTGCCCGCTAGGTTCCTTCAGACCGTCTACTCGAAGGGGGCTCGATGCTGTCTTGGCTGGCCAAGAAGATGATCGCGCGCAACATGGCGAAGGCGCGGGAGGGGGACCTCGGGCCGACGCTGCGCATGGACGCCGAGGACGTGCGGTTCCGCTTCCCCGGCGACAGCTCGTGGGCTACCGAGCTGCAGGGCAAGGACAAGCTGGAGCCATGGCTACGGCGGTTCGCCGACGTCGGCATCCAGATCTACCCCGACGAGGTCGTCCTCAAGGGCTTCCCCTGGAAGCAGACCATCTGCATCCGCGGACACGACTTCCTCGACTCCCCCGACGGCAAGCGCGTCTACGAGAACCGCTACGTCATCTGGGGTCGGATTGCATGGGGCCTGCTGCGCGAGTACGAGGTCTACGAGGACACCCAGAAGAGCAAAGAGCTCGACGAGCACCTGGCCCGCATCGGCAAGCTCTGACACCGACTTCGCGAGCGGGGTTTCGCCGCTCGGTTCCCTATAGCCTCCCCGCGGACTTTCGAACCTAGAAGGAGAACGCATACCGATGGGACTTCTCGAAGGAAAAGCGGCGATCGTCACCGGCTCTGCGCGAGGGATCGGCCGGGCGACCGCCGAACTGTTCGCCAGCGAGGGCGCCAAGGTGCTGATCAACGACCTCGACGGCGATGTCGCCGAACAGGCGGCCGGTGAGATCGATGGCGAGACGGCCGTCCACGCGGGGGACCTGACCAAGGAGAACGCCCCTGACGAGCTCGTGGCCGCCGCGGTCGACGCCTTCGGCGCGATCGACATCGTCGTCAACAACGCCGGCTACACCTGGGACGGCGTCGTGCACCGGATGACCGACGAGCAGTTCCAGGCGATGCTGGACATCCACACGATCGTCCCCTTCCGCATCACCCGGGCCCTGGCCCCTCACTGGCGGGAGGCCGCCAAGGCTGAGCGCGGCGAGGGCAAGGAGGTCTTCCGCAAGCTGATCAACGTCTCTTCGATCTCGGGAACGATGGGCAATGCCGGCCAGGCCAACTACTCGGCCGCCAAGGCCGGCGTCGTCGGCCTCACCAAGACGCTGGCCAAGGAGTGGGGTCAATTCAAGGTCAACGTCAATGCCGTCGCCTTCGGCTTCGTCGAGACGCGCCTCACGGCGGCCAAGGAGGCCGGTGGGGAGATGACCTCCCCGTCCGGCGAGAAGATCGAGCTGGGAATCCCCGAGCAGATGCGGGCGATGGCTTCGGCGATCATCCCGCTCGGCCGCCCCGCCCAGCCCGAGGAGGCCGCCGGCCCGGTTCTCTTCCTGGCCTCGCCGCACGCCAACTACGTGCACGGGCAGATCCTCAACGTCACGGGTGGCCAATTCGGAGGGATGTACACCTGAGCGCCCCGGCGTCAGAGGACAGGCCGAACGTCCGCTACCTCGACGTGGCGGACCGGGTTTGGCCTGCCCTCCATCGCGTCATGGGTCTCCACACGCTCGCCTACCGGGCGACGGGAGGGCGCCTCGGGCACAAGCTCCCCGGTGTGCCGGGGCAGATGCTGCTGCTCGACCATGTCGGCGCCAAAAGCGGGACCAAGCGCACCTCCCCCCTCCTCTACATCCCCGACGGGGACGACGTCGTCATCGTCGCCTCCAAAGGCGGCTTCCCCAAGCACCCGGCCTGGTTCCACAACCTCCAGGCTCACCCGGATACGACCGTGCAGATCGGCGCCGAGCGGCGCCCGGTGCATGCCCGCGTCGCCACTGCGCAGGAGCGCGAGCGCCTCTGGCCGAAGGCCGTCGGCACCTACCACGGCTACGCCGACTACCAGGCGCGCAGCCGCGGCCGCGAGATCCCGCTGGTCATCCTTAAGCCGCGCAAATAGCGCGGCTGCCACTCAGCCCTTCGGGCGACGCTCCTCGGCGACCGGCTCGCCGCCCTCGGCGATCGCCTCCGGCGGCCAGGGGCCGGCCCAGTTGTCGCGAGCGCCGTCGATCGTGATCGTCGTGCCGGAGAAGAAGTCGCCGGCGGGAGAGGCCAGGTAGGCGATCAGCCACGCCATCTCCTCCGAGCGGCCGGCGCGACCGATTGGAATCGAGCGCTCCAGGTTGTCAACCACCACCTGCGGGTACTTGGTCTTCATCGTGTCGGTCATGAACTGACCGGCGGCGAGCGCGCAGGTCTTGATCCCGAACCGCGCCCACTCGACCGCCAGCGTCCGCATCATGTTCTCGACCGCGGCGCGGGCGGCGCCAGAATGGACCATCCCGGGCATCCCATTGTGGGGTGACAGGGTGACGCTCAGCACCTTGCCGCCACCCTGGGGGATGAACGCCTTGGTGGCGGCGGCGTGGGTCATCAGCCATGTCCCCTGCACGTTCAGCTCGATCACCGTGCGAAAGCCCTTCGGGGTGATCGCCTCCGCGGGGCTGAGGAACTGTCCGCCGGCGTTGTTGACCAGGACGTCAAGCCGTCCGTGCCGCCCCAGCGCTCCGTCGAAGAATCGATCGACCGCCTCCTCGTCTCGGATGTCCATCGACTCGTGCTCGAAGGAGCCCGGCAGGCCCTCGGCCAGCGTCGCCGTCTCCGCCAGAGGCTCCTCGCGCCGGCCGCAGCCGATCACCGTCGCGCCGAGCCGCGCCAGCTCCAGCGCTGTCTCCCGCCCCAAGCCGCTGCCGGCGCCGGAGACGACGCACACCCCACCCTCCAGCAAACCGTCCCGAAAGACGCGCGAATGCGAGCGTTCAGCCATCGGCGCGCAAGCCTATAGGCGACTTCCGCCCAGGTAATGTGACCTGAGATGAAGGTGCAAGTGGAGGCAAAGCCGCTTCACGAGCCGCTCGCCGGAGGCACCTCTGGAGCGACCGTCGTGGTAGAGCCGCTGGTCGCCGGCCACGTCCTCTGGTCCCGCTCGTTGATGGAGAGCCCAGGTGGCCACCTCCTGAGCCTGAAGCTGGGGCGCGCGCTGCTTTCCGGAGAGCCCTCGGTGAGGGTGCCCTGCCCTGCTTTTCTGATCCGCCACCCGAGCGTCGGAGCGATCCTGGTCGACACCGGGCTGCACCCGTCGATTGCCACGGATGGAAGCGAGAATCTCGGCAAGCTCGCGACGCGCTTGGCCAAGCCGCAGCTGGGCGCCGGCGAGGATGTCGCGGCGCGGCTGAGAGAGCAGGGCCTTGACCCCGGCGAGATCCCGGTCGTCGTGATGACGCACATGCACCTTGACCACACCTCGGCGATCTCCGAGTTCCCGAACTCGACCTTCGTGATCAGTGAGACCGAGTGGGTGGCGGCGGCGACCGGTCCCCGTCCCTCCCTAAACGCCTACCGGCGCGCCCACTTCTCCTACGCATTCGACTACCGGACGGTCGATTTCGACCGGGGCGAGATCGACTCCTACGCAACCTTCGGCCGCACCTTCGACCTCTTCGGCGACGGCTCGATCCATCTCGCCTACACGCCCGGCCACAGCGCGGGACACATGTCGGTCATCGCCCGGCTCAAGGAGCGGGACTTCGTGATCGGCGGCGATGCCATCTACACCGAGGGCCAGCTCGACGGCAGCGCCCCCCTGGCTCCACGTCCCTTCGACGCCCACAACTACCGCCGCTCGCTGCAGGAGCTGAGGCTCTTCCGGCGCGAGTTCCCCGACGCGATCGTCACACCGGGCCACGATCCGGTGTTCTACGAGAAGCTCGAAGCCCGCTACGGGTAGCGCGTAGACGCGCGGTTGTCGCGGCGGCCCATCTCCTCCAGCGATGAGTGCATCTCGCGCACCCGGTCGAACACCTCCCCCGCCACCTCGAGCTGGCGCGCGGGGCTCGGTGCCGGCTCGACGGAAAAAGTGAGCGGCTCGCCGTACTGCACCGTGACCTTGGGGAAACGCAGTCGCTTCCAGCGTCTCACCTTGGCGGATCCGTGGATGGCGATCGGCACCACCGGCACTCCTGCTTCCAGCGCGATGCGGCCGATGCCGGGCCTCGCCTTCCCCAACTCGCCCGTCCGCGAGCGGCCGCCCTCGGCGTAGACGAGCAGCATGCCGGCCTGATCGAGGATCGTGAAGACGGTCTTGAAGGCTTCCTCGTCATGGTGGCCCCGGCGGATCGGAAAGACGCCGCCGTGCTTGTAGATGTAGGTGAGGAGCGGCGGGCCGAAGAGCTGCGATTTCGCCATGAACCGGATCTTCCGGCGCAGGTAGAGCCCGATGAAAAAGTGGTCCATCTGGCTGAAGTGATTGGGCGCGAGCAGGATCGGGCCGGACCGCGGGACGTTCTCGCGCCCGATCGCGCGGACCCGGTAGACGAGGAGCGTCGGCACAGAGATGAGGGTCCGGACAAAGGTGTAGGTCCAGCCGACACCCCTGCGAGCGGCCTCGTGGAACTGGTCGAAGTATTCCGCGGGGCGATCGTCCTTGTAGACCTGTGGCTTGATGTCTTGCATGGGAGAAGGCCGTACGAAGGAGACCGCTGTGCTCTACCCCCTTTTTCGAAGGCGGTTACGCGGTGTCCTCGTCCTCGGGACGGACCCAATCCTTGGCCCGCTCCAGCGCGCGGCGCCAGTCCCCGAGCAGCGAGGAGCGTTGGTCCTCTCCCATCTTCGGCTCATACCGGGCGGCCTCGCGCCACATCTCCCCCACCTGCTCCTCCGTCCATCGCCCGGTGGCGATCCCGGCCAGGTAGGCGACGCCCAGCGCCGTCGTCTCGGCGATTTCCGGGACGATGACCGGAGCCCCGAGCACGTCGGCTTGGAACTGCATCAGCCAGCCGTTGGCGACCGCGCCTCCGTCGGCCTTCAGCCCCTCCAATCGTTCACCCGAGGCGGCCTCCTGAGCGCGCACCGCATCGACCGTCTGGTAGGCGATCGCTTCCAGCGCAGCCCGAGCCAGGTGCTCGCGGCGGCTGCCGCGGGTAAGCCCGACGATCGTGCCGCGCGCGTATGGGTCCCAGTGAGGAGAGCCGAGCCCGGTCAGCGCCGGGACGAAGTAGACGCCGTCGTTGCCGTCGAGCGAAGCGGCCATCCCCTCCGTCTCGGCGGCCTTGGAGACGATCCCAAGCCCATCGCGCAGCCACTGCACGGCGGCGCCGGTGGCGAAGATCGAGGCCTCCAGGGCGTAAGCGGTTTCCTCCTCGATCCCCCAGGCGACGGTCGTCAGCAGCCCCTCGGCGGGCTCGGGGGCGTGAGGCCCGGTGTTGAGCAGCACGAAGCTGCCGGTCCCGTAGGTGTTCTTCGCCATCCCGGCCCGGTGGCAGGCCTGGCCGAAGAGGGCGGCCTGCTGGTCTCCGGCGATGCCGGCAACCGGCACCTCGCCGCCGAACTCGGTGGTCGTGCCGTATATGTGTGCCGAGGGCAACGGCTCGGGCAGCCGCGCCGGGTCGATGCCGAGCATCGCGCACAGCTCCTCGTCCCACGCCAGCCGCCGGATGTCGAACAGCATCGTCCGCGAGGCGTTGGAGTAATCGGTCGCGTGCCGGCCGGTCAGCTTGTGCAGGAGCCAGGAATCGATCGTGCCGAAGACGGCGCGCTTGGCGCCCTCGACGTTGTGGAGCAGCCACTCGATCTTCGTGCCGGCGAAATAGGGGTCGATGACGAGGCCGGTCCTCTCCCGCACCAGCCCCTCCCGCCCCGCCGCCCGCAGCTGATCGCAGCGCTCGGCGGTGCGGCGGTCCTGCCAAACCAGGGCCCTGTGCAGAGGCTCGCCGGTGGTCGGGTCCCAAGCCACGACCGTCTCGCGCTGGTTGGCTACGCCGATGCCGTCCAGCTCGGCGCCCTGAATGCCGGCATCGGCGATCGCCTGGGCGGCGACTCGGCGCGTCACGTCCCAGATCTCGGCGGCGTCGTGCTCGACCCATCCCGGCCGCGGAAAGTGCTGCTCGAACTCCGAGTACCCCCGCCCGGCAATCCGTCCCCGCGCATCGAAGACGAGGCAGGTGGTCCCGGTGGTGCCCTGGTCAATCGCGAGGATCAACGACGCTCAAGGTATACGCGGGCGAAGTCGGCGAGCTGGCGGGCCCGGTGGAGGAACCCGACGAAGGTCCGACCGGTGGCGCGGTGAGAGAGGTCGAGCTCGTACTCGCGGAGGCGATAGCCGGCGCGGACGGCGTCGACCGTCATCCCCACCTCCATGCCGAAGCCCCGGGCGAAGGGGAGAGTGGCGCGAAGGGCTTCGGCTCGCATCGCCCGCTGACCGGAGATCGAAGCGGTCGTCTCGGCGCCACAGAGGCGGCGGATCGCCCAGCGGGCGAAGCCGAGCGCGACGCCGAAGCCGCCACCCACCCGCTTGGAGAAGGCAGCGACGGCGACGTCGCACCTCCCCGCGCGGACCGCCTCGACCAGGGGGGCCAGCCGCGCGGCCGAGTCGCCAAGGTCTCCGTCGCAGAGGAGGACCAGCTCCGCCGCGGGACCGGCGCTCAGCGCCGCCTCGGCGGCGGCGGTGACGTTGGCGCCCTTGCCATGCGGGCGGCCGCGGCTGACGACCTGGGCGCCGGCCGCCATTGCCTTCTCGGCGGTCCCATCCGTGGAGGCGTCGTCGGCCACCCATAGCGCCGCCCCGGGAAAGGCTTCCCCCAACGCCGCCACCGTCGCCTCGATCCGGTCCGCCTCGTTGCGCGCGGCGACGATCGCGACGAGCGTCCCGCTCGCTTCGGTCTGGAGTCCCACAGCCTGGCTATTGTCCCGCCATGGCAGACATCGAGGCTCACATCACCGGCAACGTCTGGAAAATCGAGGTCGCGGTAGGCGATCGGGTCGAAGACGGCGACACAGTCGTCATCCTCGAATCGATGAAGATGGAGATTCCGGTCGAAGCCGAGGATGACGGAACGGTCAAGGAGATCCGCTGTGAAGAGGGCCAGGCGGTCAGCGAAGGCGACGTCCTCGTCGTGCTGGAGTAGCGCGACCCGGTGACCGAGCGGCTCGCCGACGGCAAGCTTCTTCTCGACTCGCCTGCCGAGGCGGTCGCCCGAATCACCATCTCCAACCCCGAGCGGCGCAATGCGCTCGACCACGAAATCCTCGATGCGCTGGCAGAGACGCTGCCGCGCCTCAACCGTGGCATCGAGACCCGCTGTGTTCTGATCACGGGCGCCCCGCCGGTCTTTTCCGCCGGGTACGACATTGCCACGATCCCCAGCGAAACCTTCGAGCGTGACGCGGAGGCGCTGGTCGCCCACCCGTTTCACGCCGCGATGGAGGCCCTCGCCGCGCACCCATGGCCGACCGTTGCCGGGGTCAACGGCCACTGCCTCGGTGGGGGGCTGGAGCTGGCGGTCACCTGCGACCTGCGGATTTGCGCGGCTGGGGCGAAGCTCGGGATGCCACCCGCCAAGCTGGGATTGATCTACGGTCACACCGGCCTGCGCAAGTTCATCGACACGGTCGGTCTGGCACGCACCAAGGAGCTGTTCCTGACCGGGCGCAACTTCGGCGCCGACCGCGCCAAGCAGATGGGGTTGGTCCACGAGGTGGTCGGAGACGAAGCGCTGGAGACGTCCGCCGTCGAGCTGGCCGCCGAGGTGGCGGCAAATGCGCCGATCTCGATGAGGGGCAACAAGCACGCGATCGAGTTGCTCAACGACTGCCCCACCCTCACTGAGCAACAGGAGGCAGGACTCGTCGCCCTCCGGGAGTCCTGCTTCGCCTCCGAGGACTTCCGGGAAGGCATCCACGCCTTCGCTGAGAAACGCAAACCCAAGTGGAAGGGGCAATGAGCGCCCGGGGGGCGCTGGCAGCCTCCGATCCCGTCATGGCCGCACTGATCGAGCGGATCGGGACAATCGACCTGGAGACGCGGCTTCGCCGGCGCAGCGAGGAGCGCCCCACGGATGGCTACGGAGCGTTGCTGCGCGCGATCGTCGGACAGCAGCTCTCGACCAAAGCGGCCCGCACGATCTACCTGCGCGTTCTGGATCTCTTCGACGGCAGGACGCCCGCGCCGGAGCGGCTGCTGGAAGCAACCGAAGAGGATCTGCGCGGCGCCGGCCTCTCCGGCCGTAAGGTCGAGTACATCCGCGACCTCGCCTCCCATGTGCTCAGCGGCGAGCTGGAGCTGGATCGCCTGGACGAGCTCTCCGACGAGAAGGTCATCGAAGAGATTGTCGCCGTTCGCGGCCTCGGCCAGTGGACCGCCGAGATGTTCCTGCTCTTCCACCTCGAGCGCCCCGACGTCCTCTCCGGCGGCGACCTCGGCATCCGCAAAGCCGTGGGAATCGAGTACGGCCTCGAGGAGATGCCTGCGCCGGAGCGCGTTCTGGAGATCGGCGAGCCCTGGCGACCGCACCGCAGCCTCGCCTCGCTCTACCTTTGGGAGTCCCTTGCGAACGTCCCCGACTAGCGGCTCAGGCAATCTTGTCCCAAAATAGCGGCATGCGCTTTCGATTCTGGGTGGGATTGGCGGCCGTCGTCGCGGTCGCCGTCGGCTCGGTGGTCGGCGCGCTGATCATCGAGTCCCGCGACCGCGCCGACTTCGAGCAGAGGCAGCGCGACGAGGCTGCCCGCTCGGCGCGCCAGGCGGAGGCGGTCGCGGCGCTCTCGGTCGGCCAACTTGCCACTGCGGCCGCCTTTCTGCAGGTGGACCAGGGTCTCAACCGCCACGAGTTCGAGGTGATCGCCGACTCGCTGCTGCAGGGGGCCCTCAGCGGAACGGGGTTCACGCCAAGGGTTCCCCACTCCGAACGGGCGCAGTACGAGCGCAACCACGGCTTCCCGATAGTCGAGCCCCGAGGAACGACGAACCGGCGAGCCGCCGTGCGAGATCGCTACTTCCCTGTGACCTTCGCCAGCTCCGAGTCCGGCGAGCGTCCCATGCTCGGATACGACCTCGCGGCCGATCCCGACCGCGCGGCCATTCTGAAACGTGCCCGCGACAGCGGCGAGGTGGCGGCGACCCCGATCGTGCCGCTCTTGACCGCGCCCGGCCGAGGCCTGATCGTCTACCAGCCCGTCTACCGAGACGGGCTGCCCGTAACGACTCCATCGGAGCGCCGCGAGGCGCTGATCGGATTCGTCTCGGGTCGCTTCGCGGCGCCGGATCTCGCAAGGGCGGCGTTCTCCACGGCGCCAGACAGCGTCGACCTGCAGCTGCTGGAGAACGGCAGGCCGGTGGTCGGCTCCTCGAACCGATCCCTCGACGACGCGGCGACGGCGCCGGTCCGCGTCGCCGACCGCACCTGGCTGCTGGTTCTCCGCGACCCCGACCGTCCCGACATCAGCCTGCCGGTCCTGATCGCAGTCGTCGGCCTCTCGCTGGCGGCCCTGCTCGGCGCGCTGATTCTCGTCTGGAGCCGCAACGAGCGGATGCGAGAGCTGCAGCGCCAAGCCAGCCAGGACTCGCTGACGGGGCTGAAGAACCGGCGCCGGTTCGAGGAGGACCTGCGCATCGAGATGGCGCGAGCCCATCGCGAGGGCGCCGAGGGAGCGCTGCTGATGCTCGACCTCGACAACTTCAAGCAAGTCAACGACTCTTTGGGCCATCCCATCGGCGACCGCTTGATCGAGGAGATAGCCGGGGTGCTTCGCGGCCGGATGCGGGAGACCGACGTCCTCGCCCGCCTCGGCGGAGACGAGTTCGCGATCGTGCTGCCGAACTGCGACATCGAGGAGGCCCACGGCGTCGCCGAGGCGATCACGGCGGCTGTGCGCGAGCACGTGCCCAAGCACGACGGCGTGCCGCCGGTCACCGCCAGCGTCGGCATAGCGACGTTCGGCGCGGGCACGAATGCGACCTTCGACTCAGTGCAGGCAAACGCGGATGCGGCCATGTACAGCGCGAAGCAGGCCGGGCGCGACGCGGTGCGCGTGTTCAGCCTGAACGGCAGCCATTCGGCGCACGGCGCGACCGCCGAGGCCAAACGCGATCCACTCTGAGCGCCGCTCAGTCGGCGGGCGCCCGGAGCTCGTCGCGAAGGTCGATGACGCGTTGAACCGAGCGCTCGAAGCCGGCTCGATCGAGCGTTCCGGAGCGGAGGCGGCGAGCCAGCGCCCGGTGCGTCCTCGCGGCGGCGCGGTGGTCCGTGAACAGCAGCAGGTCCACGCCGGCCCGAGACGCGGCCAGACCGGCGGCGACGGCGCCGCCGAAGTCACGGACCGCGACCGTGCCGAGCGCATCGGTGATCGATACGCCCTCGAAGCCGAGCCGCTCGCGCAGCTCACCGGTGGCGATGGATCGGGCGAAGGCTGCCGGCTTCGGCGAGAAAGCCGGATAGATCGCGGTGCTCAGCATCACGATCTCCCCGCCGGTCTCGATGAAGCTGCGATAGGGCGCCTCGTCGACCCGCCGCAGCTCCATCCTCGAGAGGCCAATGCTCTGCACCGCGAAGTCGGTGTTGGCCCGCGCCGCGCCGAGCCCGGGGAAGTGCTTGGCGGTGGCGAGGACGCCGGCTTCCTGCAGCGCCTCGGAGAAGGGAACGGCGGTCGCGGCTACTCGTCCAGGGGTCGAGCCGAAGCCGCGATCGGTATCGGCGATCGTCCCACCCGCCCTGGCCACGTCGAGTACGGGCGCGAGGTCGACGTTGAACCCGATGTCGGCCAGATTGCGTGCCGTCCTGCTTCCCTGACTCCGGCTGAACGCCGCGCCACGGGCGCCCATCTCCCGCGCCGAGGCGGTCGGCGCGCCGGCGACCCGCTTCACCTGGCCTCCCTCCTGATCGACCATCATCAGCAGCGGATCGCGGAGCCCGGCGGGGCGGCGGATCGACTGCAGGCGCTCGATGAGGCGGCGGGCCTCGGCCCGGCTGGGGAGGTTGTCGGCGAAGAGGATCACCCCGGCGACCCGGCCGCCACGAATGTCTTCGATGAGCGCGGGGGGAACCGAGGTGCCGGCGAAGCCCGCGACGATCCGCTCGCCGGCGAGTTGGGGGGCGGACAGCGTGCTCGCCAGGTCCGGCCCGGAAGTCGAGTCGCTGCCCGCCGTCACCCCAGCCGCGAACGCCCCCGCCCCGAGGACGCTCGCCGCGGCCAGCGCGACCCGCCGTCTCCTCACGGTCGTTCGCCTCATCGGGCTCGATGTTACGGGCGGCGCCCGTGACGCCCGCCGTGCGCCTTGCGGCCGTCCGATCCGGCTCCTAGCCTTGCCCCAATCCTTTCCCCCCGAAAGGGACCGTATGCCACCCCTGATCACCTTCGACGAAGCCCTGGAGCTCGGGCAGCTGACCGACCGCCAAGAGATTGGCGACGTTGTCGAGCGGGCCTGGAAGGTGCGCCGAGAGAACTTCGGCGACTCGACCGACATGTGCTCGCTGGTCAACGCCAAGTCCGGCGGCTGCGCCGAGGACTGCGGCTTCTGCGCACAGTCCCGCTACGCCGAGGCGGATACG
>CAZHZI010000005.1:0-35834 GCA_964536955.1 uncultured Conexibacteraceae bacterium
GGCTTGTGGTCGTAGGTGGGAACGTCGCGCGGCGACTCGACCAGACGCCGCTCCTCCCCAGGCCACTCCTCCTCGCGGCCGCCGTTGAAGAAGTAGGTCACGTGCGCGTACTTCTCGGTTTCGGCGACGTGCAGCTGGCGCCCTCCGGACTCGGCGATCACCTCGGCAAGCGTCGTCCTCGGTCGTGCTTCGGCAAAGGCGACCGGATAGGGCCAGCCTTTGCGGTACTCGGTCATCGTTGACAGATCCAGCAACTGGCCGGCCGAGGTGGGGAACTCTTCGAAGCCCGGCTCAGCCAGGGCGCGGGTCATCTGCCGCGCCCGGTCGGGGCGGAAGTTGATGAAGATGCCAACGTCGCCTTCGACGACCCCGTCGTAGTCGCCGATCACAGTCGGCTTGATGAACTCGTCGGTTTCATCCCGCTCATAGGCAGCCGCGATCGCCTCATCGGCGCTGACCGCATGCAGCCCTCGCGCATGGACGATCGCGTCGTAGGCGAGCTTGGTGCGCTCCCAGCGAGTGTCGCGGTCCATCGCGTAGTAGCGGCCGCTGACCGTGGCGATGCGGCCGGCGTGACGCAGCCAGCGGTCCAGCTCGGCGAGATAGCCCTTGCCGCTGTGCGGCAGGGTGTCGCGACCGTCCGTGAAGGCGTGGAAGACGACGTCCGGGACGCCCTCCTGGGAGGCAAGCTCGATCGTCGCCTCGATGTGCTCCCAGCCGGAGTGGACGCCCCCGTCTGAGACGAGGCCGAGCAGGTGCAGGCGCCCGCGCGGGCTGTTTCGGGCGCGCTCGCAGGCGGACAGCAGCGCCTCGTTCTCGAAGAAGCTGCCATCCGCGATCGCGTCGTCGATCCGGGCCAGGTCCTGCTTGACGACCGCCCCTGCACCGAGGTTGAGATGCCCGACCTCGGAGTTGCCCATCTGTCCCTCGGGCAGGCCGACGTCGCTTCCCTGGGCCGAAAGTCGAGTATGGGGCGACTGCCGCCAGAGGCGGTCGAAGACCGGCGTCTCGGCCAGTGCGACCGCGTTGCCGGGGCCGGGCTCGGCGAGACCCCACCCATCGAGGATCACCAGCGCGACCGACGGTGCGGGAAGCTCCGTCACCCAGCGGCTTCCACGATCGCCGCGAAATCGGCAGCGTCGAGGCTGGCGCCGCCGACAAGCGCCCCGTCGATGTCCGGTTGGGCCATCAGCTCCGCCGCGTTGCCGGGCTTTACCGAGCCGCCGTAGAGGATGCGCAGGTCGTCGACCGCGGCGCCGCGGATGCGCAGCGTGTCGCGGATGAAGGCGATCGCCTCCTGCGCCTGCTCCGGCGTCGCGGTGCGGCCGGTGCCGATCGCCCAGATCGGCTCGTAGGCCACGACGATGTCGCGCAGCCTGCCTGAGTCGACCTGGGCCACGTCTGCCTGGAGCTGGCGCTCCAGCACCGCCTGGGTCTGGCCGGCGTCGCGCGCCTCCTCGCTCTCCCCGACACAGAGGATCGGCTCGAGGCCGGCGGCGAGAGCCGCCGGGACCTTGCGAGCCAGCGCCTCGTCGGTCTCACAGAAATGCTGACGGCGCTCGGAGTGGCCGAGGATGACCGCGTCGACGTCGGCCTCGACCAGCATCGGCGCCGACACCTCGCCTGTGAAAGCGCCGGACCCCTCCTCGTGCATGTTCTGGGCGGCGACCCGCACGGCGCTGCCGCGCGAGCGCTCCACGACCTCACCGAGAGCCAGGAAAGACGGGCAGATCACCACGTCGTGCTGCGTCGCGGCGATCCGCGGGAGCAGTGCGTCGACGAACTCCGCCGCCTCGGCGACGGTCTTGTGCATCTTCCAGTTGGCGGCGAGGTAGGGCGTGCGGCTAGGCATCGAGCAGCGCCTCAACGCCCGGCAGCTTCTTCCCTTCAAGCAACTCCAACGATGCTCCTCCTCCGGTCGAGAGCCAGTCCACCTTTTCAGCCAGGCCGAATTGCTGCAGGGCGGCGACCGTGTCCCCGCCGCCTACCACGGTCGTGCCGGGAGCCTCCGCGACGGCCTCGGCGACGGCCTGCGTCCCCGCCGCGAACGGCTGCAGCTCGAAGGCGCCCATCGGCCCGTTCCACAGCACCGTGCCCGCGCCGGCGATCGTTTCGGCGTAGCCACGGGCGGTCTGGGGGCCGATGTCGAGCCCCATCCAGCCTTGCGGCACCTCCACCCCGTCGCTCTGGCGGCGCTCGGTCGCTGCGTCGAATTCCCTCCCAAGCGCCAGGTCCACCGGCAGCACCAGCTCGCAATCGGACTGCTTTGCCCTTTGCAGCGCCTCGAGCGCCAGTTCCACGCCCTCCTCTTCGACCAGCGAATTGCCGGTCGCTATCCCCTGCGCCCGGAAGAAGCTGAAGCACATCGCGCCGCCGATCAGAATTCTGTCGGCGGTCTCCAGAAAGCGGTCGATCACGCCGACCTTGTCGGAGACCTTTGCGCCGCCGAGCACGACGACCAGCGGAGGGCGTGGCGACTCCACCACCCGCGTCAGCTCGGTCACCTCGCGCTCCAGCAGCAGCCCGGCGTACCCCGGCAGCGCGTGGGCCACGCCCTGCGTGCTGGCATGGGCGCGATGGGCGGCGCCGAAGGCATCGTTGACGTAGAGGTCGGCCAGCTCGGCGAGGGCGGTGGCCAGCTTCGGGTCGTTCTCGGTCTCGCCCGGCTCGAAACGAACGTTCTCGAGCAGCAGCACGTCGCTCGGGCCAAGGCCCCGAACCATCGCCTCGACGTCGGCGCCGATCACCGCAGGCGCCTGCCGCACCTCGACCCCCAGCAACTCCGCGAGCCGCTCTCCCACCGGTCGCATCGAGAGCGCCGGGTCGGGCTTGCCCTTCGGGCGCCCCAGGTGGGAAACGAGGACGAGGGCAGCGTTTCGCTCGCGCAGCAACTCGATCGTCGGCAGCGCGGCGCGAATCCGCGTGTCGTCCGAAACGAGGCCGTCCTCCAGCGGGACGTTGAAGTCAACTCTGACCAAGACCCGTCTACCCGCGACCTCCGCGTCGCGGACGCTTGCCTTGGAGAACCTCAAGGCGCCCCGCGGCTCAGGCGAGGACCTTGCCGGCCAGCTCGACGCAGCGATTCGAGTAGCCCCACTCGTTGTCGTACCAGGACACCGCCTTGACCATGCGCCCGTCGCCGATCGTCATCGTCTGGCCGGCGTCGAAGATCGAGGAATGGGGATCCTGAACGATGTCGGTGGAGACGATCGGGTCCTCGGTGTAGGAGAGGATCCCCTTCATCGGGCCCTCGGCGGCGGCCTTCACAGCCGCGTTGACCTGCTCGGCGTCCACCGGCTCGGGCGTCGTGAAGACCAGATCGACGACCGAGCCGGTCGCCACCGGCGCCCGCATCGCGAACCCGTTCAGCTTGCCGTTCAGCTCCGGCAGGACGAGCCCAACCGCCTTCGCCGCCCCGGTCGTGGTGGGAATCAGATTGAGCGCCGCGGCCCGCGCCCGGCGCAGGTCCTTGTGCGGCATGTCCTGAAGACGCTGGTCGGCGGTGTAGGCCTGGATCGTCGTCATCAACCCCTGGTCGATGCCGAAGGAGTCGTTGAGCACCTTGGCCAGCGGCGCCAGGCAGTTGGTCGTGCAGGAGGCGTTGGAGATGATGTGGTGCTGCTCGGCGTCGTATGTGTCGAAGTTGACGCCGAGGGCGACGGTGACGTCGGGCTCCTTGGCCGGGGCCGAGATGATCACCTTGCTGGCGCCGGCCTCCAGATGCTTTGCGGCATCGTCCCGGGCGGTGAAGAAGCCCGTCGACTCGATCACCACGTCGACGCCGAGGTCGCCCCAGGGCAGAGCGGCCGGATCGCGCTCGGAGAGGACCTTGATCTCGGCCCCGTCGACTGAGATCGCTCCCTCCCCCGCCCCCACCTCGCCGGGAAAGCGCCCCAGGATCGAGTCGTACTTGAGCAGATGGGCCAGCGTCGCGGGGTCGGTGAGGTCGTTGACCGCGACGAACTCGAGGTCGGCCCCCGCAGCGTGTGCGGCGCGGAAGACGTTGCGCCCGATGCGCCCGAAGCCGTTGATTCCGACCTTCACTGCCATGAAGTCCAGCCCTCCTGGAGTCGTGTTTCGCCGATGCTAGTCACTGCCGATCGTCACCTCGATCTCGTACCCGTCGGGGTCCTTGAGGAACGCCGAGTAGGAGCCGGAGCCATGCGAGCGCCGCTCCCCGGGCTCGCCGACGCTGACGCCGCCGGCCCCCACTCCCGCTTCCCAGGCCGCCTTGACGGCGACGATTCCAAGCCCTGAGAAGCTGATGAAGCCGAAGCCGGGTTTCGCCTCGTGGTTGGCGGAGATGAAGAAGACCGGCTTGGCGATGCCCCAGCCAACCGTCCTGTCCTCGTCGAAGTGCCGCCTCCACCCCAGCGGCGCGAGCAGGGAGTCGTAGAAGGAAGCGCTCCGTTCGAGGTCGGAGACCTCCAAGAGGACATGGTGCAACATCGCGGCGGGGAGGCTATAGGGGCGAAATGCTCAGAGGTCGTCCGCTCAGCCGCTTCGGGGGGTCCAGCGGAAGAATCGGGCCGCGAGGATCAGGCCGACGCCGCCCCAGACCGCGACCACCGCCAGATTGCCCCAGGCAACGCCGGCGCCTCCCCCGGCTGCCGGCACGTAGGCGTCGAAGAACGCCTCGAAGAAGTGGCGAACCGGGAAGGCGTCGGCGAAGTGGATGACTCCGCTCGGCAACTGGTCGTCGGGGATGAAGACCCCGGAGAGGAAGTAGAGCGGCAGAAGCAGGGCGTTGACGATCGGTGCGGCCGCGTCCTGGGAGGGGATGGCCGCCGTCAGCGCGACGCCGAGGCAGCAGAAGGCGGCGGCGCCTACGACGAGCGTGACGACGATTGCCGGCAGGCTGCCCCAGGGAACGTCGACGCCGTAGGCGACGCGGCCGATCGCCGCGATCAGCGCCATCATGATCAGAGCGACCACGATCGAGTTGCCGATCCGGCCGGCGATGAAGACCCAGGGCGGCATCGGGGTCCCACGGCCGCGCTTCAAGCGCCCGTCCTCGCGGGCGATCACCAGCGACATCGCAAGGGTCTGCATCGTCGCCGAAATGACCGACAGCGTGATGATCGCCGGCACGTAGTAGGTGGTCGTCTCGATCCCGCCGTTGACCTCGACCGTCTGGTCGCCGAACACGGTGGCGAAGATCAGCAGCAGGATGACCGGAAACATCACCGTGAAGAAGACCGACGCCGGATTGCGCCAGAAGGCCTTCTGGTCGTAGCGGAACTGGTGGGCGACGAGGGCGAGGGCGCTCATGGCGACTGCTCCACCTGCTCAGTCAGCTCGAGATAGATGTCTTCGAGGGACGGGCGCTTGACCTCCAGCCCTTCGAGGTCCATCCCCTCCTCGAGGGCCCGGCCGGTCAGCTCGTGGAGGGTCTTGACCGGAGTCGCCGTCTGCAGGCGAACCTCACCGTCCGGGCCGCGGTAGCTGATCGTCGCCGGCTGGTTCTCGCGGTCGCCAAGGTCCTCGGGGGTTCCCCTCGCCACCACCTCTCCCCGGGAGATGATCGTCACCCGGTCGGCGAGACGCTGCGCCTCGTCCATGTAATGCGTGGTGAGGAAGACGGTTACGCCGAGGTCGCGCAGGCCGGCGATCACGTCCCACGCCTGGCGCCGTGCCGAGGGGTCGAAGCCGGTCGTCGGCTCATCGAGGAAGAGCAGCTCGGGGTCGCCGATCAACGCCATGCCGACGTCGAGCCGTCGCTGCTGGCCACCGGAAAGGCCGCTGGTGCGGGCGTCCGCCTTGCCTTCCAGACCAATCAACGAGATCACCTCGTCGACCCCTCGGGGCCGGCGGTAGTAGCCGGCAAAGAGGCCGAGGGACTCTCGCACGGTCAGGTAAGGGTCGAGCCGCCCGCTCTGCAGAACGATCCCGATCCGCTCCCGCCACTCGCGGCCGGCCCGCTGTGGATCCTGGCCCAGGACGCTGACCTCTCCGCCGCTGCGCTTGCGGTAGCCCTCGAGGATCTCGACCGTGGTCGTCTTGCCGGCGCCGTTGGGCCCGAGAAAGGCGAAGACCTCTCCCGGCTGGACGTCGAGATCGATGCCGCGGACCGCCTCGAAGTCGCCGTAGCTCTTGCGCAGGCCGCGAATGGAGATGACGGGATCGGGCAAAGCCCGGCGATTCTAGGTCGCGAGGGCGAGCGACCGCGCCCGCTCAGCTCTCGAGCTCGACATCGCGGTGCTTGACGCGGATGATCACGTCGTCGCGGGCGGCGAGGTCGCGGCGGATCCGATCGGCGACTGTGACCGAGCGGTGCCGGCCACCGGTGCAGCCGACCGCGATCGTCAGGTGGCTCTTGCCCTCAGTCACGTAGGCGGGAACGAGGAACTCGAGCAGCGGCAGCAGCCGTCCATAAAACTCGCCTGCCTGCGTCCCCGACTCGACGTACTCGCGCACCTCGCGGTCGAGGCCGGTCAGCGGCCGCAGTTCGTCGACGTAGTGGGGATTGGGCAGGAAGCGCACGTCCAAGGTCAGGTCGGCATCGCGCGGCGGGCCATTCTTGAACCCGAAGGTGAGCAGGGTCAGCGCCAGCTTGCCGCTCTCGTGGCGGCCCAGCATCTCCTCTGCGATCCGCCGCCGCAGCACGCCGCCGGTCAAATCGCTGGTGTCCATCACCACGTCGGCGCGGACGCGCAGTGGGGCGAGCAGCTCACGCTCGGCACGGATGCCCTCCACGATTCGCCCCTCCGGCGCCATCGGGTGGCGGCGACGCGTCTCCTTGTAGCGGTCGACCAGAGTCTCCTCGTCGGCTTCGAGGAACATCACTTTGGGCCTCAACCCCTCGGCCTCGAGGTCGTCCAGCACCTGAACCAGGTCGTCGAAGTAGTCGCCGCCGCGCACGTCGGAGACCACCGCGGCGCGCTCCACCCCGCTGCCGTCGTGGCGGAACAGCTCGCCGAGGCTTCCGATCATCCGTGGCGGCAGGTTGTCGACGCAGAAATACCCGCCGTCCTCAAACGCGGCGATCGCCTCCGACTTCCCGGCGCCGGAATGGCCGGTGATGACGACCAGCGTCACCTCCTTGCCGGGCCCGCTCCCGTTCGACCCCTTGGCCCGCCCCTCAATTTTTTCGACCTTCGCCATCAGTTCCTCAGCCCGTTCGGTTGAGCTGCTCGTGGATCTCACGGGCTACTTTGCCAGGCACGCCGGGCACCTCTTCCAACTCCTCGCGGGTGGCGGCCAGAAATCGCTCTGGAGAGCCAAAATGCTGGAGCAGGGCACGCTTGCGGATCGGCCCGACCCCCCTCAGCCCGTCGAGCACCGAGCCGGTCATCGCCTGGTCGCGGCGGCCGCGGTGGTGATCGATCGCGAAGCGATGCGCCTCGTCGCGGACCCGCTGGAGGAGCTTGGAGGCCTCGGAATCGGCGGACAGGTCGATCGGTGCCGAGCGGCCCGGCACGTAGACCTCCTCCAACCGCTTGGCGAGGCTGACGACGATGACGCCAAGCTCGCCAAACGGGCGCAGCGCCCGCATCGCCGCGGCGAGCTGCCCCTTGCCACCGTCGATCACGATCAACGAGGAGAGCGAGGCAAAGCTCTCGTCGCGCTTGCCGTCGTGTGGGGAGAGATCGACCTGTTCGAGGTAGCGGTTCATGCGCCTTGTCAGCACCTCTTCCATGGATGCGAAGTCGTCGGAGCCGTTCGAGCGCTCGCCTCGAATTCGAAAGCGCCGGTAGTCGGCCTTCTTGGTCGCCCCTCCCTCAAACACGACCATCGAGGCGACGGTGTGCTCGCCGCCGAGGTTGGAGATGTCGAAGCCCTCGATCCGCACCGGCAACTCCTCCATGCCAAGCGCCTCGCGCAGCACGGACAGCGACTCGACCCGGCGCTGGCGCCGGTGCTCGCGCCGCAACCGGTCCTGGTCGAGGGCGAGGCGGGCATTGCGCTCGGCCAGCTCGCGCAGGCGGCGCTTGTCGCCACGCTCTGCCACCCGGACCTCCACCGGGGCGCCGCGGCGCTCGCTCAGCGCCTCGGTCAGCACGGCGGCCCGCTCGCGAAGGTAGGGGCCGACGACGATCGTTCGTGGCATCGCCGGGGAGGCGGAGTAGTACTGGCCGATGAACTCCTCCGCGACCTCCGCGGGCTCGCGCTCGGCCTGGTTCTCGAGGTAGAAGCTCTGGCGCTCGGCGAGGATGCCGTCGCGCACCTGGAAGACGTGAGCGTTGGCATCGGTCCCCTCAACCGCAACGCCAATCAGATCGGCGGTGCCGACGGAGCCGCTGGCGACGCGCTGGCGCTCGAACAGCGACTGGACCGCCTTGAGGCGATCGCGATGGACGGCGGCGCGCTCGAACTCACGCGCCGCGGCGGCCTCCTCCATCTTGGCCTGCTCCTCGCTTTCCACCTGGCGGTAGCGGCCGGAGAGAAAGTCGACGATCGCCTCGATGTTGCGCCGGTACTCCTCACGCCCGATGTAGTCGACGCAGGGCGCTCCACAGCGCTTGATGTAGTAGTCGAGACAGGGGCTGCCGGAGCGGCGCCCCGGCTCCGGCCCCTCGCAGGTGCGGAACTGGAACAGCTTGCCGAGCAAATCCAGCGTCTCCCGCACCCGCTTGGCGCTGGAGAAGGGACCGAAGTAGGCACGGCCGGCGCGGTGCTTTTCGCGGGTGAAATAGACGCGCGGGTAGTCCTCGTCGAGGCTGACCGCGACGTAGGGGTATGACTTGTCGTCCCGCAGGCGGATGTTGAAACGGGGCCGGTGGCGCTTGATGAAGCTCTGCTCGGCAAGCAGCGCCTCGGCCTCCGTCGCGGTGACGAGGAACTCGATCCGGTCGACGCGGGAGGTGAGGCGGGTCTCTCCGCCGGAGAAGTGGGAGCCGACGCGCTTGCGTATCGAGCGCGCCTTGCCGACGTAGAGCACCTCGTCGCCGACGCCGTGGAAGAGGTAAACGCCGGGGGCGTCGGGCAGGGCACGCCGCTGCTGCGCGACACGTTGTTCGCGGGAGGCGGGGTCGTTGTCCTTGGCTTTGGCCACAGACCAAAGGGTAGGCTCCTGGCCGCACGGCCAACAACACGTCCGCGGAGACTGGAGAACCGGAAGCGAATGAGCACGAAGACGATCGGCCCACCCGAGCTGAACACCCTGAGGATCGAGGTCGACGGAGAGATCGGAACCCTCACCCTCGACCGGCCCGACGCCTTCAACGCGATGAGCCCCGAGATGATCGCCGAGTTGACCGTCGCCTTTTCGTGGCTGGCCGACCTGGCTCCGCTGCGGGCGCTGATCGTCACGGGCTCCGGCAAAGCCTTCTGCTCCGGGGGCGACGTCAACTGGTTCAAGACCGGAGCCGAGGACCCGGAAATCGACCTGCCCTCGCAGGTGCGGCGCAGCGCCGAGACACTGCACCAGGCGATCGTCGACCTGCGCCGGATTCCCTACCCGGTGATCGCCGCCGTCAACGGGCCCGCCGCCGGGGCGGGGTTCTCACTGGCGCTGGCCTGCGACACGCGGATCGCCTCGGAGACGGCCTTCTTTGCCTGCGCCTACGGGCGGATCGGCGCCTCACCGGACGGGGGCATGACCTACTTCCTGCCGCGGGTCGTCGGGCCCAGCCGGGCGCTGGAACTTCTCCTCAACGACCCAAATATGAGCGCCGGGGAAGCGTTGGCCGAGAAGCTGGTCGCCGAGGTCGTCGCGCCGGACGAGCTGATGGGCCGGGCGCGCGCCAAAGCCGAGGAGCTGGGGGCGAAAGCGCCTTACTACGTGCGCATGTCGAAATGGCTGGTGGGGCAGAGCATCGAGAACACCCTCACCGCGCACCTCCAGCTCGAGCGACACGGGATCGCCGACAGCATGGCGACCGCAGACCTGAAGGCCGGAGTGGCTGCGTTCTTCGGCGGCGACAAGCCGCAGTTCGGCGGCGAGTGAACTTCGCTTGCGCGTCCTCCGTACCGAGGGTTACAGTCTCCACAGCCTGGCTCACACCGGAAAGGACCCCCCATGAAGAAGGTCGCCGCATTTCTCGCTCTCGCACTCGCCTCGGTTGCCCTGGTCGCCTGCGGAGGCGACGACGACGACAACGGCGCAACCACAACCTCCGGAGCGGCCGCGAACGGTGCCGCGACAGGGGGAGCGGCAACCGGCGGCAATAAGGCCCCGGCCGGGGGAGAGACGATCAGCCTCGCGGCCGATCCGGATGGCCAGCTCGCGTTCACGACCGACACGCTTTCCGCCAAGGCGGGCAATCTGACCATCGCATTCGACAACCCGGCCTCCATCACTCACGACGTCGCCGTCGAAGACTCCGGCGGCGAAGAGCTCGGCGTCTCCGACCTGATCGCCCAGGACTCGACCACCCTCGTCCTTGAGAACGTGAAACCAGGGGCCTACACCTTCTACTGCACGGTGCCGGGTCATGAAGAGGCCGGCATGAAAGGCACGCTGACCGTCAACTGACGAACGGGCCCTGGCGAGGGATCCTGTCGGTCGCCGCCACTCCGGCTTCTCTGTCGAACTGGCCCTCACGGGTGACGACGCGTTAGGAAAGCGAAATTGCGGATCACCATGCTGAACGTCGGCTGGATGACCGCGGCCGCGGGTATCTGGCGCCAGGGCGACGAGGAGCCTGAGCGGCCGATCCGCTTCCCAGTGCCCGCCTATCTGGTCGAGACCGAGACGGAGCGCATCCTCATCGACACCGGGTTGCACCCGGCCGCCGTGGCCGATCCGGACGCTTACTACGGTCGGCCCGGCGCACTCGGCCTCTTTCGGCTGGAGCAAGAGGCGTCGATCGCCGAGCAGGTCGACCTCACGACCGTGACCCTGGTGGTGCTCACCCACATGCATTTCGATCATGCCGGCGGCCTGCCTCTGATCCCTGCCTCGGTACCGGTCGTCGTCCAGCGCGCGGAATGGGAGGCTGGGCACGATCGCGCCGCGGTCGAGCGCAACTTCTTCCTGCCTCGCGACTACGCCGACGCCCCGGCCGACCTCCGGCTCCTCGATGGCGACTACGACCTCCTCGGCGACGGCTCGATCGAGCTCCTCAGCACTCCCGGGCACACCGCCGGCCACCAGTCGGTCCGGATCGGAGACCTCGTCCTCGGCGCCGACGTCGCGTACTTCGCCAGTGGCCTCGACGACCACCGGTTTCCGGTCTTCGCCGACGATCGCGAGGCGCAGGCCCGGTCCGCCGAGCGGCTCCGCAAGCTGCGCGATGCCGGCCTGAAGGTTCAGCCCGGACATGACCCCGACGTACTCCAGCCCGGTCCCCTGACCGTGTAACCGCCAAATCGCAGTAGCTGCCACCGATTACGATTTCGCTTGGCAGCGTCGAGTAAGTACTTGCTTTGTCCGGACAAAAGCCGTACATTCTGGCCATGGAGCCCACGGCCAGTGCCAAGACGCGCCGGATCGAGATCCGGATGACCGACGAGGAGCGAGACCTGGAGCATGCTGCCGCAGCTGCCCGCGGCCAGACGCTCAGCGAGTTCGTTCGCCAGGCGGCGCGCCGCGAGGCCGAGCAGGTGCTGGCCGAGCATACGAGCGTAGCGCTCGACCCTCACGAGGCTGGCCGCTTCCTGGCGGCGCTTGACGATCCTGCTTCCTTCGAGGCCGGCCTCGGCGCTCTTACGAAGCGCCCCAGCGTCCTGGGCGGTTGAGCGCCCGCTTCAGGGCGGTCGAGCCGCTCGAACCGCGCCACCAGATCGATCGCTTCGAGTGCGGTCGCGAGCAGCTCGACCGCTGGTTGCGCGCCTATGCCAAGCAGGGCCAGCGCCGTGACAGTGCCCGGACCTTCGTCGTCTGCCGGCAGGGAGCGGCCGAAGTGGTCGGCTACTACACGCTCGTCGCCTCTGAGGTCGAGCACGCCGAGACGACGAGTGGCGTCCGGCGCGGTGCTTCCAAGCACTTCCCGATCCCCGTCTGCCTGATCGCCCGCCTCGCGGTCGATCACTCTGAGCAGGGCGCCGGACTTGGGCGAAGCCTCCTCCTCGACGCCTTGCGGCGTACCGACCGCGCCTCGCGCTCGGTCGCCATGCGCGCCGTCCTCGTCCACGCCCTTGACGAGGAAGCCGCCGGGTTCTATGCGCGTTTTGGGTTCCAGCCGGCGAGCGCGGAGCCGTTGACGCTCATGGTCCCGTTGGAGGCCGTGCGCCGGACCCTCGCAAACGCGGCAGACCGCTAGCGGGACTCGGCTGGCCTGATGCCGATGAGAAGCGCCATCTCGAGCCACTTCCCTCTCCGAACATCCTGAGCCTCAGTTGCGAGTATCCGGAAAGCCGGTCACGCGGCGGGCGCCGTCACCCGGGTGACGGAATCCCCGACGAAGCAGGACTTCTCGTTGCCCTCGACCGCGAGGGTGAAGCGGGTGACGACCTGCCACCAGCCGCCACCGACCTCGTCTACGGAGACGACCTCGGCTTTGGCGCGGACCTTGGAGTCGACGGGGACCGGTGCGGGGAAGCGGATCTTGTTGGCGTTATATGAATTGTTCGACACGATCCCCGTTGGCCTGGTCCCTAGCGGTGGGTCCTGCTAATCCCAAGGATCGCGGTTGTCTCAGCGCAACAGCGGGTGTACGGTCACGATACGCCCAACCGATGGAGGAATCCCATGGCAGCTGAAGTCAAAAACTTCGACTCTCCCGACGAGACCCGCCCGTTTGAGGGGAACGGCCAGGCAAAGGTCGTTCAGCTTGCCGGCCACGCGGTCGCTGAAGGCACCTTTGAGCCAGGCTGGAAGTGGTCGGAGAACGTCAAGCCAATCGCCGGGACCGACTCATGTCAGGCGGCTCATTTCGGCTACGTGCTTTCAGGCAGCATGCGCATCTTCATGGACGATGGCACGGAGGCCGAGGTCAAGGCCGGTGACGTGTTCGCCATCCCCCCAGGCCACGATGCCGAAGTTCCCGGCCCCGAGGCGTGCGTGATGGTCGACTTCGGCGAGATCGGCAACTACGCGAAGCGTGACTGAATCCGGTCCTCGTCAGGGACATTGGACTTGCCGAGGACGAGGCCCGAAAGCTGCTCTGACGTGGAGGATCGAATGGAGACCGTGCGCGTCATCTATCACCACGAGGCCGACGGCTAGAGGCTTGATGCGGGTTCCCCCCGCGAGCAGGAGTAACCGTCTGCCATAAAGAAAGGGCCTCCAGCCCTGCAACCTCGTGATTGGAGCACGAGATGACAGCATCGCTGGAGACCCTTGTTATCGCAGCCTACGTGTTCGCGGAGGGGCTCTCGATCCCTCGCAGCGGACCCGCTGGTAAGACCACCGACTCCGAGCTGATCGCCCTCGCGGTCGCCCAGCGATCGTCGGCATCCCCTCCGATCGCCAGTTCCTGGGGATCATCGGCCGGCTCTTGCCCGGCTTCTTCCCCGAGCTACCCGGCCAGTCGCAGTTCAACCGCCGCCTGCGCCGCCTGACACCGCAGATCAGCGCCGTGCAGATGATGGTCGCCGAGCTCTTGGCCGAAGGCCGCGTCCGGTTGGTCGACGGGACGTTGATCAGCTGCGCCAACTACCCCGGCTGCGCTTCCCACAGCGCCTTCGCCGGACACGCGAGCTTCGGCTATTGCCCCTCCAAGAGCCAGTTCGTCTGGGGCATGCGCCTGGTGCTGTTCTGCGATGCCAAGGGCGTCCCGGTCGGTTATGACCTCGTTGGTCCCAAGACCGGTCAGGAGCGCGAATGCGCGCTTGAACTCGCCGCCGGGCAGGCCGGCGCTTTGCTGTTCGCCGACGGTGGCTTTTGGGGAAGGGAGTACCTCTCCTCGATGGAGCTGGTCGACGTCGAGCTGGTCACACCCGACAAGCACCGCCTCGGCAAGCGTCCACCCGCCGAGGTGGCCAAGGCCCGCATCCGCTTGGTGATCGAGTCGGTGTTCTCCAACCTCAAGCGCCAGATGCGACTGGAGACCCACCTCGCCAAGACGCTCGGTGGACTCCTCCAACGCATCGCCCAACGACTCCTCGCGCTCACCCTCGGCGTCTACGTCAACACCCTGATCGGCCGCCCGCCGCGGGCGCTTGCCGCCTATGACGGGCGATAACCCGCATCAAGCCTCTAGTCGTTCGCGGCTAGGTCACAACGCAAAGATCAGCGCACCTGGAACAAGCCTGAGCGCAGAAATGCCGCCAGCAGCTCGAGCGCGTGCCCGGTTGGAGAATGCAGCGGTTCGGGGAGCACATTCAGGTCGACGAACTTCGCCTCGGTCGACTCGTCCTGGTCGGGGCGAGGGTGTCCCTCCCAGCTTCTCGCCAGGAAGCACAGAGCGAAGCAATGCGTGACATCGCCGTTGGGGTAGTGGATCGTGTGCGCCTCGGCCTCAGAGAGACAGCCAAACGGAATCAGGTCTCCTTCCGAGACCTCGATCCCGGTCTCCTCGGCAAGCTCATTGATTGCCGTCCGGGCGAAACTTCCACCTGGCTCCGCGGCGCCTGCCGGAAGGCACCAAGTTCCATCGTCGGTCCGTTTGGTCAGAAGCACACGCTGATCGTCTTGCTGTACGGCAACCATCGCCCCTGGCATTAGGACGAGCTCGTGGCCCACGGCTTGTCGAAGTTGCCAGAGGTAGGAGTCTCGATAGGCCATTGACTTCAATCCGTGGCCGACCCGAGGATCGCGCCGGTCAGCCGGCGGGTGCCATCACGCGGGTGACCGAGTCGCCCACGAAGCACGGCTTCTCGTTGCCCTCGACCTCGAGGGTGAAGCGGGTGACTACCTCGTACCAGCCGCCGCCCTTCTCATCGATCGAGACAACTTCGGCGCGGCCCCGAACGTTGCTATCGACCGGCACCGGGGCGGGAAACCTGATGCGATTCCAGTCGTATGAATTGTCCGACGACGACCGCGAGAACAATTCCATCAACCCCTCGACGTTGTTGGAATTGTTTGGGCCGATTTTGGTCGCAGTCGAGCGGCTATAACCGCCTTTGCCGAGTCGCCATCCTCTTGACAAACCGCGCAGCGACCTACGCCCCGGCGATGATCGCACCTACGACGCTTACCCCTTGCATCTAGCGACCTTGCGATTCTTCGCCTGACGGGCTGCTTTGATCGCCTTGGCGCGCGCTTTGCCCTTCTTGCGACTCGCAGCTTTCTTAGCTTTCCGGAAACCGGCGTTAGCCTTGGCGATGCACCGCTGCCGCGCCGCCGCATCCGGTTTCGAGCCTACCGTCGTCGGCGGCTGAGACGCAGACGTCGCAGGCGTTACAGGCTGCTCCACCGGAGGGAGGCACAGCGCGGAATTGGTGGCGCAGGTTTCGGTCGGTGGCGGTGAGCTGCCGTCAAGGACCGTGACGGGGGTGAGGCGGTCTTCGTCGGTGCCGTCGCCGAGCTGGCCGCTTGCGTTCAACCCCCAGCAGACCGCCTGGCCGGATTCGCGGATCGCGCAGGTGTGGGAGGTGCCAGCGCTGATCGCGGCGGCGTCGGTCAGGCCGCTGACGCTGGTCGGGATGAGGCGCTTGGTTTCGGTGCCGTCGCCGAGCCGGCCGTCTCCGTTCTGCCCCCAGCAGACCCCCTGGCCGGATTCGCGGATCGCGCAGGTGTGAGTGCTGCCGGCATCGATTGCCGCTGCGTCGCCCAGGCCGCTGACATTGGTCGGGGTGAGGCGCGTGGTTTCGGTGCCGTCGCCGAGCTGACCGAAGTTCTCCCCCCAGCAGACCGCCTGGCCGGATTCGCGGATCGCGCAGGTGTGGAAGGTGCCAACGCTGATCGCGACGGCGTCGGTGAGGCCGCTGACGTTGGTCGGGGTGAGGCGCTTGGTTTCGGTGCCGTCGCCGAGCTGGCCGTTTCCGTTCGACCCCCAGCAGACCGCCTGGCCGGATTCGCGGATCGCGCAGGTACTTCCGGGGCCGATGCTGATCGCGACGGCGTCGCCCAGGCCGCTGACATTAGTCGGGGTGAGCCGGTCTTCTTCGGTGCCGTCGCCGAGCTGGCCGTCTGGGTTTCCCCCCCAACAGACGGCCTGGCCGGAGGTTCGGATCGCACAGGTGCTGTCGATGCTGGCGCTGATCGCGACGGCGTCGCCCAGGCCGCTGACATTGGTCGGGGGAAGGCGGGGTTCTTCGGTGCCGTCGCCGAGCTGGCCGAATTCGTTGTATCCCCAGCAGACCGCCTGGCCGGAGGTTCGGATCGCGCAGGTGTGGTTGTAGCCCGCGCTGATCGAGACGGCGTCGGTGAGGCCGCTGACGTTGGTCGGGGTGACGCGCTGTTCTTCGGTGCCGTCGCCGAGCTGGCCGAATCCGTTGCCCCCCCAGCAAACCGCCTGGCCGGAGGTTCGGATCGCGCAGGTATGGAAGTAGCCCGCGCTGATCGTGCTCACCTGGATCGGGTCGGCCGCGTGTGCCTGCGGCGGACCGCCGACTGGTTGGCCAACTGCCAGCGTCAGCAGTGCGAGCAGACAGACCACCGCAGCCCGTCTGAACATTGCCGGCCCATTACGCATAGAAAACCTGCCGCCGTATGTACCGGCCATCACTCCGCCTCCCTTATCTGCCTTCTGCCGTGGGAACCGGCCGCAAGCCTACGCTCCCATGCCCCTCAACCTGCGCGGGAGCATACATACCCACGAGTGCGCAAGAGCGTTTCAGGAACCAACGGAGTTTCGCTGCCGCCCCACACCAACCTCGCCCTCTTCCAGCCGTAGTTGACGCCGAGGGTGAAGCCGCTGGAGGAGATCAGCTCCTTTCGAAAGCCGTCGACCAGGGAGAGGGTGAGATTGCCGTGGGCGATCGTCGTGCCAAACGGGCTCTCCGCCTTGGCCCGCTCGACGTCGACGTGGATCCACTGATCGTCGCCTGAGAGCTCGGCGAAGGCGTCGATGTCCCGCTGGGCGACGGTCCGCCACTCGCTTGGGCCGATCTCCTGCCCGAGCAGCGATTGCATCCCCTCGATGCCCTGTACCTCGACCGAAGCCATCGCGGCGCAGTCTATTGACGTCGAAGCGGTGCGTTAGGCGACGAGCCGGACTTCGAAGCTCGGCACGACGAGCGCGCCGGCGCCGCCCAGGAGCGCGAGGATGCGGCTGACGTAGGCGGTCGTCTCTGGAATCGAGGGGACGCAGTCGCAGGCCTGCACCGGGGCCGGGCCGGCGTTGTAGGCGGCCAGGGCCAGCGTCGGCGAGCCGAGCTGGCGGAGCAGGTCCGACATCAGGTGGGCCTGGGCATCGATTGCCGCAACCGGATCGAAGGGATCGTGCAATCCGTAGGCGGCGGCGGTCGAGGGAATGAACTGGGCAATGCCCTGGGCGCCGGCCGACGAGATCGCGAAAGGGTTGAAGTTCGACTCGGCCATCAGCTGCGCGGCGAGCAGTGCGGCCGACACGTTCCAGCGCGCCGCCGCTGCCAGCAGCGGCGTCCGAAAGCGGGTGGGAACAAACGACGGCAGACCACCGACACCCGAAGCCGCCCCGTCTCCCCCGCCGGCCCCGACCATGTTGCCGGCCTGGGAGCAGGGCGGCGGGCCCTGCGCGTAGCCGTAGTGCCAGGCCTCCCACGAGTAGCGCTGCAGGAAGCCGAACCTGGCGGCGTTGGTCGCCAGCCAACCGTAGGCGGAGTCTGGGCCGAGATCGAGCTCCGTCGCGCAACGGTGCAGCGACTGGCCGGGGGGCGCCACCCACTGCGGGTCGGGATTGGCGGCGAAGAGCTGCGCCTGCTCGGCGTCGGAGCGAAAGCCTGAGTTGACCACCAGCGAGATGCCGTCGCGCGACGACGCCGCCGCCATTCGATCGAACGCCTCCGCGACATCGGGGCGCATCCCCTCCCCCTGGCGATAGAGGAGCGGGCCGCTGTAGCCGCCGCCGCTCGCCATCGTCGGCGCCCCGCCCACCCCGCCCGCCGGCGCCCCTGCCTCTGCGACAGCGGAGGCTTCCGTCTGCGCTTGCCCCTCGCCGACGGCCACATCGGCCATGACCGACGCCCTGGCGCGAACGGGTGCGAAGGTCGACCGGTCCGGAAAGGAAACCCGCAGGCGGGCGGCCGAGACGCCATTTGCTTTCGCCGCCTGAAGCGCCGCCGTTCGCGCCCGAAGGAGGTAGCCGGGCTTCTCCAGGTGCAGCGGATTGGGCAGGCCGTTCGGGAGGGTCGACGGGGACAGCAGCCGCGGCAGGTCATCGCGCATCGAGCGCGCGGCGGAGATCGCGATCAGATCGGCCGCCCGCTGCACCCGTCCCTTGCCGGTGATCGCGCCGGCGATGGAGACCAGCGCCAGCGCCGCCAGGATCAGAGCGAACGCGGCCCCCAGGACCAGCGGCAGCGCCTGCCCGCATTCCTCCAGGAGCCGAGCCCGCAGCCGCGGAGGTAGGCCACCGCCCCGGGGTGGCAGGGCGCCGGCGAGGGCCCGCCGAGAGGCCACCCAACCGAGCGGGCGCTTCAGCACCGCGGCGTGCAGCCCCCTCTCCTGCAGGTCACGCACCGCCAGCGCGGTGAGGGCCCGATCCTCGCTCAGATCGGCGCGGAGGAGCGCGCCGGACGGGCGAAGGCTGTCGTCCTCAAGCGCTTCCTGGAGGAGGCGCGGAGGAAGGTGCAACACGCTGGCCGAGCCCCGCGCAACGGTCGCCGCCGCTCGGGCGGCTTCGATCCCGCGGGAGTCGGGCGACGCCGTCAGCAAACAGATCTGGCCACGAGAGGCGACGCCCGCCTCAGGCAGATGGACGGCCAGCCTCTCTTCCAGCTGCCGGGCCGCTGTCGAGGCGACAAGCGTCGGGCGGGGCGATGGGGCGCCAGCCAGCTCGACCAGCAGACTCGCGCGGTCGGATTCGGCCCCCGCGCAGGCAAGCGCCGCCGCGGCTGCCCGCGAGCCCTCGGCGCCGCCGACCTTCGTGACCAGCACCCGCGGCCCGCCCTCGGCATCGAAGACTCCTCCCTTCCTGAGGGTGAAGACGGTCACGGCAGGGGGCCGTCCGGCCTCACCGCGGCGGAGGTGGTGATCGCGAGGCGCTCGGCAACGCTGTGCAGCGGCGACGGCGGCCGCAGCCGCACAGTGACGCGGCCACCGCTCACGGAGACGTTGACGTCGTCCCTTGCCCAGCCCGGCAGCGCGTCGCGGGCGGCGCTCTTTGCGGACTGGCCGGCGGCAAGCGCCAGCGCCCCCGCTTCGACAGCGCCATCGGCGAGAGTCAGCGCATAGCCCACCGCAAGCAGCTGCAGCGAGAGAAGTCCGGCAAGCAGCAGCGCAGGGAGCCCCGCGACGAGTTCGATCGACGCCTGACCGCGTTCGTTATCCATCGCCCTGCTCCAACGCCGTCCTCGCTTCCACCGTCATCCTCGGCAACGCCGGCAGGAGCCGGGGGACAGTCACCCGCACCGAGACCTCGCCCGAGTCGTCGACCGTCGACCCGTCCCGCATCGACGGAGGCAGCGCCCTCCGCGCCACCGCTGCTGCTTCGCCGCCGACCAGCGCCGCCCTCGCGCCGGCTCGAGCCGCAAGGCCGGCCGACCACAGCGCGTGGCCGGCGATCGCGATCTGTGCCGCCACCAGGACCGCAAGCAGCAGGAACGGGACAACCGCGATCAACTCGACCGAGGCGGTGCCGTCCTCCCCGTGAAACGGCTTGCTGGCGGGCTGGGGCGGCACCCACAGACCGTCTCAGCCCGAGGCGCGCCCGTTACGCGCTCAGGCGGAAAAAAGCGTCATGAGCTCGTGCCGACTCGACGCCCCCTCAGTAGGTGTTGGCTTCGACCCAGATGCGCCAGATCGCCGCTATGGATGCTCCGAGCAGCAGAATCCAGACCAGCGTGCCGCCGCCGGTCGAGAACATCTCATCGGCGCCGGCGACAAGCAGCGCGATCAGCCCCACCGCCGCGTAGAGGATCGCCCGTCGCCCATCGGTCAAGGTGGCCAGCGTCAGCTGGTTCTGGCGGCTCAGCGTGTAGACCATCCAGGCGAGCGCGGCCAGAAACCCCATCGTGAGCGCGGTCAGCACCGCCTCCGCCGCGTTGCCTCCCGCCGGAGCGAAGGCGACCGCAAAGGCGAGCACCATGACGATGGCGACGTTACGGAGCGTTCGCACAGTCGAAATCTTACGTCGCTAGTTGCTCGTCATGACGAAGATTCCCAGCGCGATCCCGGCGAGTGAGACGAGCAGGGCCACGATAGCCACCGCAGCCGCGGCGCCGGCTGCCACTGGGCGCTCGTTGCGGCTGAGGTCGGCGAAGCGCGCCACGCCCCAGATCGCCACTGAGAAGACGAAGGTCATCCCGACTCCGGCGACCACTGACGCGATTACGGTCTGCAGGAGCTCCTTGCTTTCGATGACCACCGCCATGTCAACCGGCGGGTACGGGGGCGCCCTGCTGGGAACGGCGCGCGAAGGCGGCGGCCACCAGCACAAGCGCGACCAGCGTTACCAGCACCGGCCCCAACGCCCCGGTGCCGAAGATCCGTGTGACCCCATAGACCGCCGCCCCGATCCCCGCCGCCGCGGGCAAGGTCAGCAGCCAGGCGACCACGATGTTGCCCGCCACGCCCCAGCGCACCGCGGAGACTCGCTTGGCGGCCCCCGCCCCCATCACCCCGCCGTTGATCACGTGTGTGGTTGAGAGGGGAAACCCAAAGTGCGTCGAGGCGAGGATCACCGCCGACCCCGCGCCCTGGGCCGAAAACCCCTGCGCCGCGTCCATCTTGATGATCCGCGTCCCGGTGGTGCGGATGATGCGCCAACCGCCGCTGTAGGTTCCCAGCGCGATTGCCGTCGCGGCCGAGGCGATCACCCAGAACGGTGGGTCTGCGTTCGCCCCCAGTGTGCCGTTGGCGACCAGGGCCAGCGTGATCACCCCCATCGTCTTCTGTGCGTCGTTGGTGCCGTGCGCCAAGGCAAGCAATCCTCCGGAGACGATCTGGCCGTAGCGGAAGCCGCGCGTCACCGTTCCCGGCCGCTGCTTGCCGACCACCCGGTAGATCAGCGCGATCGACGCCCCGGCGACGAGAAAGGCCAGGACCGGGGCGATGACCGCCGGAACGAGCACCTTGCCGACCAATCCGTCGGCCAACACCGCGTCGAGCCCGACCGCCGCCACCGCCGAGCCCACCACCCCTCCGATCAGGGCATGCGACGAGCTGGAGGGCAGGCCGAACCACCAGGTGGCGAGGTTCCAGGCGATCGCGCCGATCAGGCCGGCGAAGACGATCGTCGGCGTAATCACCGCGGCGTTGACGACGTCGTTGGCGACCGTCGCCGCCACCGAGATCGAGATGAACGCGCCGACGAAGTTGAGCAGCGCCGCGAACCCGATCGCCACCTGCGGGCGCGCCGCGCCGGTGGAAATCGAGGTGGCGACGACATTGGCGGTGTCATGGAAACCGTTGGTGAAGTCGAAGGCGAGCGCCGTGCCCACCACGATGACGAGGATGACGTCGGAGCTCACGAGTTCTTGATGACGATTCCCTCGAGAATCTGAGCCACGGTCTCGGTCGCGTCGATCGCGTTCTCGAGCACCGCGAACATGTCCTTCCAGCGGATCACGACCATCGGGTCGATCCCGTTGGAGAACAGCGAGGCGACGGCGTCGCGGGAGATCCGGTCGCCCTCGTTCTCAAGCCTGTGGATCTCGATCCAGTATTTGTCAAGGTCCTTGAAGTCGCGCAGGTGCTCGAGTCCTTCGGCCAGTTGCTCGCAGGCGTCCACCAGGACCTTGGTCAGGGCCTGCGCCTGCGCCATCGGCGCCTCGATCTTGTAGAGGCCGAGGAAATCGGCCGCCTCCTCCGTGTAGTCGACGATGTCGTCCATCCGGGTCGCCAGCCCGTAGATGTCCTCCCTGTCGATTGGCGTCACGAAGGTCGAGTTGAGGCGCTGGACGATGTCGTGGGTGATCCGATCGCCCTCCTGCTCGGCCTTGAGAATCTCCCGCGACAGCCCGCCATCTTCGGGCCACGAGTTCATCATCTGGTCGAGCAGACGAGAGGCCTGGACGGTGTTCTGCCCCGCCTCGATGAAGAGATCGAAGAAGGTGCGATCGCGGGGCAGGAGGGAGAGGCGAGCCACCGGGCAATCCTAGTCGTCGTGCAGGATTCGATTGGCGTCCACGGTCGCCTCAGCCAGCCGCCGCGGCCAACTCGCCGGCGCGCGCCGCGTGGCGCTCCCGCAGCTCCTCCTGGATCGAGCGCCGCTCCCCCTCGGGAGAGCTCAGCCGCCTCCAAGCGCCGTCGGCCTCCAATTCCCAGGCGTTCGCGTTCTCGGCGAAGCAGCGCTCCAGCACGTCGAGCAGCTCGACCCGGAGCGCCGGATCCTCGACCGGCGCGACCAGCTCCACCCGGCTGTCGAGATTGCGCGGCATCAGGTCCGCCGAGCCCATCAGCAGTCGCATCTCCTCACCGCGCTGGAAGGTGTAGATGCGCGAGTGCTCGAGGAAGCGGCCGACGATCGAGACAACGCGGATGTTCTCCGAAACCCCCGGCACCCCGGGGCGCAGGCAGCAGATGCCGCGCACGTTGAGGTCGACCCTCACTCCTGCCCGTGAGGCTTCGTAGAGGGCCTGAATGCAACGGGCGTCGGCCAGCGAGTTCATCTTCAGCGCGATTCGGGCATCCTCCCCGGCCCGGTGAGCCTCGGTGGTTCGCTCGATCTCCTCGATGATGCGGTCGCGCATCGTGGTCGGCGAGACGAGCACCTTGCGGTACTCCGCGGGCCGCCCGTAGCCGGTGAGGAAGTTGAACATCTCGGCGACGTCGGCGCCGATCTCGGCGTCGGCGGTGAAGAGTCCAAAGTCGGTGTAGAGGCGTGCCGTCTTCGGGTGGTAGTTGCCGGTCGCGATGTGGACGTACTCACGCACCCGGTCCCCCTCCCGGCGAGCGACCACGATCGCCTTCACATGCGTCTTGAGGCCAGGGATGCCGTATACGACGTGGACGCCCGCTTCCTCCAGGGACTTCGCCCAGTGGATGTTGGCCTCCTCATCGAAGCGCGCTTTCAGCTCGACCATGCAGACCGCCTGCTTGCCACGCTCCGAGGCTCGAATCAGGCAGGGCACCAGCGGCGAGTCGTCGCTGGTGCGATACACGGTGTGCTTGATCGCCAGCACGTCGGGGTCGGCGACCGCCTGCTCGACGAAGCGCTCCACAGACGTGACGAAGGAGTCATAGGGATGGTGGACGAGCAGGTCGCCGTGCCGGATCGCCGCGAACATGTCCACCGGCTCGTCGTCCTCGCCCTGCAGGCGAGGCTGGGTTACCGGGGTCCATGATGGATAGCGCAGCTGCGCATGGCCGGGAACGTCGGCGATGTCGGTGAGGTCGGCCAAATCGATCAGCCCGTCGACGTCGTAGACCTCGCGATCCTCCAGCCGCAGGGCCTCGATCAGCTGCGCGCGCAGCTTCGGGTTCATCCCGGACGCGATCTCCAGCCGGACGACCTCGCCGAAGCGGCGGCGGCGGATCTCGTCCTGGACGGCCTGCAGAAGATCGTCCGCCTCATCGCTGATCGTGAAGTCGGCGTCCCGGGTAACGCGGAAGTAGCCATGGTCGATCACCTCGGTGCCCGGGAACAACGCGTCGAGATTGGCGGCGATCACCTCCTCCAGCGGCACCAGGGACTTGCCGTCCTCGCCAACCGGCAGGAAGCGGCGGAGCAGCTCCTTCGGCACCTTGACGCGGGCGATGATCTCGGCGTCGCTGTCGGGGTCGTGCAGCAGCACGCCGAGGCTGAGCGAAAGGTTTGAGATGTAGGGGAATGGGCGCCCGAGGCCGATCACCAGCGGCGTCAGCGCGGGAAAGACCTGCTCGTGGAAGCGGATGTCGATCTCACGCCGCTCCTCGGGGCTTGCCGTCCCCAGGGACACGATTCGGATGCCTTCCTCTTCGAGGGCGGGGCGCAGGGTCCCGTTGAAGCAGGAATGCAGGCGGCGATCGAGTTCCAGCACACGTGCCTGTATCGCGTCGATCTGCGGGCCGGGGGCGAGGCCGTCAGGGCCACGCGCGTCGATCCCCGCATCGAGCTGGTCGAAGAGGCCCGCGACTCGGACCATGAAGAACTCGTCGAGGTTGGAGGCATAGATCGCGCAGAACCGCATCCGCTCCAGGAGCGGCACGTCGCCATCCTCTGCCAGCTCCAGCACTCGCTGGTTGAAATCGAGCCAGGAAAGCTCGCGGTTGAAGTAGAGCCCAGGATCGTCGATCGGGCCATCGTACTGAGGCATCGTGGGCATATTCGAGCGCTCAGGCCGCCTGAGCGACGGCTGGCGGGCCGGTGCTCGCCGATCTGCCGTCGGAGGCCACCCGGTAGCCAGCGGCGAGCTGTTTATCCCAGCTTCGCGATTGGCAGGGGAAACTCATGACCAGTGGAAACGGGATGTGAACTTCGAGTGACGGCCTCATATGCGACGGCTACCGATCCGCTCGGGCGAGAACCGGTAGCCGATCCCGAAATGGGTGTGGATGTAGCGCCAGTCCGGCGCGACCAGCTCGAGCTTGCCACGCACCTTGCGCACGAGCACGTCGACGGAACGGTCGCGTCTCGGCATCTTGCCACTCCACATCAGCTCGTAGATCTCCGGCCGCTGCACGACGCCGTCCAGTCGTTCGCTGAGCACGAAAAACAACTCGAACTCCCGCACGGTCAGCCCCGCCCGCTGCCCGCCGACCAACACCTGCAGCTCGGCGGGGCGAATCTCCAGGTTCGCTACCCGATGGACTTCCTTCGAAGAAGGGGAAGTGTGCGACGCGGCCAGCATCGCCCCAAACCATCCCCCCACGTGCCGGCGAAGCGGTGAATCGCTTGTGTCGAAATGGAGAAGATTCGGATAACAGCTGCGCGGCTGCGCACGCCTAGCCGGTCCGTCTAAGCCAGGAGCCGTTCGGGCGAGGAGCCATTTGCGTTGCCATTCAGCAGGTCGAGGATGATCCCCTCACGCAGGCCCCCCTTGCCGATCTGCAACGGCTGCCCGAGCAGTCCGGAGACCTTCTCAAGCACCAGGACACCGGTCGGCAGGATGCGCACGCGTTGGGGATCGAGCTCGAAGCGCCGCGCCACCTCCGCCGCGGGGTCGCCGCACAGCACCCGAATCCCCCGCTCCAGCGTCTCGTACTCGAGCACCGCGCCGACCAGGCGCCGCAGCGAAGTTGCGCTGCCGCCGACCGCGACCGCCTGGGTGGGAGGGTCGATCTCGACCCCTTCGAACAGGTCATCGATGCGGTCGCGAACCTTGCGGACCTCCGCGGCCGAAGGCGGGTCGGAGGCGATCAACTCGTCGGCCAGCACGCCGGAGCCGATCTTCCAGGAGCGCACGCTCTCCACCCCCCCGGGCACCGTCCCGAGGATCACCTCGGTCGAGCCTCCTCCGACGTCGACGACGGCCACCGTTCCGTCGACCGGATGGCCGAGCGTCTTGGTGGCGCCGATGAAGGAGAGCCGCCCCTCCTCCTCGTCACTGAGAATGTCGACCGGAACCTCCGAAGCCTTCGAAATCGCCTTCGCCACCTCGTCCGCATTGGATGCGTCGCGCACCGCGGCCGTGGCCACCGACCGGATCACCTCCGCGCCAAGCTCCCGCGCCAACCTCACCTGTGTGGCGACGACTTCAGCGACCTCGCGAATCTTCTCTGCCTCGATCGCCCCGCCGCTGCCGACCGCCTTGCTGATCCGCGTATAGGCCCGCTGCTCCATCACCTTCTTCAACTGGCCGTCCAGAGGCTCGGCCACGAGCACGCGCGTCGTATTCGAGCCGATATCTATGGCGGCACAGAGCATCCCGGAACTCACAATGCTCCCAAACACCTCGGAGCCTCTCGCGTGGGACCGGACCCAGGCCTAATCCCCTGGGTGCGAAGCGTCCTCGAACTCGCGAAACAGTCCCGTCACCACGAAGGCGACTTGCTCGCCGATGTCCACCGCGTTGTCCGCGATCCGCTCGATCGCCCGCGCCGCAAGCAGCATCGTCATCGCCCATTCCCGTTTGTCGGCGTCGTCACCGATCTCCAGCGCCAGGTGGAAGCATTCCCGGTTGAGGTTGTCGACGACGTCGTCCTGGCGGACCAGGTCCTGTGCCATCTCAACGTCGCGCCCCTCGAATGCCCGCTTCGCCTGGCCGATCAGGGTTCGAGTCTGGCGGCCCATCGTCAGAATCCGCCTCACCATCTCCTCGTCGGCCGGCGGCTCGTTGCCGGAGAGCGGAATCAGCTTGCAGACGTTCACGCACTGGTCCCCCATCCGCTCGATGTTCTTCAGCACGTGCAGCAGGGCGGAGATCAGCCGCAGGTCGGTCGCCACCGGCGACTGGGTGGCGAGCAGGGCAATCAGGCTCTGGTGAACTTCCAGGTAACGACCGTCGATGCGATCGTCGTCGGCGATCACCAATTGCGCCAGCTCCACGTCCTGGTGCTGAACCGCCTCCAGCGTGCGGTCCAGCGCCTCGTTGACCAGCTCCAACCCGCCCAGAGCGCTGCGCTCCAGCAGTTCGAGCTCCTCCTGGTACTGGACCCGGACGGGGTTAGCCATCAGCCGACCTTGCCCGAGACGTAGTCCTCGGTACGCGAGTCGGAGGGGTTGGTGAAGATCTTCTCGGTTTCGTCGTACTCGACCAAGCGCCCCCAGCGATTCTGCTCGGTCGCGTCCAGCTCGACCATCAGGAAGGCCGTGCGATCGGAGACCCGCGCCGCTTGCTGCATGTTGTGGGTGACGATGACGATCGAGAACTCCTCCTTCAGCTCGATCATCAGGTCCTCGATCTTGCCGGTGGAGATCGGGTCAAGCGCGGAGCAGGGCTCGTCCATGAGGATTACGTCCGGCTCGACCGCGATGCAGCGGGCGATGCAAAGTCGCTGTTGCTGTCCGCCGGAGAGGCCGAAGGCGTTGTCCTCGAGGCGGTCCTTCACCTCATCCCACAGCGCCGCCCCGTGCAGCGCGCGCTCGACGGTGGCGTCGAGGTCGTCCTTGTTGCCGAGGATCCGCGGACCGAATGCGACGTTGTCGTAGATCGACTTCGGGAAAGGATTCGGCTTCTGGAAGACCATCCCGATCAACTTGCGGACCTGCACAGGGTCGACATCCGGGCCATAGAGGTCCTCGCCGTGGTAGAGCAACTCCCCCCGCACCTCGGCTCCGGGAATCAGGTCGTTCATCCGGTTGAGACAGCGCAGCAGCGTGCTCTTGCCGCAGCCGGAAGGACCGATCAGGGCGGTGACGTCCTTTCGATGCACGTCCAGGCCGATGTCCTTTACCGCGGTAACGCCGCTGTAGAGGACGTCGATCCCCTTCAGCTCGAAGACCTTCTCCTTCGCCGCGTTGCCGGAGCCCGGCCGGAAGGCCGGCCGCATCGCGATGCCGGCGCGTTCGGCCGCAGCCTCCCGTGCCTCGCGGCCGGTTTCAGCTCTGCTCTCGTCCGGTGCCATGCGCTTGCTCACAGTAGTCCACCTACCACCTCTGCTCGTAACGATTTCGTAGCCAGATCGCAAACGAGTTCATCGCCAGCAGGACGGCCAGCATGACGATGATCCCCGCCGCCGCCAGCGCCTGGAACTCATCCTGCGGGCGCACCGCGTAGTTGAAGATCTGCACCGGCAGGGCGGAGTAGCCGTCCGGCGAGAAAGGCGTCGGATCGAAGGTGACGAAGACCGTCGCACCGACCAGCAGCAACGGCGCGGTCTCCCCCAGCGCCCGCGAGACGGCGAGGATCACCCCAGTCGCGACCCCAGGGATCGATGACGGCAGCACCTGGGTGCGAATCGTCTGCCATTTGGTCGCGCCGAGAGCCAGTGAGCCTTGGCGGATCGAGTCAGGGACGGCGCGAATCGCTTCACGGGCGGCGATGATCACCATCGGCAGCACCAGCAGCGCCAGGGTGAGCGAGGCAGCGGCGAGAATGAAACCGAGGTCGAGCGGCCCTCGGACGATGAACGCGAGCCCGAGAATGCCGTAGATGATCGACGGAACGGCAGCCAGGTTCTGGATGTTGATCTCGACCAGACGGTTCCACCATTTGGTGTTGTCGGCGTACTCCTCGAGATAGATCGCGGCGCCGATCCCCACCGGGACGACGAAGAGGATCACCCCCGCGATCAGCTCCAGCGAGCCGATGATCGCCGGGCGAAAGCCGGCTTTATCCGGGAAGGCAGTCGACGGCGGATTCGAGAAGAGGTCCGGGCTGAGCGCCGACGAGCCGTGTGCAAACGCCTGGATCAGGAGGGCGAGAAGGCCCGCCAAGGCGATCAGCACCGCGAGCAGCAGCACCCCGGCGAAGAGGGTGTTGCGAATCACGTCCCCGCGCGGCTGCTCGCGCAGCATCGCCAGCGTCGTCGCACGTGCCCCCGCGACGGCAAGGCGACTGCGTGGCGCGGCTGCTTCCGGTCCCGCCATCAGTCGTAGACCTCGCGGTACTTGCGGACCAGCCTGATGCTGATCATGTTCATCACCAGGGTCATCAGAAAGAGGACCGTCCCGACCGCGAAGACGGCTTTGTAGTCGATCGACCCCGTCGAGATGTCGCCTGTGGCCGTAGTGGCGATGTAGGCGGTCATCGCCTGGATCGCCTCAACCGGGTTGAAAGTGGGGTTCGGCGTCGAGCCGGCGGCGAGGACCACGATCATCGTCTCCCCCAGCGCGCGGGAGATCGCCAGCACGATCGAGGCGACGATCCCCGAGAGCGCCGCCGGGAAGACGACCCGGATCGCCACCTTCGCTTTGGTCGCGCCGAGCGCGTAGGCGCCCTCGCGCAGGCCGTGCGGCACCGCCGACATCGCATCCTCGGAGATCGAGGCGATGATCGGCACGATCATCAGCCCGATGCCGAGGCCCGCGGCGAGCGCGATGAACGGCTTGCCGACCGCCCCGCCGAGGAACTCGCCGGGCCAGAGCGGTTGGATGATCTCAGGCAGGATGAAGCTGACCGCGAAGAAGCCAATCGCCACCGTGGGGATGCCGGCCAAGACCTCGAGCACCGGCTTCAGCGTCTTGCGAACCCGAGGGCGCGCGTACTCGCTCAGATAGATCGCCGAGCCGAGCCCGATCGGAATCGCGAACAGCATCCCCCAGAGGGTCACGTTGAGCGTGCCGACGACGATCGCCAGCACGCCGAAGCTGGGCGGCTCGAACTGCGGCGTCCAGTCGGTCCCGAAGATGAAGTCTCCGACCGGAACGACCTGGAAGAAGCCGATCGTCGGCCCGATCAGCGAGACGATGATTGCCGTGGTGGTGAGGACTGAGAGAAGCGCGCAGAAGGCGAGCAGGCCCTGAATGACCTTCTCGCCATGGCGAGGGCTCGAAGCATGGAGCCGGCGGGGAGGTCCCCCCGCCGGCTCCATGGCCTCGATGCCGGTCGCTTCCACCGCGTGTTGCCTCAGGCCAGGCTTAGCCGAGCTTCGCCGTCGCGTCTTTGGACTGCTGGAGCTGCGGCTCGGTCAGCGGGATGAAGCCGACCGATTCGGCGATGCCGTTGATGTTGTCGAGGTAGTAGTCGATGAACGCCTTCACCTCCGGCTGCTGCAGCGCCTGTCCGCTCGGATAGATGAAGAGCGGCCGGCTGAGCGGCGTGTAGGTGTCGTCCTGAGCGGTCTCGACCGACGGGGCGACGCAACCGTTGCCGCTGTCGACCTCGAGCGCCTTCAGCGCATCCTGGTTCTCCTGGTAGAAGGAGAAGCCGAAGTAGCCCATGCCACCCGGAGCGCCTTCGACGCCGGTGACGGTCGCGTTGTCGTCCTCACCGACGTTGTTGTAGTCCTTGCGCGAGATGCCCTCCTCGCCGTTGATCGCCTCGGTGAAGTAGTCGAACGTGCCGGAGTCGGTCCCGGGGCCGAAGAGCTGCAGCTCTTCGCTGTAGTCCTCTTTCAAACCGGGGATCTGGTCCCAGCTGGAGACCTTTGAGTCGGCGCCCCAGACGTCTTTCAGCTGATCGACCGTGAGGCAGGTGACCGGATTGTCGGGATTGACGACGACCGTGAGGGCGTCGGTTGCAACCCGAACCTCCTCATAGTCGACGCCGCCCTTCTTGCAGGCCGCGACCTCATCTGACTCGATCGCCCGGGAGGCGTCGGAGATCGCCGTCTCGCCGGCGCAGAACTTCTCGAAGCCACCGCCGGTGCCGGATGTGCCGACGGTCACCTTGACGCCCGAGTTCTCGGCCTGGAACTGCTCCGCGATCGCCTCGGTGAGGGGCGCCACCGTGCTCGAGCCGTCAATGCGGATCGTGCCGGACAGGTCGCTGCCACCACCGCTGGTCGAATCGTCGTCACTGCCGCACGCCGCCACCCCAACCGCCAGGACGGACGCGGAGGCGATGACCGTAAGCCACTTAGAGCTAGTCACTCTGTCTCCTTCATTGTCGATTCACTCCGGATGCCGGCCCGGAGGGGACCGACTTCAGCGCAAGGTCGCAGCCGGCTTGGACGAGCTTGTTACGGGCGTGTATCGCGGATGTGAAGAAGTTGTAAACCCGTTTTTGGCCTTCCCCTCTGCGGACTCGGGGTCGAAGCGGTAACCGACCCCGAAGTGGGTGTGGATGTAGCTCCAGCCGGGGGAGCGCTTCTCCAGCTTCTGCCGCAGCTTGCGGATGAAGACGTCGACAGAGCGGTCACCGTGGGCCATCGCGTACCCCCACACTCGCTGATAGATCGTCTCTCGCTCGAGGACCTGTCCCTCGGCTTCGGCGAGCAGCTGCAGCAGCTCGAACTCGCGCCGCGTGAGGTCGAGGCTGTCGGCGCTGACGAAAGCCTGGAACTGATCCGCGCGGATCTCCAACTCTCCGGCGACGAGAGGGCCGGCCTCGGCCTGCGGACTGCCGCGGCGGCGACGGCGAGTGACGGCCTCGATCCGCGCCATCGCCTCTTCCGGATGGCAAGGCTTGTTGATCCAGTCGTCGACGCCGAGCCGCAGCCCGCGCACCCGCTGGGCGACCGTGGAGCGGCCGGTGCAGACGATCACGCCGAGGTCGGGCAGCATCCCGCAGACTCGCTCCAGGTACGCCCAGCCGTCCTCGCCCAGCACGGCGGGATCGAGCAGCAGCGCGTTCAGCTTCATCGCCACCAGCTCCTCGGGCGGAATCGCGCTCGCGACCTGCCGCTGCTGCCATCCCGCGGCATCGGTGCGCTTCGCCAGGACAGTGAGGAAGCCGCTGTCGTCGTCGATTACCGCAAGCCGGATCGTTTGGGGTTGTGAGTTCAAAGTTGGCCGCGCCGGTTGGACGGACAGCGCATCTGCCTCGGAGACGGTTCGATTGTAAGCACCAGCGGCGGAGGGCAGTCAACCGAAGCCCCTGCGTTTCACAAGATTTTCACAGGTCGACTGCCCTATTTGCGGATTGGAAGGCTGCGGTCGTCGCCGCCCGTCTGCGCTAGATTTCTACGCGTGAAGGCTCCCTCGCGCCGCCTCCGACTCGCCTCCGCCCTCTGCGTAGCGCTCTCGATGCTGCTTGTCGCGGCGCCGGCGGCGCTGGCCGAGAACGGCGTGGGCCTGGCCGGGCCGACCACGGACAAGACGGTGACCTTCTTCTGCTTCGGCGTGATCGCCTTCTTCGCCGCCCTCGTAATCGTCCTCTCGCTGATTCAGGGCCGCCTTGAGAAGCGCAAGGAGCAGCGCCGCTACGACCTCGAGCGCTACAGCTGAAAGCCGCAAAGGCCGTCAGGCGGCGTCCTCGGTCGCTCGCGTGCGAAGCACGCCACGCTCCCTGCGTCCTTGCCTGACGGCCTTTGTCTCGTCAAGCGGCTAATCGAGCTGGAAGCCCCTGAGCAAGCGTTTCTCGCTCTCTCCTTCGATCTTCGCCACGACCTCGACGCGGCCCTCCAGCGGGGTGTCGCGGATCTTTGTGGCCAGCAGATCGTCGACCTGAAAGATGCCGGCTGAGTTGTTGAGCTCGATCTCGATCCGCACCGGCCGCTCTTTCCCGGCCTCGATCCGCACCTCGTCGACGGCGGCCGCTGAGATCGAGTGGATCCCTTCCTGGCCCGCCTCCAGCGGAATGCGGGTTCGACCCTGGGCCATGTCAAGCGCATCCGCCACCCGCACGACGCCGGCCTCGACCGTGTAGGGCTCGCCGCGGCGCCGGTGGCCGATGATCGTGTGGAGGATCTCCGAGGCGACGATCGTCCGCTCCGGCTGCCGATAGCTGCCGGCGAGCAGACGGTCGAGGGCGCCGCCGGCGAGGAAGAGACTGTAGGCCTCGTGGTCGGCCCGGTGGATGGACATGCCGACGTCATGCAGGAGCGCGCCGCCGGCGACCACCACCTCGGCATCGCGCGCCTTCATTCCGTGATCCGCGAGCATCGCCGGCTCGACCCCCGCCTTGACCAGGAGCCGCAGAAGGCGCAGGGCGATGTTGAGGACGATCTGGACGTGGACCCAGGAGTGGTCCGACATCCCCAACCTCTCGGCGTGCACCTGCGCCATGTACCACCATGAGCGCACCTGCTCGTCGTCGTTGACGGCCCCCAGGAACCCCTCCAGCTTGCGATTGCCGCGAGTCGGCGCGCGAACGCGCGCCTCGGCGATCGCCTCGGGCGGCGGCTTGCGAGTCGGCCCCTGCGGATCGGGGGTGGGGACGCGCTCGCCGCTCACATCGCTGACTCTAGCCGCAGACGGGCCAGGGGCTGGAGCCGGCGCTCGCGTAGAGGAGCGCGGCCCGGTAGTCCTGCTCCGCTTCGGAGGCCGCGGCCGGGTCGCCGCTGCCGCCGACCGAGGCCCAGGTGCCGTAGTCAAACTGGTACTTGCCCCGGTAGGAGCCGTCGGCTGAGATCGCGGCCGGATCCCCGCCGGACTCGCAGGCGGCAATCGAGTCGAGTGTGGCTTGGGAGACGCCCGCCGGCAAGGTGGCGAAGGCTGCGCGGCGGCGGCGGCGCAGTTCGGCGCGCTGCGCGGCGCGGATTTTCCGCACTCCCACTCGGATCGCTTGGTGGAAGTGGCGCACGGGCCGGTCGAGAGGGGCGACCTTCGCCGGCTTGGCGTCGGCAACGCCGACTCGTGGCTTCTCCTCCCCACCGGTCGCGGCGAGGGCCGCCGCCGGAAAAGCGATGGCCGCGAGGAGGACAGGGACGATGTATGTGCGTTTCGTAAGCAAGCGGGGCACCCTGGAGGGGATGCCGCCGTCGGTTGGTGACCGCCGTCACACAGGGGGCGCCGCAAGATGCATTCGTCACTTAGTCAGGCACGCCCGCGGACTCCGATCGGACGCCTGAAGCGGATCGTGCAGCCGAAGTGGTCCGTCAAAGGGGATGATCCCCGGATCGCCGAGCACCCCACATCGCGCTTGCTCCTCGCCTGCCCGGACCGACCGGGACTGATTGCCGCGGTCAGCGGCTTCCTCGCCGACGCCGGCCTCAACATCGTCGACGCCGACCAGCACTCGACGGCCGAGGGACGGCTGTTCATGCGGATGGTCTTCGACCCAGCGCCAAAAGACGAGCGCGCCTCCCTGTACGGCCGCTTCGAGCGGGAGGTCGCCGGGCCGCTCGAGATGGAGCATCACTTCGCCGAGTCGACCGAGCGCAAGCGGGTCGCGATCATGGCCTCGCACGAAGACCACTGCCTCTCAGACCTGCTGTGGCGCTGGCGCAGCGGCGAGTTGGGCGCCGATGTCGTCGCCGTCGTCTCCAACCATCCCGACCACGCCGAGCAAGTCAGCTCGCTGGGCCTTCCCTTCCACCATGTGCCGGTGGAGGCAGGGAACAAAGAAGCGGCCGAAGCGCGAGCGTTGGAGCTGCTCAGTGGCAAGGTCGACCTGCTCGTCCTCGCCCGCTATATGCAGATCCTCTCCGCCGGATTCCTACAGCGCCTCGGCGCGCCGGCGATCAACATCCATCACAGCTTCCTGCCGGCATTCGTCGGTGCCGATCCCTACCGCAGGGCCCACGAGCGCGGTGTGAAGCTGATCGGCGCCACCGCTCACTACGTCACCGAGGCGCTCGACGCCGGCCCGATCATCGATCAGGACGTAACCCGGGTCAGCCATCGCGACGAGGTCGACGACCTGATGCGGATCGGGCGCGACATCGAGCGCCTGGTCCTGGCCCATGCCGTCAAGGCGCACCTCGACGACCGAATCCTGCTCGACAGCGCCCGTACCGTCGTCTTCTAAGCTCAGCCCCCCGCATCGGGGGGCCGTCTGTGGCGCGAGGCGGTGCTTATCGTGGTGGACAGTGGAGGCGGCCGGAATCGAACCGGCGTGCGTGGTCGTAGTGCAAAGGCGTCTACAGGCTTAGCCGGCGCTTGGCTCTCGTCTTCCGGGGTCCGCGCCGGCGGGCACTGCGGAAGACAAAGCCCTCTGAAGTGTCCCCCGGCGGACGGGGCGATCCGCCTGGGTTAGCCCGCTTCTGAAGCCGGTGCCCCTCCCGGCGGGCGCGGGAGGACCGACTCTCATCGCTTAGCTCTTAACTAAGCGGCGAGGGCGAACTCATGGTCCGCACGTATTGGTTGGTGCCGGTGTTTTACGAGGCCTCCGGCAACCTCGACCTGCAACCGTTCGCACGGATCGACCACGTCGAAGCCTGTCGCCCCCATGCTAGGTGCATTTCAATTGTACGGTGCAGGGTAGGAGCGTCAAGGTGAGCGAGATCGAGTTCGACGCCATCGTGCTGGGAGCAGGGCCCGCGGGGGAGGTCTGTGCGGGGCGTCTGGCCGAGGATGGGCTGAAGACCGCGCTGGTGGAAATGGAGTTGGTCGGCGGCGAATGCTCCTACTACGCGTGCATGCCGTCGAAGGCTCTGCTGCGGCCCGGCGAGGTGCTGGCCGAGGCGCGCCGGGTGCCCGGCGCCGCCGAGGCGGTTCAAGGCAACCTCGACCCCCAGGCGGTCCTGGACCGGCGCGACGAGGTGATCCACGACCTCGACGACTCGACGCAGCGGCCATGGCTGGAGAAACGCGGGATCGAGCTGTTCCGCGGCGAGGGACGGCTGGACGGCGAGCGGCGGGTGATCGTCGGCGACGACGCGCTGACCGCCCGACGCGCAGTGGTGGTGGCCAGCGGAACCGAGGCGGCGATGCCGCCGATCGACGGCCTGGAATCGGTGCGCGCATGGAACAACCGTCAGGGGACCATCTCCAAGGAGATTCCCGCCAGCATGATCGTCCTCGGTGGCGGGCCGGTCGGTGCGGAGCTGGCCCAGGCCTGGTCGATCTTGGGAACGGCGGTGACCTTGATCGAAAGCGAGGAAAGGCTGCTGCCACGAGAGGAGCCCTTCGCCGGGGAGGCGGTTGCCGCCGCGCTGCGCGAGGGACACGGCGTCGACGTGCGCACCGCGGTCAGAGTCGAGAGGGTCGGCGAGGGCGACCGGGGGATCGTGGTCGAGCTGAGCGACGGTGGCCGGGTCGCCGCGATGGAGATCCTTGTCGCCGTGGGACGCAAGCCGCGCACCGAGAGGATCGGGCTCGAGTCGGCTGGCGTCGAGCCGGGAGAGCACGGCTTCCTCGAGACCGACGATCGGCTGCGGGTGGGCGGCCGAGCGTGGCTCTACGCGATCGGTGACGTCAATGGCCGGGCCTTGCTCACTCACATGGGCAAGTACCAAGCGCGGGTGGCCGCCGACAACGTGATCGGGCGGGAGGCCGTGGCGATCGCCGAGGCGCTCGGCTCACCGCGAGTCGCATTCACCGACCCCCAGGTCGCCGCCGTGGGCAAGACGCTCAAGCAGGCGAAGGAGACGGGGATCGATGCGCGGGCAATCGACGTCCCAACCGACTCCACCGCCGGCGCCAGCTTCGTGGGGAAGGACACCGGAGGGACCTCGCGGATCGTCATCGACGAAGCGCGCCAGACGATCGTCGGAGCCACCTTCACCGGCTTTGAGACGGCCGACTTCCTCCAGGCTGCGACGATCGCGATGGTCGGCGAAGTCCCGCTGGACCGTCTGCGCCATGCCGTCCCGTGCTTCCCCACCCGCAGCGAGATCTGGCTGAAGCTGCTGGAGGCCTAGGCTGCGCTGTCTCCAAGTGCCCCCGACACCCGGGGGCTCGATAGGTCCTTGA